>CACYBB010000004.1 GCA_902772585.1 uncultured Bacteroidales bacterium | reverse complement strand
TGATGCAAGCGACATATAATAGGTCGGCAACGGCAGGAGCGCGGAATGACATCGTCACTGTCTGGTCGTTGGTGGCCGACTGCACAGCCAGCAGATTGGCGACATCGACATAGGGGTTAGCATCGAGGATGGTCACCTGTGCGATATTCTCCAGGGCTGCATTGGCAGTGACCTTGATGCTATACTGCTGACTCATGGTCCAGTCCTGTTGTCTGTCGATGGTGATGCCTAACTTTCCCTCGGCATAGCGGATGCGGTCGTCGTCAGTCACGCTATAGGGCTTCTTGACATAGTCGTCAGCATCATGCTTACAACTGGTCAGCATGGTGATACTACCCACCAGTAGCAGGGTGGCAAGCATCCATAATGAATGGTTTTGTCTCATTGTTGTTATGATTTATGTTATTATTCTTCAAAACGAGAGGGTGACCTCCTTGCTGTCGCCCGCAACGATGGTAAGAGACTGCTTGAGCGTATATACCCCACCCTTCTGGGCACTGTAGTAGCGCACTTGGGGAGTCTCGCTGGCACTGGTGAGGAAGACAGTGAAAGGCTGGCCTACCGTTCCCACACCGCGACAGTCATCGCCCACGAAGACTGCCACGAAGTCGTCGTCGCTGGGAGTGAAAGGAACAGTGTCGGGTACCTTGACAGTCAGGTCGCCCTGTACGGGATATTTCGAGCTGCCCTTTGTCAACTGCGGAATGAAGTCTTCGTCGATGCCATAGGTGATGTCAGAAGCGAAGGTCTGTGTGCTGCTCAACTTAAACAGATGATGAATCTTAGCGGCATAGTAGCACAGCGAGAACGACACGTCGCGATCGGTGCTGTTGCCATCAATCTTCAGGACGAAGTAGCATTTGCCGCTGTCGTCCTTGTGAAGTGGAGCAGGTTTGGCACGGCACTCGTCGCCGATGAGCACCGTCATCAGGTCGTCGTCACTGGTGTAAGGCGCCAGCTGGTCCTCAAGGCACACCATGACAAACATCGAACTCTCATACTTCGACGGGTCGGGGGATATCCATGCGGGCACGGGGTCGTTGGCCATCATGTCAACTATCCATGAAGGTTTCTCGGCAGGGGCAAAGGAAGAACCCTCCAACTTGTCGCCATCATCGCTGTCTGACGAGCAGCCCCACAGCATGGTGAGGACTGCCAGCAGCATACATAACTTTCCTATTTTCATTTGATTACTTGTTTATGTCCGTTATAAATGTAATTTCCTTTCGTTCATCATTGTCCTTTATGATTTAGTTTTGGTATACAATAAGGAAAGTAGGTGCATATGAGCACGTTATAATCGGCAAAAATAAACAATAATTATGAAATGACAAAGGAAAATTGCCATTTTCTTTCATTTTATAGATAAAAAAGGTGCACCCAACTACAGACGGCCCGTTAAAGTAGCTCAGGCAACTGGAAGAGTTTGACACTATTCGAGCCTTTGATTAATATGTACTTATGCTGCGGCTGCTGCTGAGCAATGGCCGTTTTCACCTCCTCGACGTCGTGGAAAGTGCGGAATTTGGATGATACCTTCTTAAACTCTTCGCCTACCAGCCACACCTCGTCAAAGCCTGCTTTTTCCAGTTGGCTGACGACCTTCTGATGCTCTTCTTCAGAGACATCGCCCAGTTCGCCCATCTTACCCAGAATGGCCATCTTGGGCGATACCTCCATACGCTTGAAGTTGTCGATAGCAGCAGCCATCGACGTAGGATTAGCGTTGTAGGCATCGACGATGAGATGGTTTGTCTCCGTCTCTGTCAGCTGGGAGCGATTGTTGGTGGGCACATAGCTTGCCAGTGCGTGGTTGATCTGCTCGAAGGGCACATTGTTGACATAGCCCACAGTGATGGCAGCCAGCATGTTATCAAGGTTATAGGCACCAATAAGGTTGGTCTGCACCTCCATCCACTCGCTGACATAATTGGCATCATGGTCTTGCTCGCGCCAGCGGAACTTCAAGAAAGGAGCACAAGAGACAACTTCGCCACGAATAAGGATGTCTTCATTGTCACTTTGGCCGTAGTAGTAGATGTCTGGGGTTCCTCCCCTTTCCGCAATCATTTGCATCAGGTGCTCATTGTCACGATTGACGAAGATGGGACAGTTGTGAGCGATGAGGAAGTCATACAGTTCACCCTTGGTCTTGCAGACGCCCTCGAAGGAACCGAAGCCCTGCAGGTGGGCACGACCTACATTGGTGATGAGTCCGCACGTAGGCTCGGCAGTCTCTACCAGCGTCTTGATGTCGCCAGGGTGCGATGCTCCCATCTCAACGACAGCAATGTCTTGGTCGTCATTGAGGCGGAACAAGGTCTTGGGAACACCCACGTCGTTATTGAAGTTACCCTCCGTAGCCATCACGCTATAGCACTCCGAGAGTACGGCACGAATCAGTTCCTTCGTGGTGGTCTTGCCATTGGTGCCAGTAATACCTACCATTGGCATCTCAAATTGACGACGATGTTCGCGAGCTAAGTCCTTGAAGGTTTGCAAGCAATCCTTAACGACAATAAAGCGTTCATCTTTCTTATATTCCGACTCATCAATGATGGCGTAGGCACAGCCCTTTTCCAATGCCGACTGAGCAAATTGATTACCATTGAACGACTCACCTTTCAAGGCAAGGAAAATGCTGCCCTCAGGACAGTTACGAGAGTCGGTAGTGATGCAGGGATGCTGCTGATAGAGCTTATAGAGTTCCTTTATTTCCATAATCTTCGTAAATTTTGGCGCAAAGTTACAAAATAATTCATAATTCGTAATTCATAATTCATAATTATTTTGTATTTTTGCGCCTAATATGGAATATACACTGAATTGCAACGGGAAATTGTTGGATATGAAGACGCCGCAGGTGATGGGTATACTGAATGCCACGCCCGACTCGTTCTATGCGGGTAGTAGGTCGCAGACGGAACAGCAGATAGCTGAACGCACACATCAGATACTCAGTGAGGGTGCTACCATCATTGATGTGGGTGCTTGCTCGACACGTCCTGACAGTGAGCCCGCTACAGAGGAAGAGGAGATGGAGCGTCTGCAGGTGGCTCTTGCCATAGTACGTCGTGAGGCTCCTGAGGCAATTATTAGCGTTGACACTTATCGTCCTGACGTTGCTCGCATGGTCGTTGAGGAGTTTGGTGCTGACATCATCAACGATGTGGGTGCACCTGCTAATAGCAAACGGCTAATAGCTAATAGCCAAGAAAATATGTTCCGTATGGTTAGTCGTCTTTGTGTACCTTATATTTATATGTCACGTAAGGCCACCATGTATGACATTCTGAAAGATTGTGCTGAGGCTGTCGATAGTCTGCGTTCTATGGGCCAGAAGGACATCATTCTGGACCCAGGATTCGGTTTTGGCAAGACAGTGGATGAAAACTATCAAGTAATGAATGAACTGGAGCGTATGCAAATGCTGCATCTACCCGTACTTGTTGGTATCTCGCGAAAGTCGATGATATATAAGTTGATGGGAACCACTCCAGAGGAATCTCTGAACGGGACGACGGTCCTCAATACAATCTCTCTGATGAAAGGCGCTAACATCCTGCGTGTCCACGATGTGAAGGAAGCCGTAGAATGTGTTAAAATAGTACAATCGTTAAATAGTCAAATCGTCAAATAAGAATGTTCTTCGAATTTGGTATAAAGGATATTATCGACATCGTACTCGTCGCTCTGACGCTGTTCTATGTCTATCGACTGATGAAGGAGTCGCGCTCGCTGAACGTCTTCATGGGTATCCTGATGTTTATTGTCTTTTGGTTGGTTGTCTCGCAGGTGTTGGAGATGAAACTGCTTGGTAGCATCCTCGATAAACTGGTATCGGTGGGTGTCATCGGACTCATAGTCCTGTTCCAGGAAGATATCCGCAAATTCCTTTATAATCTGGGCGGACACCAGCGCATGCGGGCCTTGCGTCGTCTGTTCTCTAGTAATGACAAGAAGCATGATCCAGAACAACTGAAACAAATCATCATGCCCATCGTGATGGCATGTATGTCGATGAGTAAGAAGAAGGTAGGCGCATTGATTGTCCTTCAGCGTGCCACTCCACTTGATGATATTGTGGCTACGGGTGAACTAATTGATGCGAGAATCAGTCAACAGTTGATAGAAAATGTCTTCTTTAAGAATTCACCATTGCACGACGGTGCCATGATTATCACCCGTCAGCGCATTCGTGCTGCAGGTTGTATTCTTCCTGTCAGTCACAGTCTCGACATCCCTAAAGAACTGGGCCTGCGTCATCGTGCTGCTCTGGGTATCACCCATGAGAGTGACTGCATAGCTATTGTGGTCAGTGAGGAGACTGGTAGTATCAGTGTGGCTATCCGTAGCGATTATCAGTTACGTTTGTCGGCAGAAAAACTGGAGAGCATCCTAACTCAGGAGCTTGCGTAAACGTAAACGCTAAATAATTTGTAATTCGTAATTCATAATTCATATTTTTATAGTATCTTTGCAGACAAGAAAAACATTATTCAATAAAATATAGACAAACTATGGATTTATTAAGTCAAATTGTAGCGCGTGCTCAGAGTAACAAGCAGCGCATCGTGCTCCCTGAAGCAGAAGAGGAGCGTACATTGTGTGCAGCCGATAAGGCATTGGCTGATGGTCTTGCTGACATCATCCTGATTGGTAATCCCGCTAAGGTGGAGGCTCTGGCAAAGGAGAAGGGTCTGCAGAACATTGGTAAGGCTACCCTTATCGACCCCGAGAACTACGACAAGAGCGAAGAACTGGCTGAGAAACTTGCTGAAATTCGCAAGTCGAAGGGTATGACCATCGAGGAGGCTCGCAAACTCATCAAGAACCCATTGTATCTGGGTTGTATGATTATCAAGACCGAAGGTGCTGATGGTCAGATCAGTGGTGCATTGTCAACTACTGGTGACACCCTGCGTCCTGCCCTGCAGATTATCAAGTGCCAGCCTGGCATTACCTGTGTCAGTGGTGGTCTGCTGCTTATCTCGAAGCAGAAGCAGTATGGTGAGGATGGTGTGCTCGTCATTGCCGACGTGGCAGTTACGCCTATGCCCGATGCTAATCAGTTGGCTCAGATTGCTGTCTGCACCGCTCAGATGGCCAAGGCTGTGGCTGGTTTCGAGGATCCTCGCGTAGCTATGCTGAGCTTCTCGACGAAGGGCTCTGCCAAGCATGAGGTTTGCGACAAGGTCATCGAGGCTACTAAGTTAGCTAAGGAGATGGCTCCTGACCTGAAGATTGATGGTGAGTTGCAGGCTGATGCCGCCCTCGTACCTTCTGTAGGTGCCAAGAAGGCTCCTGGCTCTGACATTGCTGGTAAGGCCAACGTGCTCGTATTCCCCAACCTCGAGGTAGGTAATATCGGCTATAAGATGGTTCAGCGCTTAGGTGATGCTATCGCTATTGGTCCTGTGCTCCAGGGTATCGCTCGTCCTGTCAACGACCTCTCTCGTGGCTGCTCTATCGATGACATCTACTACATGATTGCCATCACTGCTTGTCAGGCTATGGACGCAAAGAAGTAGACTCACCCCCAACCCCTCCCTGCTAGGGAGGGGAGTAAATAGATAAAGCAATAGTAACCTTTTAAAAAATGCCCCTATAACTCCTTAGGTAATTACTCCTCCCCATACAGGGGGAGGTTGGGAGGGGGTCGGATATTATGAAGATATTAGTTTTGAATTGTGGCTCATCGTCTATCAAGTATGCTCTGTACAACATGGACGATAAGAGTGTGATGACCAGTGGTGGTGCTGAGCGCGTAGGCTTGGACGGTGCCTTTGTGAAGGTGAAGTTGGCCAATGGTGAGAAGAAGCAGATCATGCACGACATCCCTGAACATACAGAAGGTGTGAAGTTCATCTTCTCGTTGCTGACAGACCCTGAGATTGGTGTCATCAAGAGTCTCGACGAGATTGATGCCGTAGGTCACCGTATGGTGCATGGTGGTGAGAAGTTCAATAAGTCGGTGGTTCTTACTGACGAGGTGCTTAAGGCCTTCGAGGAGTGTTCTGATTTGGCTCCGCTGCACAACCCAGCAAACCTGAAGGGTGTGAATGCCGTAAAGGAGCTGATGCCTGGTCTGCCTCAGGTGGGCGTGTTCGATACCGCTTTCCATCAGACCATGCCTGCTAAGGCTTATATGTACGCTATTCCTTACGAGTTGTACGAGAAATATGGTGTGCGTCGCTATGGCTTCCACGGAACCTCTCATCGTTATGTATCAGCTCGTGCACTGGAGTTCCTGGGCATGAAGGCTGAGGGTACAAAGATGATTACTTGCCACATCGGTAATGGTGGTTCTATCGCTGCCGTGAAGGATGGTAAGTGCATCGACACCTCTATGGGTCTTACTCCGTTGGAGGGTCTTGTCATGGGTACTCGTTCTGGTGATATCGATGGTGGTGCTGTAACCTTCCTGGAGAAGAAACTGGGTCTGGATGCCGATGGAATGTCGAACCTGCTCAACAAGAAGAGTGGCGTCGCTGGTATCACTGGTGGTTCTTCTGATATGCGTGACGTAGAGAATGCTGCCAAGGCTGGTGAGCCTCGTGCTGTGCTGGCTCAGGAGATGTATTTCTATCGCATCAAGAAGTATATCGGTGCTTATGCTGCCGCTATGGGTGGTGTTGATGTCATCGTCTTTACTGCTGGTGTTGGTGAAAACCAAATTAGCATGCGCTCAGAGGTTTGCAAGGGTTTGGAGTTCCTGGGCGTGAAGTTCGACGATCAGAAGAACAATGTCCGTGGCGAAGAGGTAGTCATCTCTGCAGACGACTCTAAGGTGAAGGTCGTTGTCATTCCTACTGATGAGGAACTGATGATTGCTACCGATACGATGAATCTGTTGTAAACGGTTTTGCCGTTTACACATAAGTATAAAAGCGGGGCCTGGAGCCTCGCTTTTATTGTTTGTCCTGTTCGATAATATTATTCGAAAGTCTTGTAAAGTGTCGAGAGGTTATGGCGTCCTTCCATTACGTCCAGTATCTCTTCTTCTGTAGATAGGTTGAAGTCGCCAGGAATGGTGTTCTTCAATGCCGCTGCAGCCAACGAGTAGTTCAACTGCTTCTGTTTATCTTCAGGGAAGAGGCTGATAGCATGTAACCATCCTCCCATGAAAGCATCACCCACACCTACTGGGTCTACCACATCAGGAATATCCATAATAGGTGCCTGCAGGAGTTTTCCTTCTGTCCAAAGTAGGGCTGTCAGCGTGTGATGATTGGAGCTGACAATATTGCGCATACCCATCATCCAGTGTTTGAGGCGTGGATATTGTGCATGTAACTCGTCAAACCATTCACCATACTCCTTCATCTGCATCTGGAAGTTGGAATCAGTAGCAGTAAAGGGGGGCTGAGGGTGTTGAGACAGCCAATCGAACTCAATGGCGTCGCCAAACATCATGTCACAACGTGATAGCATCGTGCTCAGCGTTTTGCGAGGTTCAGCACCCTCGTATTTCCACAGGTTCTTGCGGTAGTTGATGTCGAAACAGATGGTAACCCCCAGTTCATCAGCAATGTCGAGTGCCTCGAAGGTTGCCTCAGCAGCTTGGGGTGAGATAGCCGCTGTGATGCCTGACACATGGAAATAGTCACAGTCCTTAAGTATCTCGCGCCAGGGAATCATACCAGGTTTCAAATCGTAATAAGCAGAACCAGAACGGTCATAGATAACCTTGGCGGCACGCATACCTGCAGCAGGCTCGAAATAGTAGGTTCCAATACGCTGTCCGCCATAGAGTACCTGACTGGTATCCACTCCAAGTTGTGCCAGGCACATTGCCCCTGCATGACCTACTGGGGTGTCGGGCAGACGGGTAATATACGTAACATTTTCTCCCTGTGTAGCCAGTGATACAGCGACATTTGCCTCACTACCACCATACTTACTTGTAAACAGGTCGCCCTGCGTCAATCGCAACTGTCCAGGCTTTGAGAACCTCAGCAACAGTTCTCCAAAAGTAACTATCTTCTTCATAACATCTAACTTCTTACCTCTTCCATCTTCCATCTTCCTTCTCACCTCTCTTATGGCTGGCTCTCACCCTCCACGTATTCTTCAAGGAACATGTGTTCACCATCATATACCGCATAGGTGAATTGGCTAATCCAGTCGCCAAGAATGATGAGTCGGCTGTTACGCGCTAACTTGATATCCAGTTCTATGTGGCGATGACCGAAAATGAAATAGTCTATATTCGGATGACTCTCAATATACTTCTTGGCATAAAGCACCAGATGTTCCTTGTCCTCACCAAGATAGGTCGGCTCGTCTTTTTCCTTATGCTTGATATAGCTATGCTTGGCCCATGTCAGTCCGAAACTGATGCCCCAGCGTGGATGGAGACCAGAGAAGAGCCATTGGCACACCTTGTTATGGAAGATGGCGCGAATCACCTTGAATGATTTGTTGGGATCGCCCATGCCGTCGCCATGAGCCAAGAAGAATTCGTGACCATAAATCTCCGTGGTCTCCGGTTTCTTATGCAAAATGACGCCACACTCCTTTTCCAGATACTCATACGCCCAGATGTCGTGGTTCCCTGTAAAGTAGTGCACCTCAACACCCATATCAGTCAACTCTGACAGTTTACCCAGAAAACGGGTAAAGCCCTTGGGTACCACGTATTTGTATTCGTACCAGAAGTCGAACATATCCCCCAGCAGATAGATGGCGGCAGCCTTCTCCTTGATGGAGTCGAGGAAGCGTACCAGTCTGCGCTCTTGAGTGCGTTGGTGTGGTACTGCCAGCGACCCCAGGTGGGCATCGGAAAGGAAATAGATATTTTTCATATTCTTCGTAATAACGATATAACGTGATAACGGTATAACGACTTAGTCAAACCCTAATTCTACGCGTGCTTCTTCGCTCATCATGCTCTGGTCCCAAGCTGGCTCAAAGACGAGGTTGACATTAGCTGTCGTGATGCCATCAACGCTTTCCACTTTTGTACGTACATCTTCAAGAATATAGTCTGCAGCAGGACAGTTAGGGGCAGTGAATGTCATATCCATATCCACTGAACCGTCCTGTTGTACGTCAATCTTGTAGATCATTCCCAGGTCATAGATATTGACAGGTATCTCTGGGTCATAGACGGTTTTCAAGACGTCAACGATACGCTCTTCAAGCTTTGTTTTTTCTTCTTGTGTCATAATATTATCAGTCTTATGTTGCAAAGGTACGATTTTTTTTTCGTAACTTTGCAGACGAAACTAAAAAAATTACGATGCATCTCGACATTTCTGACGAACAAGTCCTTGATAATGCTGGTATACGCGTTACTGCCGTGCGGTTGCTTATTTGGCGTAAAGTGCGCCACAGTTTTAGCGATGCCTTTAGTCTGGCAGACCTTGAGGCAGCATTGCCTACTGTTGATCGTTCTACCATTTTCCGCACGTTGACATTACTGTCTGATGCCCATCTGTTGCACGATATCGACGATGGTTCTGGTTCACAGAAATACTGTGTCTGTCATCTTGATGACACTCGTCAGTGTTATGGGCATGTTCATCTTACCTGTCGTTATTGTCATCGCACCTTCTGTTTGAAGGATGTGCACATTCCTGCTGTGCCGCTTCCCACTGGTTTTATAATGGAAGAAGCGGAATATGTTGTAAAGGGCGTATGTCCACAATGTAATAATAAGGTACGCGTACGCGAGTAAAATATAAAGTCTATGGAATTAAATGAACAGATAACGATCGTAAATGATGCCATCTGGGGCTATGTACTTATAGTAGCATTGGTAGGCTGTGGATTTTGGTTTACCATCAAGACACGTTTTGTACAGTTCCGCATGGTGGGCGAAATGTTCCGACTGCTGACAGATTCGGCAGTCAACACGGTAGAAGAACAAGTGAAGGAGCACGAGAGAGGAGAGACCAGTAAGCATATCTCATCATTCCAAGCTTTTGCTGTCAGTGTGGCTACGCGTGTGGGAACAGGCAACCTGGCAGGTGTCGCATCAGCCATTGCCATTGGTGGTCCTGGCGCCGTTTTCTGGATGTGGCTCATCGCCCTCATCGGCTCAGCAACGGCCTTTGTGGAATCGACATTGGCCCAGCTATATAAAAAGAAAGCTAAAGACTCTTTTATTGGCGGTCCAGCTTACTATATACAAAAAGGCCTGAAGCAACGTTGGATGGCGATCACCTTTGCTATTCTTATCACCCTGCAGTTTGGCCTTTCCAATAACTCCATACAAGCCAATACCATCTGTGGAGCCATGCAAGAGGCCTTTGGCTTTTCACCGCTATGGGTTGGTCTCTTTTTGGCAACACTCGCCCTGTTCATAGTTTTCGGAGGTATCCAGCGAATTGCACAAGTTAGTGCCGTACTGGTTCCCGTGATGGCTGTCGGTTATCTGCTACTGGCTATCGTCATCATCATCATGAATATCGGCTTGATACCCTATGTGTTCAAGATTATTGTAGAAGATGCCTTTGGTATTGAGCAGATAGCGGGTGGCGGTATTGGTGCAACTATCATGAATGGCGTCAAACGAGGACTGTTCTCTAACGAAGCAGGAGAGGGTAGTGCTCCTAATGTGGCGGCAACAGCAAGTGTAACGCATCCTGTCAAGCAGGGTCTCATCCAGGCACTGGGTGTCTTTACGGATACTTTGTTGGTATGCTCGTGTACAGCCTTTATCATCTTGATTAGCGGACTCTACAAGGCACCTGAGCTAAACGGTATTGCACTCACACAGACAGCTTTGCAATCAGAGATAGGTGCCGTAGGTCCTATATTCATTGCTGTGGCCATTCTCCTTTTCGCTTTCTCCAGCATCATCGGTAACTACTATTACGGAGAAGCCAATATCCGCTTTATCACATCCAATACGAAGGTGATGACAGTCTACCGCATCTGTTCGGCAGGAGTAATGGTGATGTTTGGTGCTTTAGCCAGCTTTGAACTGGTATGGAATATTGTCGACTTCTTTATGGCTTTCCTTACTGCTTGCAACCTCATAGCCATTATGCTTCTTGGACGTTATGCTTTCCGTCTGCTTGAAGACTATCGCCAACAGAAGCGAAAGGGCATCAAAGAACCCGTCTTCCATCGCAGACAGTTGCCTGAGATAGAAGACGAGATAGAGTGTTGGGAATAATGATTCCTTAGTTCATTGCATAGAAAGAGCTGTAGGAAGCCATGCGAGCTTCGTTAACACCAGCCTCGTTGAGGGTGAAGTTCTTGCTCTCGCCATTGACGTTAGCCTGGATAGTACCATCAGCATTGAAACGGAAGATCTCCTTCTTAACGCCGTCCTGCTCAATAGACCAAGAGTCTGTAGCGTCGTCGTGCAGGAAATAGGTAATCTCGCCAGTAGGAGCCTTTACCTCGTAGCCGTTCTTCAGCGTGGTAACAGCATAGTAGCGACCATCCTTACCCATTACCTGCTGGGTCTTACCGATGTTGGAAGCCATGGGGTTGCTGCCAGACCAGAACTCGATGGTGTTGAGTACCAGGATGTCAACGAACTGGCAAATACCACCAACGATAGGAACCAGGAAGAAACCTACGATGGCATTGAGGAACTTGCTGCTTGACATGTGATTCTGCCAGTTGATGTACTTGTTCCAGAGGCCATACTGACCAACAAAACATGAACTGAACAGGAAGCTTCCTGCGAGGAGGCATACAGCCACTTTCAAACTAATTTTCTTCATACTGTTTTTGAATTTAAAATGAATAAATAGGGTTTATAGATAAAAAATAGATTCTGGTCCCATGTTAAAGAGGAGGTCGAGTATCGAGAGATTGGCTTGAAAGTCGTGCTTTCCCTCAAAGACCTGCCAATAGCGTTGAGGCGCGAAGTCCTTGTCTGGTTGTGGATGTTTGGCATGGATGACTTCGCGGAAGTCGGTGATGTCTGATGTCTGAAGTCTGAAGTCTGATGTATAGCTGACATCAGGGTGAATATCCAGCAACTCGCACACTTTCTGACGGATTGCCTCGTTGAAATCGATGAGGAATTCATATTTCTTCTCGAAGAAAGGATGGATATCATCAGCATAGTAGTCAAAGAAAGGGCTTTCGCTATAGGCACTTTGTAAAGCATTCCAATGGATACGGCGCCAGTTGTTATGGTCACTGATACGCAGGTCCTTGACTTTTAATGTTTCATGTTTCATGTTTAATGTTTCATGTTCTACAGGAACTGTCAGTGCTTGTAGTCCATTAGCAGTAGCAATGATGCAACGATTGCGGTAGGTCTGCTTTTGGTAAGAGTCGTACTGCTCTATCAGACAGTGGTCGTATCGATACAGTTTCTGATACCACTGTATGGGTCCGAAATAGGTTGTCTGAAGCAGTGCCGTACTCATTGCAGTCTGATGTTATGACGATTATACAATACAGTGATGACTTCTCCGATGATGCTACTCTCAGGAATAAATCCCAGGTGGCGCGAGTCTGCAGGGTTCTCCTTGTTGACAGCCTCTAACCAGTAGTAGTCCGTCTTCGCACAAGTCTTCAGTCCTGGTACAACCATCAGTCCTTTATGCGTATTGATGGTATCACCAGGTACTGCCTTGCAGCGAGCAATGCATATCCCTGTGACGGAATCGCTGGGTACTGTGAAGGCTACAATGTCGCCACGTTTGATAGGACAGCGTAGCAAACGACTATAGGGTAGCAGCCCATTCCCCTCAATGCGCAGACCATAGCTGCAACGATTCACCAACACCTGGTCGCCATGATGGAAGAGGGGATCCAAACCGTTTCCGTTGACGCTATGAATGGAAAAGGCCAGAGTACGGAAGGCTAGCATCAGTGCGAAAGCTGATGCCAGTACCATCACGTTCTTCAGCCATTTTCTCATCTCTTACTTCTTACATCATCCCTCTTACCTCTACTTGATATCATCAACAAAGCGGAACAGTCGATTCCAGCGGATACCACCAAGACCTCCTCTGTCTGGGTCTGAGCTCCACCAGATGAAGATGGGCTTACCTACAATATGGTCTTCAGGTACGAAACCCCAGTAGCGGGAGTCGAGTGAGTTGTGACGATTGTCACCCTGCATCCAGTAGTAGTCCATCTTGAAGGTGTACTTGGTAGTCTCCTGATCGTTGATATATATCTTGCCGTTCTTCACTTCCAACTTGTTACCCTCATAGGTTCGGATGGGGCGTTCATAGATGGGAAGGTTCTTCAGTGTCAGTTCGATACTTTCTCCCTTGGCAGGAATCCAGATGGGACCATAGTTGTCGCGTGTCCAGTGCATGTTGCCATTCAGTGGATAGGTGTCTAAGTCGCTGGCATCCTTGTTCAACGTAATACTCTCCACGATGTCCGGACGTTTCTTCAGGGCTGCAACTGTACTGTTGGTCATTGGCATATAGCCATAGTTGTTGAGGTCCTTCAACTCCTCCATCGTGATGCCCCACTCCTGCATTTCCTCATCGGTGAAATGGCGCTTTAGCTTGACGTAATAAGTGTATTGCACATTGTCAGGCTCCTTATTGGCCTTGCCATTGATATAGATGATGCGATCTTTAATCTGCAACGTCTGTCCAGGCAGACCTACACAGCGTTTCACATAGTTCTCACGACGATCTGTGGGACGCGTATCAATGAGTCCATACTCCTGCGGATTGGCTTCGATAGTTTGCTTACCAGCCTGATAGATGGTGTTGAAATAGAGTGGCAACTGTTCCTGGCTCAGCGAATCAGGATTTGGACGTTGGGGATAAGCCTGATAGCCTATCTGATAACACAACTGATAGTAGTCATATGCCTGATAGTTGAAGGCAGAGCAGATGGTGTCGCCAGCAGGGAAGTTGAAGACGACGATGTCGTTCAGTTGAATCTTGCCCAAACCCTTGACGCGACGATAGTCCCAGTGAGGCCATTCGATATACGACTTACACTGGAAGATAGGCATTGTGTGCTGAGTCAATGGCATTGTCAAGGGTGTCTCTGGGATGCGAGGACCATAACTCACCTTTGATACGAAAAGGTAGTCACCTGTCAACAACGACTTCTCCAGCGAACTCGATGGAATGACGTAGTTCTGGAAGAAGAACAGGTTGATGAAATATACCGCTACAAGGGCAAAGACGAGGGCATCAACCCACGACATCACCCAACGGACAGGACCCTCTGCATCCTTCCACCATTGCCAGTTAATCTTCTTCGAGATATAGACATCATAGATGAAAGGCACTACGATAAGGCCCAGCCATGATTCTACCCATAAGAGGAACAGCAGGTAGAGCACCAATACGCAGATGAACTTTGCCCACTGCACTTTCATATTCAGCTTTTTCTTTTCTCTCTTCTCCATAATCTAGAAATACTAGTTTCTCTAGTTGAACTAGTTTCGTTAGAACTTAAACATATCGCTGATGGTCAGCAGTCCCTGATGCTCCTTGGTGTACTCTGCTGCCAGCACGGCACCAAGTGCAAAGCCTTGACGCGAGTGGGCATCATGGGTAATGGTGATGATGTCTGCCTCCGAGTCGTAGCGGACAGTATGGATGCCAGCCACCTCGCCACGACGGATGTGGTCTATGCGCAACAACTTGGGGTCTGTGGTATCCTCAGCCCAAGACTCCTTGCGATCGATATTCTCCAGAATACCCTCAGCCAGCGTGATAGCTGTGCCACTGGGGTGGTCGAGCTTATGCACGTGATGAGTCTCCTCCATCTCTACGTCATACTGTGGGAACTGGTTCATAATCTTTGCCAGATACTTGTTGACTGCTGAGAAGATGGCGACACCAATGGAGAAGTTCGAAGCCCAGAAGAGCGTCTTGCCCTCTTCTGAACACATACGACGCACCTCGTCACCATGTTCTTTCATCCAGCCAGTAGAACCAGAAACGACTTTTACTCCTGCAGCCCATGCTTTCAGATAGTTGCCATAGGCAGCCTGTGGTGCAGTAAACTCTATAGCGACATCAGCACTCTTGAAGGCCTCGCTCTCGAAGTCCTGCTGGTTGTCGATGTCGATAATACTCACAATCTCATGACCACGACTGAGGGCTATCTGCTCTATCATCTTGCCCATCTTGCCGTAGCCGATTAATGCTATTTTCATATTCTTTTCTATTAATACCATGCAAAGATACAATATTTAATTGAAAATTGTGAATTGAGAATTGAGAATTATGGATAATTTAAACTTTATTTGTATCTTTGTACCATGATTAATGAACAGACGTGGGAATTCGTCCGCCAGCACGCTACTGACGATGTGCGTAAATTGGCACTGCAGGGGACGAAAGATGCTGATGTGGATATGCCGATGGCGTTGCAACAGATAGTAGGACGACAGACGGCCCTGAAGAAGCTGCCTTCGTGGGCTGCTCATGACGCCATCGTTTATCCTCCTCATCTGAATATGGAACAATGCTCCAGTGAGCAGACGGCACGCTATAAGGCACAGTTGGCTGGTCAAGGTGACAAATACGTGGATTTGACGGGTGGTTTTGGTGTCGATTTCTACTGGATGTCGCAAGGCTTTAAAGAGCGCGTCTATGTAGAACAAAACGAACAATTATGCGCCATTTCAACGGAAAACTTCCGCACGCTTGGCTTGGCGTGTTCTGTATGTTGCTGTGACACAGCAACGTACTTAACAACGCAGCTCGACCACGCAGACGTCATATACCTTGACCCAGCACGTCGAGACGAGCATGGGGCACGGACCTACGACATCGCTGATTGCAGTCCCAACGTTTTGGAACTACTACCCCAGCTTCTAAGTAAATCCCGTCGGGTCATTCTGAAGCTGTCGCCCATGCTCGACTGGCGTAAGGCAGTCACTGATTTGGAGTGCGTTAGTGAAGTCCATATCATCAGTGTCAACAATGAGTGCAAAGAGTTGGTGCTGGTGTTGACTCCTGATCAGTCGGAAACAATCAACCTCTATTGTGTCAACAACGATAATGTCTTCCCAATAGTCCGAAGCCTTCGGACTGTGAGTCCGACGCCTTCGGACTGCGAGTCCGAAGCCTTCGGACTGAATGCGAGAAGCCTTCTCTCTTATGACGTGAGGTTTCTCTACGAACCCAATGCCAGCATCATGAAGGCAGGTTGCTTCGATGTGCTTGAGGACCGTTTTGCTGTCCGACAAGTGGCAGTCAACTCGCATCTGTTCCTTTCTGCTGATGAAATCGATGATTTTCCTGGGCGTGGTTTCCAGATTATGACTGTCTCGTCGATGAATAAGCGAGAACTGAAAGAGGCTTTGTCAGGTATAGAAAAGGCCAATATTGCTGTTCGCAACTTCCCGTTGTCAGTTGAACAACTGCGAAAAAAGCTGAAGTTGAAAGATGGTGGCGACGTCTATATCTTTGCCACAACCAGGGCCAATGGAGAGCACAGTCTATTTATTTGCCGTAAAATTGGTTAAATATTTTGGGAATTTCCTGCTTTTTCGTTACCTTTGCAAGAAAGTTAATAAGAGAGTATAGCAAATGTCACCAGTAGAGATTAGAAAGGTCACCAACAGGAAGGAGCTTGATGCTTTCATCCAGCTTCATTATGACTTGTATCGAGGTAACGAGTATGATGCTCCCAATTTGTACAGCGATGAAATCCATACGTTGAGTAAGGACAAAAATGCTGCCTTTGAGTTTTGCGAGGCTGAGTATTTCCTGGCCTATCGCGACGGAAAGGTCGTAGGACGCATTGCTGCCATTATCAATCATCGTGCCAACGAGCGCTGGGAGAGCATGAGTGTACGCTTCGGCTGGGTCGATTTTATCGACGATTTGGAGGTGTCGAAGGCGCTCTTTGATGCTGTTGAACAGTGGGGCCGTGAGAAGGGAATGACAGAAATGATCGGTCCTCTGGGATTTACGGATATGGACCCAGAGGGAATGCTCATTGAGGGCTTCGACCAGTTGGGCACGATGGCTACTATCTATAATTATCCTTACTATCCTCAGCATATCGAGCAGTTGGGGGGCTTCGTCAAGGACAACGACTATGTGGAGTATAAGCTCATCGTCCCTGAAAAGGGCATGCCAGAGAAGTTCCACAAGGTGGCTGAAATGGTGATGAAGCGCTATAACCTGCACCCCATGCACCCCAAGCGTAGCCAGGTGTTCGGCAAGGAACAGTATGGTCGCAAGGTGCTCGATGTGGTCAACAAGTCGTTTGGCCATCTCTATGGCTATTCGCAGATGACGGAACGTCAGATTGACGAGTATCTGAAGATGTATTTCCCGATGCTCGACATGGATATGCTTTGTCTGATTGAAGACTGGAATACGCCCAACCACGAGGTCATTGGTGTGGGCATCTCGATTACCAACATGACACGTGCCTTGCAGAAGTGTAAGAACGGACGCCTGTGGCCCTTTGGCTGGTGGCATTGTATGCGAGCCTTGAAATTCCACAAGGCAGAGTGTCTCGACCTGATGCTCATAGGCATTCTGCCTGAATATCAGCAGAAAGGTGCCAATGCCCTGCTGTTCTATGACCTCATACCTATCTATCAGAAGTATGGTTTCAAGTGGGGCGAAACGAATGTCGAGATGGAAACCAACGAGAAGGTGCAGTCGCAGTGGCAGTATCTGGAGCATATACAACATAAACGCAGAAGATGTTACAAGAAAACTCTATAGACTCTCCCCTTGCCCCTCCCTGTGAGGGAGGGGAGTGATTACAGAAGAATATAGAAATCAAAAGATATGGATAAAATAGATAATATTGGAGTAACTACTCCCCTCCCTAACAGGGAGGGGTTGGGGGGAGAGTCTCCCGTAGAGTACAATGATGACAATATACGTCACCTCAGTGACATGGAGCACGTCCGTACCCGTCCTGGTATGTATATCGGACGCTTGGGCGATGGCTCTTTGCCAGAAGACGGTATCTACGTGTTGCTGAAGGAGGTCATCGACAACTCCATCGACGAATTTAAGATGAAGGCTGGCGATCGCCTGGAAATAACCATCGAGGACAACCTGCGTGTCTCCGTTCGCGACTATGGACGAGGCATCCCTCAGGGTAAGCTCATCGAGGCTGTTAGCGTCTTGAACACGGGTGGTAAGTACGATTCGAAGGCTTTTAAGAAGTCGGTAGGTCTGAATGGTGTGGGTGTGAAGGCCGTCAATGCGCTGAGTACGCACTTCGAGGTTGCCAGCTATCGCGATGGTAAGGTGCGTCGCGCCACCTTTGAGCGAGGCATCCTGCAGACGGACAATACGGAGAATACGCAGGACGAGAATGGTACTTATATCTATTTTGAGCCAGACAATACGCTGTTCAAGGATTATTCTTTCCACGATGACATTGTGGAGAATATGTTGCGTAACTATACCTACCTGAATACTGGTTTGGCCATTATGTATAATGGTCGTCGCATCCTCAGTCGTCATGGACTGGAGGACCTGCTGAAGGACCGCATGACCAACGACCCCCTCTATCCTATCATCCATCTGAAGGGCGAGGACATCGAGGTGGCCTTCACCCACTCCAACCAGTATGGTGAGGAGTACTACTCGTTCGTCAATGGCCAGCATACCACCCAGGGTGGTACCCACCAGAGTGCTTTCAAGGAGCATATCGCCAAGACCATCAAGGAGTTCTTTGGCAAATATGAGTATGGCGACATCCGTACGGGTATCGTTGCAGCTATCGCCATCAATGTGGAGGAACCTGTCTTTGAGAGTCAGACGAAGATCAAGCTGGGTTCTACGCAGATGGCTCCCGATGGGGATACCATCAATAAATATGTAGGTGACTTCATCAAACAACAGGTCGACAACTACCTGCATATCCATCAGGATGTTGCTGAGGTCATCGAGGGTAAAATCAAGGAGACGGAACGTGAACGCAAGGCAATGGCTGGCGTTACCAAACTGGCTCGTGAGCGTGCCAAGAAGGCCAATCTCCACAACCGTAAGTTGCGCGACTGTCGCATCCACTTCTCTGATGTCAAGAACGATCGCAAGGAAGAGTCGTGCATCTTCATTACCGAGGGTGACTCAGCCAGTGGTTCTATCACCAAGAGTCGTGATGTCAATACGCAGGCGGTGTTCTCGTTGCGAGGTAAACCCCTCAACTGCTTCGGACTCACCAAGAAGGTCGTTTACGAGAATGAGGAGTTCAATCTGCTGCAGGCTGCCCTCGACATTGAGGAAGGCCTCGACACCCTACGTTATAATAAGGTAATAGTGGCTACCGATGCCGATGTCGATGGCATGCATATCCGCTTGCTCATCATCACATTCTTCCTGCAGTTCTTCCCAGAGCTCATCAAGAAGGGACATGTCTATGTCCTGCAGACTCCTCTGTTCCGTGTTCGTAACAAGCGCACGAAGATAAAGAACAAGAAGATGCTGGAAGCTGAAGACGCCAAACTCCAACCCTCAACATCTAACACCCAACACCCATCACCCAAAAAATCCGACTTCCTGACCCGCTACTGCTATAGTGAGGAGGAACGCCAGAAGGCTATTCAGGAACTGGGTCCTGATCCGGAGATTACTCGCTTCAAAGGTCTTGGTGAGATCAGTCCTGAGGAATTTGCCGGTTTCATCGGTCCTGATATGCGTCTCGAACAGGTGACGCTTCATAAGAATGACCAGGTGCAGAAGCTCTTGGAGTATTATATGGGAAAGAATACGATGGAGCGTCAGAACTTCATTATCGACAACCTCGTCATTGAGGAAGACAAACCTGAGGATTATGACTATGAATAAGCGTGTCTTCTATGCAGCTATAGCATGGCTGCTTGCAATATCCGCAACGGCGCAGATGCGCATTAAGACTGGCAGCGACTCTCCTTTGCGTAAGTTGCAGATAGCAGAGATGGCCATCAATGGACTTTATGTGGATTCTGTCGATGAACAGAAACTCGTCGAGGATGGTATCCGTGGCATGTTAGAGAAGCTTGACCCTCATTCCACCTATTCTACTCCCAAGGAAGTCAAGGACATGAACGAGCCCCTGCAAGGTAACTTTGAGGGTATTGGTGTTCAGTTCAATATGGTGGAGGATACGCTGCTCGTCATCCAGACCATCAATAACGGACCCTCTGAGAAGATGGGTATTCTGGCTGGCGACCGCATCGTCACCGTCAATGATACTGCTATCGCTGGTGTTAAGATGTCGCGCGACGAGATTGTCCGTCGCCTGCGTGGTCCTAAGGGCACCAAGGTGCTGTTGGGCATCGTGCGTCGAGGTATTGCTGACAAACTCTCCTTTACCATTACCCGCGACAAGATTCCTGTCCATTCCATCGATGCAACCTATATGATTCGTCCTACTGTCGGCTATATCCGTATTGGTAATTTTGGAGCCACTACGCCAGACGAATTCCGCGAGAGCCTGAAGAAACTGCTCTCACAAGGTATGCAGACCCTCGTCCTTGACCTTCAGGAGAATGGTGGTGGCTACCTGCATGCAGCTGTTGAGGTGGCCAACGAGTTGCTGGAACGGGGTAGTCTTATCGTCTATACCGAGGGTCGTCGCGTTGATCGTAATGAATATAAAGCACATGGTGGCGGACTGTTCACGGAGGGTAAGGTTATCATCTTGGTCGATAGCTATACCGCTTCTGCTGCCGAGATTGTCTCTGGTGCTGTTCAGGACTATGACCGCGGCATCATCGTGGGACGTCGCACCTTCGGCAAGGGACTGGTCCAGCGTCCAATAGACCTTCCTGATGGTTCGATGATTCGCCTGACCATAGCCCACTACTATACGCCTTCTGGCCGCTGTATCCAGAAACCTTATGAGAAAGGCAAGAAGCTGGACTATGCGATGGACGTCAGCAATCGTCTGAAGAGTGGTGAACTGATGTCTGCTGATAGTGTTCACTTCAGTGACTCACTCAAATACTACACGCTCCGCGAGCATCGTGTGGTCTATGGTGGTGGTGGTATCATGCCCGACGAGTTCGTGCCCCTTGACACGACCAAATACACCCGATTCCATCGGGAATTGGCAGCCAAGTCGATTATCATCAATCAGAACCTGCGTTATGTAGATAACCATCGCAAGCAGCTGAAGAAGCAGTATCCCGTCTTTGCCGACTTCCGTGAACGCTTTGAGGTTCCTCAGAAGCTCATCGATGACATCATCGCTGAGGGTAAGAAACAGAAAGTCGAGCCTAAAGACGATGCAGAGTTGCAGCGCACGCTTCCTTACCTGTCTCAACAGCTGAAGGCGCTTATTGCCCGCGACCTATGGTCTATGGATGAGTATTTCGCCATCTTCAACGAGCAGAGTGACATCGTGCAGCATGCTATGAAACTGCTCGAAAAGAAGAATTGATAGTATACAATTATAGGATAGATGTTTGGACCAATATCTCTTGAGATTTTACTGCTGTTAATGCTCTACGCCGCAGGAACAGCGGTGGCTGCTGTTGCATGCATCTATCTGCTTTTCCGACGGGCTAATGCCTTTGCCCCTGATATCACGCCGCCAGCACGGCTGCGCCGCTGGACAGCAGCCTTCTTTGCCATCATGTCCTTGGGGCACTTGTGGTATTTGCCTGCTGCTGTGCTCACTTCTCCCGATGCCATCATGCTGAGCATGCTGATAGGTGGATTGCTCGACTGCCTGACAACCATCCCCGTGGCTATCATCATATTGTTCTGTATGTTGCAAGACAGACGGCGACCGCTGTGGCCAGCTTTCGCGATCATGGCGCCAACCGTGGCACTTATGTTGATATCCATCGTTAACCGCAATTATTCCATGGTGTCCATGATTCGTTTCTATATGCTTTTCCTGGGCTTTGCCTTGGTCATCTATATGATGTTTGCCGTACGACAGTATGGACGCTGGCTCCGCGACAACTATGCCGACCTGGAGCACAAGGAGGTGTGGCAGAGCTTCCTCGTGCTGGCAGCCATCCTGCTGATGTTTGGTATTTATGTGAGTGGTTTCGGGGGCATGGCTTACGAATACATCGTTCAAGTGTGTGGCCTCTTCCTGATCTTCTATCTCCTGTGGCGTGTAGAAACGCTGCAAACGCTCGAACAAACTACTCCCCTCCCTGACAGGGAGGGGTTGGGGGAGAGTCTCCCCCTTTCTCTTGATGAAATCGGCCAATTACTGCAGCAGCATTGCGTCTCCACACAGCTTTATCTGCAGCACGACCTGTCCGTCGCCGATCTCGCCCGAGCCATTGGCACCAACCGTTCCTACCTCAGCCAGTATTTCTCGCGTAAGAACACCACCTACAATACCTATATCAACAATCTGCGTATCGACCATTTTGTCAATCTCTACCGCGAGGCCACTACTGCCCAACGCTCCTTCACCGCCCAACAGTTAGCCAGCGATAGTGGTTACCGCAGCTACAGCACCTTCAGCCTTGCCTTCAAGCAGCGCATGGGCCAGACCGTCACGGCGTGGATGCGCGAAAGCTTTTAGTATCGACTAGAAACTTGAAAAATGAAACTATTGCGCTACATCATATTTGTTTTTGGCATTACCTTCTGTGGCCAGACGATGGCACAAGGAGGCTTGGTTTCGTTTATCAAGAAAGTCGGCACAAAGCTGGATTCCATGGCTGTCAAGGGCGTCGACCGAAACTATATTGATGCTCCGGAGAAGCCCTGGCAGGTCATCCTGAGAGGCAATGTGAACCAGACCATTGTGAGTATGCATACCCAAGGAACAATAGCCGGTCAGGAATATAGTGCCAGGCCGCACCTGAAGACGACACCCTCACAGTATCTGGGTCTGTGGGTAGGCTATCGGGGCTATGGCCTGGGCTATACGGTGAATGTCGGTGGCGACAAGGGTAGCAATCTGACTTTCGGTGCCACGGGCGGCTCCTATGGCATCAATGTACGCATCCGCTCGTTTGAGAACAGCAACCCAAATTTCAACCTGAACAGTGAACTTCTGACAGAGGCTGAAATGGACGCATGGAATAACATAGAGATGACAGACCCCATCAGTGTGAGAACGGTCATCGCCGACGGATATTATATGTTCAACGGCAAGCGGTTCTCCTATTCCGCAGCCTACGACCAGTCGGCCATTCAGAAACGCTCGGCAGGTTCGATTATGGCTGGATTCATGTACAACTATACGCATATCGACTATGCCTCCGACTCTAATGGCGATCTGGTATACTTGATGGACGGACTGGGCAAGGTAAAGCTCTGGCAGGGTAGTGTTGGGGTAGGCTATGCCTACAACTGGGTACCCGTTCGCGGCTTGCTTGTCAACGTCATGTTCATGCCTATGCTGACCTTTGTCAACAAGCTCAAGGCCTATGGCTATACGACCAACATGGAGGAGCTGATGGAAGATCCCACTTTCTGGGACAAGGATATTAGTTTCGAGGAATGGGACAAATGGTACTATGAAAATATACGTATAAGCCACGTAGGCGACAAGACATTCAACAGCGGTGTCAGCATCGGTTTTGATGCGCGTATGTCGCTGACCTACAACTTTGACAGGTTTTATCTTAATGCCTACGGGCAATTCAACAATATCCGCTATCATCACGACAGCACCTCTGGATATTTGAACGATTGGTTCATCAACACTTCATTTGGCTTTAGATTCTGACACAGAATATGATTTACGTAGATAAATCATCACCTATCACATCGCCACAAGGAACGTCAGTAACGACCCTAAAGTGACATACCTTTCACAGAGGTGATTTTTTTAATCCTTTAGCCATTGTCGGATGGTTGTCAGGTTGTCTTTTAAGATGATGGTTTTGTGAGCATCTAGCAGGTAGAGGGCTGGCATAACGGTCAGGTCGAAGAGGTCGTCGAGGGGCGGCTCGCTACTCGTGGCTACGAGCCAGTTGGTGGGCATGCTGCTGAGGGTGGTACGCCAGCGGTCACGGTCTTCCTCTGTATAGACGGCAAGCACGGAGAGACGCCCCTTGGCAAGCTGCTTGTTGATGACGGCATCGTTACGCAGACGTGCTATCATGGTGCGACAATTGTCGCAGTCAGGGTCGTAGAACAGCAGTAGCGTCATGCGGTCAGTAGCTGTCTCGCTGAGCAGGTGGCGCTGACCATCGGCTGTCTGGTAAGCGAAGTCGGTGGCTACGTCGCCTATGCGAGTACCCATGATGTCCTCCAAGGGTATCAGCGCATAGACGGGAGAGTCGGGGTTGGTCAGGTAATTACGTGCCTTGCCCACGAAATAGCGATAGGCTGCCGTATGCTCTTTGAGATGATTTCTGAACAGACGGACAGCATGGTTCTTGCCGTCGTCTGATCCATGTTTCAACAGCCATAGGAAATCGACCAGTGCCTGCTCGCCATAGTCTATGCGGAGTAGGGTGGTGTCGCTGAAGTCGAAATGGTCCCAATAGCGCTGGGTGGCATAGTCACAGCGTGCCTGCGGCTCCGTTATTGAGTCGGGCACCTGAGGCACCGGATAGCCTTGGGCGACAGCCGACAGGGTAGCCATCCAGCACCCGATAGCAATGACCAAATGCCTCATACCCATCACTCTGCCTTTTTGCCTATCTGCACATTCGTATTGCCCGTCACCTCGGCATTGTTACCACCGCCATAGACGTTGCCACGGATGTCCACACCAACAACAGGATACTTTCTGTAATAGGTTATGCCATCCTGGGCTGTGCCCGTTGCAGTATCGTAGTTGTTACCATTCTTGGTATAGCAGTTTGCAGGAAGGGTGTCACCCGCCTTGAAAGCCTTGACCAGATAGACATCCTCGCCTACCGCAGTACCGATATTGACCTGAGTATCGCCCATGACTGGAGCAGCGTTACCTCCACCGAAGACATTGTTGATGGCTCCAATCTTGGTTCTGGTATGGTCTGGCAGCACTACGTCATGACCATCGACAGTAATGGTCTTACCCGTGAAACCTGTTGCGTTATAGTATTGACCTGTAGTAGGATAGTTGTCTGGATCACCGACGGATTCGCTGATATTGACCGTAGGACTGGCAACCATCAATGCTGCTGCACCGTAGCCACCGCCATAGACGGAACCGATACTGGTGAACGAACGGACATTCACATGTGGAGAGGCATAGGGAGTCGCAGGACCTGTGCCTGCGTCACTTGCTGATGTACGAGGTTTCCATTCGTTACCAACCTGCTTGTAGCCATAGATGGAGTATGCAGCGAGGTTACCACCGCCATAGAGCTCACCGATGACAACCGGTCGGCAACCGGTTTCCTCGACGTTGACGGTAATCTTACCACTAATGGTTCCGCTGATGTTGTTACCACCGAAAACACGGTTGAAGGTACCGTTGGTGATAGTCAGCGTCACGTCGTCGCGAATGTCGGCAGCCTCAGCACCTCCATAGACTTCCTCCAGACCTGGGATACAAGCCATGAGCATTTTTGCCTCAGCATCCATAGGGGCACTCTTACCACCACCGTAGGCCTCATCGACATGGAATTCGCAGACAGGAGTACCGCCGTCTGTCACTTCTTCCAGCAAGGTCAGAGCCGTCTTGCGAACGTTACCCTTGGTATTAGAACCGCCAAAGACGCGGTGGATGGTACCGCCCTTGATGTTGACAGTAGCTTCACCGGTGCCATAGCGATAAGGAGCAAAAGCATCGCCACTGACTCTTTCTTCCTTGGTGGGGTATTGATCTTCTACCAAATGGTAATCCTTATAACCTACGTTAGCACCCGGGTTGTCTGCACCTGTAGGCAGCTTGTCAGCACCGTTACCGCCTCCGAAGAGTTCCAGTATCTCGTAGGTACCATTAACCTCAACATCGGTAGCTGGTGTGGAAGCAGCATTTCCACCACCATACACCTGCCGTACACTGGTCAGTCCACAGCCATCGATGATGACCTTAGCCTTACCGGTACTCAAATCTGTTGGCTCATAAGCAGCCAGATTACCACCGCCATAGACTGCTTCAACATCAAACTTCTCAGTGTTCTTGTCGTATTTGGTGCTGATATTGTCTTTGTCTGCATTCTGTGTAGCATAGACGTGTACGGTGACGTTGCCCTTGGGCGAGCCGTTCATATCGTTGCAACCGAACACCTGACTGACGATAGCACCCTTTTTGCTATCATCCGATGCAACAGTTTTATTCAGATGAACCTCCACATCACCTTGTGTGGTTCCTGCCGCACTAATACCGTCGATATTTTCCGTGCTACCCTTACCACCTCCGAACACACTGCCGAAGTTGTAATACTTAGTAGCATCTCCCGAATCTACGACCTTCGTACCTACAGTTCCACCATCGATATTCACCGTTGCATTCTGGGCAACAATACCGATCTCACCACCGCCATAGACACTGCTCTTCACGGTACCGCCTGTCATGTTTAATGTAGAACTCTTACACTGACCCAGTTTTTGCCATGATGTCAGCACGGTTGTATTATCCAGCGCGTAGAGTCGTCCCATACCAGCGGTAAACACATTACCACCCTTGGTGTATTGCAGATGGTTCTGATAGTCGAAGGTGGTATTGGGTATCGCAGCCTTCTGTTCAGCAGTAGGATTATAGATATATTCTTTATCGTTACCAATGGTACCGCCGCTGATATTGATGGTGATATGTCCATGCTTGTCATTTCCAACGTCTGGAATCTGCTTGCCGTAATTGGCATCTGTTGTTTCTACAAGATAGGTACCCACGGAAGCCAGACGTCCGCCGCCATAGACCGAACCAATTATGTTACCACCTGTGATGTTCATGGTCACATTACCACCGACATTACCAGCTGTGAGGGTATTGCCGGAGAATCCACGACCACCACCGAAGACATTACCATCCACGTATGAGGTACCCCAGGTACCGATGATTGCTCCAGGCTTGATATCCATTTTAATATCGCCTGTGACGTGACCATCCTCCGAGCCACCGAATACGGAACCGTAGATGATACCCCCCGATATCTCTACCTCTACACTACCCGTATTGGTGTAGTTATAGAAGCGAGAGCGCTCGTCACCCTTACCTGCGCCAAAGAGGTAGCAGGTCAATGGGTGCTTGACAATCTGTTCCAGAGTGCGCGGCACGCCAATCGTACCGCCAGTCATCTTCACGATAGACTTACCCTTGACGTCGGTAATCTCGTTGCCGCCATAGACGTTTGTCAGGATATGACCGCCAGAGATACGCACTTCGGTATCACCTTCCACCAAACCTGCTGAAGGACACCAGTCGTAGCCTGTACCGTCTTTCTTCTCGTAGGGCATATAGCCGGAGCCGCCCGCGAATACACAGCCAATCCATGTCTTACCGTCTGACGGATTTGAAGTGCTGGCCGGAGCAAATTCCGGATGAGCAGCTACATAGTTAGGATACTTCTCGCAATACGGGTCGTAGGGCAAGAATTCATCAGGCTTTCCGTCATTGTTTGTATCTCGTCCGTATGGGTAGTGCGAACATTCAGTCAAAGCATTTGCATCGGTGATAGTCGTTGTGAGAGGATTGACGAACTGGTCGTCCGTATAGCGTATGGGCTTGTTGCTACCATCCACCATTCCTTCACCGACACCAATCTGACCGCCTTCTATCTTGACCAGCGTATTGCCAAGCACACGTCCGAACTCACCACCACCGATGATGGATTCCATAATGAGAGCCGTACCACCAATGGTCACATCCGTACTTCCCACGTATGACGTGAAGTGCGTATCAGGATGCTCCGCAGGATCTTCCACGAGGCCCTGACCTGCACCCCATACCCAACCTTCCGGTACGGGACCGCCTTCTGCTTTCGACCTGTTCATACCTTGTGTTGCCACGGATAAGGGACCAATCTGACCACCGTTGACAACAACCGTACACTTACCGGTACCTGTAGCGCAGGAAACAGGTTTACCAATACATCCGTCATGAGTCGTATGGCCATAGATGTTGACATCTTCGTCAGCCGTACTTCTGGTGAATGTACCCACTGAACCGGCATAGCCACCACCAAAGATACCGTTAAAGACATAGCCGTCACTCATCGTGACATTGGTGTTGCCCAGCACGTCGGCAGCATTACCACCGCCAAAGACGCTACCGATGATATAGGCACTCTTATTTGCTTCCGTAGCGATGTTCACATAGGTATCACCAGCGATATTGGCTGCATCACCACCACCAAATACATTTCTGATAATACCCAGTTTATCGGGATTCGGCGCAGTCTTCGCAACATCCAGCTGCAGTTCTGTCATCATGGCAGGAACAGCCGTAGCAGCATAATTACCTGGCTCCATATTGACGTTTACTGTCGGGTTGGCATACATCACAGCACCCTCACCAAAGCCACCACCAAATACGTTGCCGATATAGGTGCAAGAGATGATGTTCAGTTCGGGCTGAGCGTATGGGAAGGTATGAGAAGCGTCTGATGCCGGATTCTCCACTGGAGTGTGTGCGTCATCTGCTGACGTTCTCGGCTTCAGAATCTTCTTGCCGGTTACAGAATGGGTTTCATCACTCTCATAATAGCCGAAGACAGAGTAGGGTGCCTCATTGCTACCCAGGTAGAGATCGTCAATCTTGATAGGCTGACAACCGGTTTCCTCGACGTTCACCGTGATTTTTCCTTTGATGGCACCACCCAGGTTGTTACCACCAAACACCTTGCCGAAGTGTCCGTTGGTGATGTTTAGCGTGATATTACCATTCACGTTAGCCTCGTCGGCACCCGCAAACAGCAGGTCAACCTTTTTGCTCGGTTGACAACTCAAGGTCATTGTCACATCACCGTCGATGTCCGCATACTTACCAGCACCGACAATTTTCTCCACTTCCAAATCACAACAATACTCAGGGTCTGTTGAGGCTTTAGGAGCGGTTGTCTGGTTGATAGACCCCTTGATGGTACCTCTCGTGTTACTACCACCATAGGCCTCGTGAATCAATCCGCCTTCCATCAGTGTGTTGGCATTACCCGTACCATAAGTTGTTGTACCGTGGTCCAGTATACCGACGTCGGCACCCGGATTTTCTACACCCGGCGCAATGTCGTCTTTACCATTACCGCCGCCAAACAGGTAGCCTATCTCATAAGCGCCCTTGATAGTTACGTTTGTCTCTGGCACAGCAGCAGCATTACCACCACCATAGACGGTCTCGATACTTGTGAGCGCACAGCCCTCAATAAGGACTTGCGTCTTAGAACCTGAAGTGCCATCAGATGGCGTTACAGGATTATATGCAGCCTGATTACCGCCGCCATAGACTGCCGTGACATCATAGCGTCCTTTCACCTTGGCATTGGTGACCTCACCCGCATTGGCAATCTGTGTAGCCGCAGCGTTCTGTGTGGCATAGACATGCACCATCACATCGCCCTTAGGCGTTCCGTTGATGTTGTTGCAACCGAATATCTGTCCAACTACACAACCGGTAGCATTGGTCGTAACATCACCAGTGGTTGATGGTTTATGGGTAGTTCCATCTATTGTCGTCGTACCATTCAGGTCAAGCAACACGTCACCCCAGACGTAAGCAGGCTTACCGGCTTCTCCCAGTCCGCCACCAAAGACCTCTTCACCGACACGTCCGCCCATCAGACGAACGGTCGTGGTGGCGCTTGCTGATGTCTTGCCTGCTGCCCAGCCACCGGCATTTTCATTAGCAGTTGCATCCCAGTTGCTGGTCTGCGTATCAGCCAAGGCACCACCGCCATAGAGATCCTTCAGAATCAGACCACCAGTCATGTTGACGGCTACGCTCTCCTTGACGGTACCGGCCTCACCGCCACCGAATACTGAACCAGCGATAAGCTGCGCCGTCTTTCCGTCATTATCTGCAGCAGGTGTTGTTGCGTAGTTGATGTTTACCTCTGTCTCTCTGACGTGAGCAAGCCCTGAAGCAGCAGTGCTAACGCCAAACTCACCGCGGGCAGCACCAAATACATTACCGTTTCCGTCACCGTCATAGCCGAGACGACCACCAGAAATGTTAATGGTAGTCTTGCCGCTTGTGGCTTCAGCACCACCGCCCACTGAACCCATAGCGCCAGCGCCATAGACATTGTGCACAACCTGTCCACCAGTGATATTGATGGTGGTAGTACCCTTTACGATACCAGCCAGCGGGTTATACTTGTCTTGTATTCCGTCATTGTCGGAGTCATACATGTCCGTACCGCAACCACCGCCATAGACGTTGCCACGGTAGGGGTATGTTGCACCCCCGTCAATGCTGGTATCAGTAATACCTATAATACCCTTCTTAATATCCACAATGGTATTCTGGAAGGTGTGACCATTCTCACCACTTCCATAGACAGAACCCTTAATCGTAGGACTCGTTGCAGCATTGGCATCGCCAATGGTGACATGCGTGCTGTAAACCCACGCCATGCGGTCGTTGGGGTCAACGGCAGGATCGCCTTCTGGAATAGCTACATCACCTCGTGATGATCCGAAGACCATGCCGTTCTCATGACCGTTGCTTCCGAAGGTACCGCCAGTGATGGTAACCGTACAAACACCCGTGTTCGCTGTTGCCAGGGCCGTAGGCATACCTACGGGAACCTCAGGATGAGCGGTATGATAGTCATCGTCAGCATAGGTAAACGTTCCTACCGAACCGTAGGCACCGCCACCATAGACATTGTGCAGAATGGTAGGCGTGCCACTGATACTTACAGTAGCATTACCCTTCACCAGTCCAGCCTTAACATCTTTCTCTTTACCTTTACCACCGCCATAGACGTTGCCATACTCAGCTCCGCCAAGACCAGAAGTACCAATCGTACCGCCAGTAACATTCACTTCGGTATCACCATCAACAGCAGATTCCTCTCCACCACCATAGGCACTGTGCTTAACGGTAGTTGTACCTTCTATCTTCAAAGTTACCTTACCTTTAACTGTACCAAGATTTTCAAGTGGTTCTTCAGTATAGAAATAATTTACACCATCCACATTGAGTACTGCAGGGTGACTTGTGGAAAGCGTTTGACCACCAAGAGATGTTTTATTTGTCCATGTATAGGTCGTGTAAGTGCTTGTAGGATCCGGATCAGGGGTCGGGGTGATAATACCTGTATAAACATTAAGAGTAGGTGCAGTCTTATTTTTATTATAGATGGTTACTTCTGGTACACTGGCTGAGTAGCCTGCACCAAAGGCTGAACCCACAACTTCTGTGTCGGTTAGCGTTGATGTGACATCGCCTATAACACCACCCAGGTTTCCTCCACCATAAAAGCTTGTAAGCACTTTGCAGTTAGTAAGATTATTGGTAATAGGACCTGTATTGGTAGCAGAGAACTGAGCTGCATAGAAATAGGTTCGGAATATGCCTTTCTTAGCATCTGTACCTGCTGAGCTGTTAACAATCTCCATCTCGTAGTCAGCCATGTAGTTATGGTTACCATCTCCATCACGATAAGTATTAGGAGTATAGCCACTAAGTCCTCCTCCTCCAGTTCCTGTTGCATTCCAATTATAGTTAACAGTGGCATCGCTAACAGTGTTATCTCTTGAAGCATACTGCACATAGCTGGTACCTCCATTACCGCCACCATAATAAACGCCGAAGGTAGTACCTGTGGCATTGGTCGTGACAGTCTTACTATTTGCAGGATTATTTGCATCCAAAGTCATATTGCCAAACTTAGGGCCACCACAATATTTAGTTATTTTGCTATTGTCAACTGTGACGTCGATTTTGCCTGTAACAAGTTTATCAGCTAATGTACTGCCGCCATAGAACTCATTGATGACTGAATGATTTATTTTGAAATAAACATCACCATTGATGCCTTCCTTACCAGCAGCTGCTACATGCTTTAAATTACCACCGTCTATATAACAATGGGGATTGTCTGTATTTGGTGTGACGTTATTGTTAAAGTTTCCTGTCAGATAAAGGTTATTAATTCTTCCTCCGAGGACATTAACAGCACAATGGCGAGTCGAATAATTAGCACCACCGTTGACATGGGCTCCAGGTGTAAACGATGGTATATAGGCATTACCACCGATAATCATATAGTTGATGTCATCATTGGCAGCATGTCCAACACCTGTTCCTTTAGTGAATTGGTCATAAATGCCACCATTTAGGATAAGAGGAGCCTCTAAAGAACGATTCTGGTTTCCAAATTCGAACTGTCCGAAATGTATTAAAGATGTTTCTGTTACCTCAAAGTGGCCTAATGGGCGATAACAACCCAATGAATAGTATTGAGTGGATCCGTCTTCTTTCATTGCCATACCCATTTCGATAACAGGCAAAAAATCAAAACGGATAGGACAGATGTTATATCGACTTGTATAGTTGCCTAATTGCCAAATAAGACTATAGTCAGGTTCGTCATCCAAATCAAAATCGGCACTCATCACAGTGAACCCGTTGGAAGAATTTCCATAATTCGCATTACCAGTAAAATTCTGATTGTTGCCAACTAATACGATAGCCTTCTCATAAACGCTACCTGTTTGAAGATTGCTCGAAATAGGACCTGTTTTGACAGTCTCTCCATTCCCGAGTGTTTCCGAACGAATTCCTGCAGGTTTAAAAGGATATAAAGTTGACTTATGTGTACCCTTGTCGGCATCTGTAATACTCGACTTGGAAATGCGATCATAATAGTGGTCATTGTTATCAAGATAAGTGGCATCCGCCCATTTTGCTGTGATGCTAATTGCTGTCACTCCGTTTGGCACATAGTAGTAGCCGCCCTGGGCAAAGATGCGTTCCTTGTCCTTATTCGTGCAATCACGGTCAGCGAAGTTGTAACCGGTTTCCCAGTTTTTAACTAATTCACCTTCCGTGCCACCTGTCACGCTTGTGATTTCCCAACCGACAACGACTTTATCTTTATAGTTGCCACCATATCTTGTGGTCCAGTCATTACTATTGGGGTCACCAAAGATACTGTTGTAATAAGGCAACTGTATTTTGCCATAACAGAAGTCGTTATTTTCAATATCCATCGCAGTGATAGTGATGCTTTTGCTGCTTGAACCACTAAGACTTCCTCCTTTATTGATGGTGACGGTGATGCTGCCTAATTTTTGTCCCTCAGTGTCGGGCGCTGCTTTGGTTGTGATAGTATTTGAGGAAGTCTGGCGACTTTCCCAAGCCTTGCTAACAGGATTAATACGATTGTCGGGATCCTGATTAATCACTGAATAATACTTTCCAGGAGCCTTCAAAATAGGATAAGGCGCAATGCTGGGGTCAAGCACCCATTTCGCCATCAGTGAGGCATCTTTTGGCACAGCTTGAACTTCAGCTATGAGCATGCCACTCGGAGCAGATGGAGCACCTACCCACCAACCACAAAGTTCACGGTTACTGTTCAGAAGGTAACGATAGTATTCGTATTTGGTGAGGTACTCCTCTTGAGCTGGCCATGAACAGTTGTAATGATCATTATCTACCAAACCTAAGTTTGCCTCTGCACGATAGAAGTCGTAGTTGTTGATACCATTTTCATTGTTATTCAGAATCTTCTCACCGCCATAGACGGGATATCTCGTTGTTCCACTTGTAATGTTACCATAGAACATACAGTTCACCACAGCCGTTTTAAGCTTAGCATATTTTCCATCAGACTCTTCAGCGGTTGACGCAAAATCATTATATCCAACGATACCGGCTACTGTTGTGCCACCTGTGATGTTGGCATAGCTGAAGCAGTTGATGACACGTGAGTCATCCTTCAACCAACCAACTAAACCACCGCAATAGCCATCAGAGCTTGATACGTATGAACTTTCATTTTCATACTTATTGCTGCTTGGCAGGATACCGCAGTTGTAGATACGGGTATATCCACTTGCCACTCCTGCAATAGCACCCACGCTGCCACTGCCGCTGATTTGGACATCCTTGAGCATGACATTCTTTACCATACCACCATTGATGGTGTTGAAAAGAGGGTGTGACAGACCACTTATGGTGTACCCACCTCCGTCAAAGGTTCCAGAGAAAGGAATCGTGATGGAAGAACTTGCATCAACATTTGTCTGAAGAACATAATAATAATTTGCTCCAGCCGTGGTGCTGGCCATATCCACAAATACCTCAAAGTCCGTTTGACTTGTTATGAGATATTTCCCATCAGTAGGTGTCAACTCATTGTGTATCGTTTTCGTAGCTACTTCAGAGTTGTTATACCCTGTAGCAACGGCAATGGCTTTAATAATGTCACCTATAACGACAGGTATAGGACTTGTATATGGTGTACTGGAAGAAGTGGGGTCCCCTCCATTCTTGGTGTAATAAATAGAAACTCCACTTGTTGGAGAAGGGCAACTGATAGAAATATAGTTTTCGTTCTTAGTGAAGACGGGAGTAGCACAACTAAATGTTACAGCACATGAACTAATGGCAGAGTTTATCATTCCGTCTTTAACTGCTATCGCATTAATAGTTACGCCCGAAATATTCTCTGTTAATGGAGCAGTATATTCTGTTGACGAGGTAGTAGGATCAGAACCGTCAATAGTATAGTAAATAGTCGCACCCTCTGTTTCAGATGTAATGGAAACGGCATAGTTGCCATTGTCCTGAATAGTGGGAGTTGCAACCTTATAGATAGTTTTTGTTATTACTTCCGAGTCAGTAAACCCATTTTTAGTAACAATCGCATTAATCGTTGTCTCCTCTGTTACATCAAAAGGACCCACATATTCTGTTCCCTCAGTGGATGAAGGTGTTGAACCGTCTGTGGTATAGTGGATGGTAGGAAATGCAGTTGTAGTAGATATGGTTGCTTTTCCCGTTGCAGTGGAAAATGTGATAGTTGGGTCAGTACACACTGTTGAGAAATCTGTAGATTCAAATTTCCATTGGGCTGTATTACTTATTCCCCTGCTAGATATGATCCCCATATTGGCATCGTCAATTATGGGCGCTAGGCCAATGCTATTACTTCCCCAAAATTTATCTCTGAGAAGTTTAGGTATAATAGCATAACATTCTTCACGTGTTTCTCCGTCACCTCTAGCTGCCTGAATCACGACAAATTGATAACGGTCTTCGTATTCAGAATCATATTCTTTTACACAGACTGCATCTGTTTGGTTTTCTCCATTGGTAGCAGTGCCGTTATAATACATGTAGCGGTCTCCTGTTGACGGATTAATGATGTAATAGTATTTAAACCAAGAATCTGACGAAGCCTCTTTAAGATACCATACCATACAGTCAGATTCGGTGCTTGCATAGGTCACCTTGTCTGGCGTTGCGTCAGTTGATACATAAAAGCCACCGGTATTTACATTGGAAATCTTAAAAAAATGTTTGTCCGAATCAGTGGAAGGGCTGAAAGGAGGATTAGGCCAAACATATGTTTCGTTAAAAGGTACAAACTTCCACTTGGAGTTGGAGTCGTGGATATACTGATTATTCGTTAATCTGATAGGATTGTCATTGGATTGACTGCTACCTTGCTTGTTCAAACCATAATAGGTCTGGCTTGCTTTAACATCAATATTATAAAAGCCAGTTGTTCCACCTTCATTATCTACAACAAGTTTGAACTTGCATTTTTCTTTGTTGGCATCAGACAAGGAAGCGAAATTCGTAATATTGATACCTCTTGAGTTGCCATTGTGGTTGTAGATGTATTTCCCCGTACTATTGTTGACGATATAGTAATATTGAGTACCATTATCTTCACCTGCATCCAAGAAATACCACAACATATAATCACCAAGTATATTATTGGTAGTAATAGTGTTATTTGATTGCGGGGCAATATAGAAACTTGGGAACGCATTGGTCTGAATCAGATAGAATTTCTTCTCGCTATCTTCGATGGTACCATTCCCATTAGTATCAGTTGTTATTTCAACAGGATTTTGTCCCCAGACACTTCCACTTCCTAGCGTGAGGAGCAGGAGCAGGGATACTCTCGTTGCGAACGAGCCGTAACCTCGTGGCAAACGAGCCGTAAGCTCGTTCAGGGCGAGCCGTAAGCCCGTTTTATTCCCAAGGTGGGAATGTTTTGTTCCCAGTGTGGGAATGTTTTGTTCCCAGTGTGGGAATAAAATGTTTACCCTAGCCATACTCCAGGCATACTCTAGCCATACTCTAGCCATACTCCAGGCTGCTTCTAGGCTTACTCTAAGCATACTCATCAGTAAGCTTAGAGTATGGCTAGAGGCTGCCATCAACCTTGTTACTTGCTTTGTATGTTCGTATGTTGTACTCATATCTTTAGTATTTTTATTTCAGCGGGTGAACCGCTGAACACTGTTTTCTTTTTTTGCTGAACACTGTTTTCTTTTTTTGCTGATCACTGTTTTCTTTTTTTTGTAGCGGGTGAACCGCTGGGCACTTTATTCGCTGTTTTTCCACCAGTCGTCTTTTTGGCGGCAGAGGGCTTGGGCAACGCAGTTCATCGCCTTGCAGAAGGGAATGGTTACCTGCTCGTTCTTGCCACGGTATTGGTATTGCCACGGGGTGACCAGGAGCAGCTGGTCTGTGGCACATTGGTCGAGGCGCACCGCTGACGGGTGGTAGCGCTCGGGGAAACCATTGTCAGCGATGATAATCACAGGAAAACCGTGATTCACCATCTCGTTCATGATTTCCTGTTCGCCAGCAGAGATACGTGCTGACACCATGATGGCTCCATTAACAGCCTCTTCCATACAGCGGGCTTTCTGTTGCGCGAAGAGGGGTTTGTCCTGGCGATGACATACTACGGGCAAGAGCTTGCTATTCAGCAACTTGCGGTTGCCGTAGGTGTCGAGGGCAATTTTTCCGTCAGCGAGAAGCAGACGGCACTCGATGGCCGAGAGGGCATCGGGTGTGGCGTGCTTCTGCAGGCACTCACGTTGTAGGAAGCCGCGAAGGGCTGATGGCGTGAGGGCTGTGGTATAGCCGTAGCGGCATGCGGTCAGCGTGGCGCGCTGGCGGCTGCGGAGCAGACGGCTGCGCGGGTTCCCCTTGATATAGGTGCGCTGTGTGGCCAGCTGCTCGGGGGTGATGGGCTGCACGTCGCAGTAGCCATAGGCGAAAAGAGGCCTGCGGCCCGTAGTGCCGTTAGAGGGAACGTGCTTGGCCTCTCTGGCGGGTGAACCGCCAGACACCCGAGAACCGCCAGGCACCTGAGAAGCGCCAGACACACTTTGGGCGGGTGAACCGCCCAACACCCGAGATGTGGTGCTAGGCGTAGTGTTCAGCGGTTTGCCCGCTGAATTTGCTGTGGCGTCTTGCCCCGTCATGGCCCAGTAGCGGCGGTTGCAGCCTTTCTTGAAGCCTGCTATCACCTGTCCGAGGTGGGTGGGGCGCCCTGTGCTACTTACGATGGGCGCTGTTACTTGCAGGAGGGCGTGCAGGTGCTCAGGCATGATCACGAAGGTATCTATGTTAATCATAGGGTAGTGCTTAGTGATGCTGGTGAGCAGTTCTTCACGTACCATATTCCCTACCGGGGTCATTGCCACATGAGGCGCGTTGGGGCTTTCGTCTGGTTGTTCCAGAGAGCCTTGTATCTGGCCCAAGGACTGCCCCATTTCTCCTGCCACATGCAGTGTGATGTGGTAGGTGCCAGGCAGCGCATAGTTATGTGTAGTCATGCGGCGCTGCATGTTGTGGCGGGTAGGGTGGTATTTTTCCATTTCTTACTTTTTATACCAGCGGGTGAACCGCTGGGCACTCTGTTTTTTGTTATACCAGCGGGTGAACCGCTGGGCACTCTGTTTTTTTTGTTATACCAGCGGGTGAACCGCTGGGCACTCTGTTTTTTTGTTATACCAGCGGGTGAACCGCTGGGCACTGTTATCTTATTGCGAACTTCTTTTGGATGCGGCCACCGTCAGCACGGACCATGTAGACGCCACCGACACCGATGTTGGTGTTGACGGTTTCGCCTGGCTGGATGGTGAAGGTTGCTATGGTGAGACCACTCATGTTAACGATGCGTACATCTGCCTCATGGCGTAGCGACGAGGTGACGCTTATCATGTGTGGGCGGATGCTGATGGCCAGTTCGCCCTGAGCATCGATGTCATCGCTATCGTTAATGCCGAATGCCGATCCGCTATTGCTGAAGGCGATATAGCGCGGTGCAGGAGACGGTCCTGTCACGGCCTCGATATATGGACGGAACGGAACAGTCTCGGTGGCTGTTGTGGTCTTCTCGAAGCGGTTGCCGTCGCTGTTGAGCACGTAGATGCCTGCAGGCTTCTCTGTTGCCAGATAGTTCGGCGTGAAGCGGTAACCATCGTAGGCTGCTGCTGTCATGTCATCATCGCTTACATCGATGGTGATACCTGGTTCAGAAGCGAAGGTAATAATCTGCTTCTCGAGTTTGACAGGTGCTGGGCTGGACGTGTTCTTAGCAGTCCAGTTACCACTGAGGTCGAACTCGTAATAGGTAGCACCTGGGAGTCCGATGATATACGAAGAACCCTTGGCCATCAGCGGATACTGTTCGTAGTTACGTGCCGCCTGATAGTAGCGCTGGTACTCATCGAGGTTGACATCCTGCTGGCTGTTGTGGCTATAGTAGTAATCCCACAGATAGGTGTTGGTGACGGTCTTTGTCGCACCAGCAGCATCAGGATAGTCGAACACTGCATAGAATGTGTCACCATCGATATGGTCCTTACCATTGTACTGACGCAGCCAGTACTCGTGACCGATCTTCGTATCGTTCTCGTCAATGCTCTTACTACCACTGTAGAAGTGGGTAATCTCACCCTTATCCTGTGTGGTCACCAGTTCGGCAGTGAACGGCAGGCTGACAGTCTCCCAGCCCTTGATCTTGTCGACATAACGTTCCGGCAGACGCTGATACCACATGCGATAGCCTGTCGAGAACTCATAACTGATAGGACAGTAGAAGTCGCGCTTGTCAACCAGCAGATGGTCATTGGTAGCAGTGCGGTCGCTCTGTACCAGATGTCCAAGTACTGTTCCCCATTGGTCGATAGCTGAGGCTACACGTTTGTAAGATGTGCCGTTATCTGTGTCATAGTTACTATAGACAGGCTCCTGAGCGAAGTATTCGGTCAGCACGTCGTAGGTCTGCTTGTTGGCATACCCTTCGGTAGACGTTTCAGCAGGAGCATAAACCAGTATGTTGGGCGTCTGTCCGTTGGTGCTGATGCTTATCAAGCCCGCGTCATCGAGCAGCGGTGAGTAGAATTTTCCAGCCACTGCACCAGTACTCCAGTTGGTATCGTTATGACCAGCGAAGTCAACGGCAGTCATGCCAGGATATGCAGGCTTCAGGTCGGTGTCGCTCGCAGTCTTAGGCTTGGTGTGTGCCACCAGATAAGCCATCGGGTTGAAGTAAGCTACGTCCATCGTCTTGTTGCCGTAGTAGGCAGGAGCACGATATACGCGGTTGCTCTGTTCGCCCTTTGCCAACAGAGAGACACTCTTATTGATGTGTGCTGGTAGCTCCTCATGAGCGTGTTCTGCATTGTAACCATAGGTCAGCGTCTGGCCGAAGTAGATATAGTCGTCTGGCCAGATGGGTGCAAACTTCACCGTCGTATTGTTCTGTGCGTCAGTCTCTGTGTAGAGGCGGTCGTCAGTCGAAGCCGGTATCTCGCCGTCTGCATAGCGGAAGTCACCGTCAGCATAGCGAGATTCTACATATCCAGCATAACATAGACCAGGATTACTGCCATAGTATGCCGTCTTAGGTGCGGACGGAGTGCCATCCTCGTTCATGGTAATGTACTTGTAGTCAGTACCCTCTGTCACCATCTTGTCGCAATAACGCTTATAGAGGTAGAATCCGTTCAGGTTGTAAGCCACCTCACCATTGAAGAAAGCTTGCTCTGACATCGCTGTGGCAATGCCTCGACCATTGTTGTCAGTGCTGTAAGCCTTCGTATTGGGATAGTAGCAGTTAACCATCTGGATGCCTTCGCCTCGTGACGGATTGCCAAAGACGGCACGAACGCTACCGTTAGGCGTACCGGTTGTGTTAATCCAGCAGCTCTCAACATAGCCATTGCCTGTTTCTGCCACACCGGCACCGGTGAAGGAACCTGTCACGCCGAGGTTATAGACATTGCCACAGAGCTTCTGGAATAGTGAGTTGTTCAGACCGCTGATGGTGTAGCCATCGCCATGGAAGTTACCGCCAAAGCAGGTCGTTGCACCGATAGGTGTCCATTCGCCTGTGTGGTTGATGTTGCTATGCAGGATGAACTCGAGGTCTGCACCGCCCTTGACATGTTCGTCAAGCAGTGCGTGACCTGCCAGTTTGCTATCCTCAGCGGGTGAACCGCTGAGCACACTAAGGTCATAGAAGTCCTTCAGCAGGTCGAGACCATTCTGCGACGTGCTGCTATAGTCGTTGATGTATATCTTACTCTCACGCTTCAGACGATCCAAGGCATAGTCCACATGGAGGTGCGTCTCCTTGTCATCCATCACTTTCTTCAGGTCGTGGTAGTTGGCTACCGTGACAGGTACATGGTTAGAGTAAGTCCTACCGAGATAGGTCTGAGCATAGTAAGCAACATAATAACCATCCTGATACCAGTAGAGTGCGTCGTTGCCTGGGGTATACTCTATACCATTGGTGTGGCTCTCGGCATCGTCTACTTTCTCGTAGAGTTCCCATCCACCGCCAGTTACCTCGTAGGCACCCGGTGTAACAGTAGGCGTACGCAACGAGACAGCCGTTCCTGGCAGGACGATACCCGGTTTGGTGATGTCCTCAACGTCAGGAATACCACTCTTGAACTGGAGGTGGATATTCACCACGTGGCGTTCGGTGATAGGTGTGATGTGCATACCAGACTCGTCACTCTCCTCGTAGTTGTACTCATAAACCACGGTGATAATCTTATCCTTCGAGAGATCGAAGATGTCAGAGTTACGAGACACATAGAGCGTGCTGGTCTCCATAGGTATCACGCCATGGATGGTGAAGTTCTTCTGCTTGTTGGTTAATTGACTATATGTACCTTCATCGATGACACTACCAATCACATAATCGGTTGTGCCGTTAGACCAGTTCTCACGGCAATAGTAGAACGTCTTTCCTGCATCAGCAGCCTCAAACGAAATTGTCTGTATCTTGGTTGCCTTGGTATCATCATTCAGGCTTTCGTACGTGCCGCTGCTGATAACCGTTCCAACAGGATATGGTGTTTCACCAACGATAAAGAATTCTTTGACAACGTAATAGTCACCTGCTGCGGAAACACCGATAGGTGCGTAGTGACGCTGCTCGTTAGGCAATGCCTCGTATTCTGTACGTTTATATTCTTTGCCATTCACTAAACCATAGGTAGGATCAGCTGATCCATGATATACTGCCGTGTAATCGACGGGCTTCTCCAGCGAGTAAATCATCTTATCCTTGTTAGCATCACTGTAGCTATTATAACCATCGTACTGGTACTTCTGTCCTTCTGCTCCTCCGTAAGTCGGATCTACGAGCAGGTCAAAGGCATCGTAGTTGTACGTGAAGTTAGCACGGTCAGCATCCGACATAGAGCTCCAAGCCGTCAGGGCACGGTAGTTCTTGGTATTGTCGTAGTAGTCGCCACCATATCTACCAGCGGTTGAGCAGTAGTAGGCAGGAACTACATATTTCGTTATTTCTTCTTTGAGAGCATCAGAGAGTTCAGTATCTGCTAAGAGAGCGGCACGCTCTGCCTTCGTCATCAGCTGACCGTTATAAATCAAAGAGGTCTTCGACAGCGTGATGCTGCTGGTACATACATAGGCTTCATCTCTCTTAGATGCCATAGCTGCCCATGTAGCGTCGGTATAATCAGACTGCGCCACCTTAGCACCTTCCTGCAGACGTTGCTCTGTGGCGTCCTTCTTGGTCGTCTCAACATAAGAAGTTACCAAATATGCTGGCTCGAAGATTGCCTGACCCGTAGCAGGAATGTCATCAGGATGAGCAGTCTTTGCAGCTTGATAGGTATCGTATGTATCCTTGGAGATGATGTCGCTTTCCTTGTAGTCACGCTGTCCGTACAGACCATTTGCTGTTGGTTTGTAGGTTGGTCCGTCCGTATACTGAGCCTGCAGGTTGGCTGATAATTTGGCGTAATCAGCAAGTGTTATCTTTCCATCTCTGGATACACCAGTGAGAGGCGTATAGTACTTGTTCCATACGTCAGGATTGTTGACGTTGTAGGTCAGCAGGTAACCCGTGTCGTGACTGATGTTGTTAGAGGAGCGGAAGACGAAATTGAAGGGGACATCCTTTCCTGTTGTTGTATTGTGAACATACTTCACTTCAGGTGCGCCCGGTTCCAAAGACTTCGACAATGCAAGATTCTCGTAGTACTGATAGCTTCCCTCTGTACTATTATCACCAAGCAACATCACTGTACCAGCAGGAATGACAACATTACCACTACCAATCGTACAGTCTGCGATGGTGACGTATGTTTCATCGACGAACAGGTTGCGCTCTGCAGCGGGCAGCAGATACCAATCCCAATAGCTGATAGGATCGTTCAGATGGTATTCCACATCCTTGATGACCAGTTTGCCGTCAGGTGCCAGTTTCTTCTGGCTCTCGGTATTATAAGTAGAGTAGTAGGCATAACGGTTTGGCTTCACGTTGAGCAGTTTCATCGTGCCGTGCGAAGCAGCGGAGATGGTCAACGGAATGTTCACAGTCTCACTATAGGCATTAGGTGCACCAGTATAAGCTGAGATATACTGATCATAAACATATACTGAACCCTTAATGAACCAGTAATGGGCAGGAACAGCATCGTTGCCCTTGTACTTAGCACTCTCATCGTAACAATCGTCAACGATGGTCTGTGTGCTATGTACAAAGTTACCGGAACTCTGCCACTTATTCTGTGTCGCATCATCAGTTGTGTAAATAAAGCTTCGGTTGCTCACAGCACCGTTGTTCAGACTGGTCAAGGTGTTACGTGTCTTGCCAGAAGATGAGCGATTGCCATGCACGTTCTTGGCATAGACGAAGCCGCCACCGACACCTGTCTGCACATTAATCAGGTCGAGCTCGATGACACCGGTGATATAGCCCCATTCCTTCTCGCGGAGGTCATTGCCGGTGCTCTCCTCAGTTGTCAACTCCAGATAGACGCCTGATGCCAATGCCACCTGGTTGTGGCTGTTACCGTTGTTGCGGGTCTGATCGTTGATATGTGCCTGCTTCCATTGTTGGTAGGTCGCAGTGCCATATTCATAAGTATTATCACCTATCGTAACGGCAGACTTATATTTACTTTCATCCACATTGTCTGTTACGCGGACATTATTGTAGTAGTTAAGATCGCTGGTCAGTGCACCCAGGAAGTTCACATTACTATAGATACCAAAGTAGTTGCCGTGTGATGCATGCTTTGGGTCTGTATCACCGGCAGGTGACAGCGTCTTGTTCAGTGACACCTCGCGTACACGGTTGATGGTGTAGTTGGTGTAGTCCACAATCTCTGGCACACGGTCCTGAGCACCTTTCATCACCATACGGCTACCGAAGACACCACAGAAGTCAGCACGCTGGATGGTGTTCATGATACGACCGGCATAACGTGATACCACACCATTGGCCACCCAATAAGCAGAATTGATGACACCCTGAGCATCAATAATATTTGTTTGGCCGGCAAACAAAACGACCAACTCGTCCTGAGGTATAGTAGAGCCAACCGTATAGCGTGTGCCCTCATTGTCTTCACACTCCTGCTCACACCTGTATTTCAACTCATAATAAGCAGCCTCACGTGTAGGTAGGGCTTGGTATTGCTCAAGCGTAATATCGTCTGTAATATGATAATAGTCTGTACCGTAGTTGGTAATATTCAGCTCACGGTAGCCGTCCACGAACGTCAAGTTGCCATCGCCATAGAGACCACCTGTATGGCCTGTACCGATGGTAATCAAGTCACGATTATAAACGTCGTTAATGGATGCCGTAGCGTTACCAAACAGCGTAGTAGCGTTGGCAAACACCTGGTCGTTACCTGACGACACGTTACCACCAGCAAAGACGGCGTTGTGGATGATAATACCATCAACATCCAGACAACCCCACGTGGCAGCGTCAGTGGTCTTGTCCTTCAAGGTGTTCAAATCAGATGTGGGTACATAGTTGCCGGCAACATAGTCGTGACCGTTGATAGTAACGGCAGATAGCACCTTGCTGTGCGGCTCAACCAACACCTTGCTGTCCTCGGTCATATATTTCTCGTCACTTCCTCCAAGGGTATAACCATCATCATCGGTATAATTGCCATTCTTTGACTTGAAGTAGTGCCCCTCATCATTATCGTCATAGCGGTTTCCTGCTTTCTTACCCACGCCCAAACTACCGTCAGGATATTCGAAAGCACTATAAACATAACCGATATCGCCACCGCCAAAGACGTTGCCATAACCTAATGCCACGCCTTCATCCGTGCCTATCTCGCCACCGAAGATATCGACCTCGGTCTTTCCGAAGACATAACCGTTGGTATAGAGTGATCCCGTACGACCGAGATTGTCGATACCCTTACCGCCTGCAAACACATCACGCTTCACCCAGCCATCGTATACGCTGACCTTTGTCTTTCCAGCCTTATAGATACCCTTTAGAGTGCGCAACGGACTCTCATCGTTCTCGCCATAGACATCACCACGTCCTACAGCAGCAATCTCACCGCCACCAAAGACGCTGTTACGAACCGTGCCGCCATATATTTCTACATTAGTGATATCCACACTACTGTTATCAATATATCCACCACCAAAGATGTTACCGCTGTTCGTCAAATTCGTATTGGGGATATAATTGCCTTCAGCATCCTTCCAAGTCTCATCGACAATCTTCTCCTGATAGTAGCCTGTCCAATCGTTGTGTACTACTTTCGTGTAAGGATAGGTCTTATCCGCAGGTTCCTCGTCAAAGAATCGGTAACCGATAAATCCATTGTTGAGTGTAATGTTGGCCGTGCCATATACCGCACCACCTTCACCACCTCCGTAGGCATTGCGCTCAATAACAGGGATTCCATCTGTGAGGGTGGTACCATCAGTCTTTCCGATGATGACATGTGTCTCACCGGGGATATCATTAGCATAAGACGCATTGATATTTCCGGCATGCTCACCCACACTGCCTCGCCAGCCGCCACCATAGACATTTCGAGCCTTGCCGCCTTCTATGTAGGCTGTGCTGCTGGCTATAAAGCCCGGAATATGCTTGCCATTGTAGTCAAAACCGGCAGCTGTCACGCGGAAGCTGTCACGTACAGCACCACTGGTGCCTGCAGCATAAAGGTCCTTAGCGACAATGCCGCCAAGCAAATCAATATAGGTGCTGCCGTAAACATCACCACTACCGAGAATGCCTTGACCTACCTTTTCAGAGTCACCCATACCGCCACCGTATGCATAGTTCCATACTGTAGCTCCTTCATAGATATGAACATTCGTATGATATTTTCCTCCCAGACGAGTAGAATGAACCAACGTTTGATGTTCAAGACCACACTCGTTATATCCAGGCATAGTGAGGTCGAGTACTTCGCCTTTTTCTTCTAAATCTTTAGCCCATTTCAATAATGACTTGCGATTGATGACCTTTCCGTTGTGGCCGCCACCATATTCACCAAAGCCTGCTCCATAGACAGTTGACATATACTTAGAACCGGTTTTGGGGTCTGTCTTTCCATTATATACGGGAACATCAATGTTGACCTGAGCATAGAGTGTACGGTCGGCATTGTTGTTACCGCCATAGATGTTGCCACGTACTGTAGCATTGGCACTATGATAGTTGACGTGTGACTCATAAACGTCACAAGGATAAAGAGGGTCATTACCATAAGCACCGCCAAACAGGTTATTTACGCTGATGGTAGAAGTGGCAGGCACGTTCAGCAGGGTGCGGCGTGTGAAGCCCTCTGAGAAGCTACCGCCATAAACATTGCTGACAGTTCCTCTGAAGAGGTCGATGATAGCCGAGTACTTGTCAAGATTGGCAGCCACAGTAACAGAGTCAACACCCATACCTAGACCGCAGTTGGCACCAGCGCCAAATACGGCAACATTCTGGAATTTCGTGACGTTCTGAGGAATGTCTACCAGGATATAGCTTCGGTTCTGCATGCTGTCCACACCAAAGCCTTTCAAAGAGCCTTGTCCGGCACCGAAGATTCTTTCCAACTCGTTGCGGACATGGCTGTTTGGACGGAAGTTGACGAAGGCATTGTCCAGACGAGGCTTGGTGAAGCCAGCCTTGGATTTGCCATCCGGATAGGTATATTTGCTAAAATAAGAATCTGTATAGTCATAGTCACCATAGCAACCACCAAAGATATAGCCCACACGGCCTTGGATGTATTCCATATAGGCTGACGCATTGACTACATCCGGATTTTCTACGCTTTCAGGATTGTGTAGCTTGGCCTGCAAATCAGAGCTAACACGACCCTTGAAGCTTGCGTTATTATGAATCTGTCCACCCAGGTCGTTACCGCCATAGACATGGTCACGAATCCAAGGGAATCCAAGCACGTCCTTACCTTGAGCATCCACGCCACTACGTCCGATATAGGTCTCGGTATGACCCAAAATATCGGCATTACAACTGCCGGCGAATGAGTTGAAGATACGTCCGTTACCTAAGTTGATGATGGTGTTGCCGGCGATAGGTGCTTCGAAGGAACCACCATAGATAAACTCGGTCTCTGCCATATCGTCACTATCTTCTGCATGTCCTCTGTAAACACCTGCTACCGAACCTTTCAGGTTGACGTGACAGCTATATCGTGGGTCGTAGGTATAATCCAGTTTCCCTGTCGTTGAATTATAGGTGCCCTGACCAATGGCTCCATTCTCACCACCACCGAAGACCTGGAAGACATAGCCTTGGTTCATGTTGATGGTTGTGCTTCCCCAAATCTCAGACGCTGCACCATAGCCACCACCAAAGACGTTGAGGGCTTTACCCAGCACATCCATTCCCTGTTCATCGAGGATGACACCTGAGTGACGTTCGAGGATATTATAGTTCTCGTGACCATACAAGATAGCTTCACCTTCATTCTGCTCTACTTGGTCGAAGATGGCATCAGGACCCTTACGGTCAACAATGGAGGCGTTGATGTTAATAACAACATTGCCGTTCACATGACCAGTGTTATAGCAACCGCCATAGATGTTACCACCCTTCAAACGGCGGTCCAAATCCGCTTCGGTGCTCTCGCCCGTCGATGCAGTAGATGGGTCGAAGTCCACTTCCTCTCCCGTTGCAGAACTGATGGTATTCCATACCAGTCCCTTCGACTTGTCGTTTTTATCTTTCCAGCGCATCGGCTGAATCTTCAAACCGCTGAAGTTCAATTCCAGCTTGTCGCCAATGGCATTCACCGGCGAACCTGCCGGCGCAGGGTCGGGGTCGCCCAACAGACCGCCTAAATACTCTGCATTGAATGCTGTTGCATGGACATTGGCATTGTTACAGCCACCCACTATCTTATCATAGACAATGGCTTCATCTGAGAAGTTGATAGAAACCTTACCATCAGTAATCATACTACCCACGTTACCGCCGCAGTAGAACGAACCGAACTTGGAAGAATACTCTATATAGTTATTGGGGTCGCCTCTGCCTTGGCTCTCAAACAGCACACCGGATTTCACCTTCATGGCGCAACCTTCCATATACTTGGCAAAGACATCCTTGTCCGTCAAATCCATTAAGTTGAACTTGGAGCCGTCTGAGGTATAGGTAGTGCTATTCATGGTACGCAGCACGCCTTCATGATGGCCTGAGGCATCAGCCTCATTGGTCTTAATCATGTTCTCGCCGTTGTTGCCGAGGAATGTATTGTCAATAATCACATAAGAGCCAATCTTAATGTGAGTGAGATATTCACCATTACTACTGCTACTACTTGAAGAGGCGGCATTTTCACGCAATGAGGCACTATTACCACCCACATAGAGAGCTCCATCAATGATGGTAGGATTGTCTTCCTCACCTCTCACGAGGATAGACACCTTTTCAGCATTAGGACGGAAGTAGTTAAGGGCTGTTGCAGATTTTAGTTTTTCGGGAACGCCAGTTATCCCCTCTGCTGTCAGAATAGAATCTGGATCATAATAGAGATCGCCCCATCGCGGACTGTTCTTCAAGTCGATATTGTCGGTATAGGCGTACGAACCGTTACCACCACCATAGACGTCGCCATAGATATGGGTGAAGATACCCACGGTGTTACCGCCATAGATGTTGCCGGAGATGTCGTTACCGCCATATACGTTAGTGACGTGACCCGCCAACACTCTGACACGAGAGGCGTAGCCGCCTGGGATTTTGGCAGGGTTTGGATCCAGCTGGATGTCTTCGTATGGAATGGGGTTACCGTTTTCGTCCAACGGATGCACATCAGCCTTGCGACAACCGCCAAAGACGTTTTCAACCACCATTCCCGCACCTTCTATCTGTGTGAGCAGACCTTCCTTACTGGTCATACGTCCCTCGTTACCTCCACCGTAGAGCATACGGATTCTACCTTTTTGCAGATTCCATCGAGGACGAATAGCCATATCTGCCTTGTTGTTACCACCAAAGAGTCGACCAATCTGGTATTCAGCACTGCTGGGATAGGAGAAGGTGGTGTTGATGCCCATCTTTTGCTCGAAGCGGTTGTTGGTCAGCAACTCGCCAGTGTCGTCAGCATTCGGATTGGTTGCATCTTTGATACTGTTCACCACTGCACTGGGGTTATCCAAACTGATAACAGTACGCTCGGTTATTGTAGCATTGTTACCACCACCATAGGCATAGACGATGGAACCGCCGTGAATGTCAACGAAGGTCTTACCCAGGTTAGGGGCTTTGAGTTCATGGCTACTGGTAGCCACCTCTACGCCGTCCTCCTTGGCAAAATAAACGGTTTGGGAACCCTCGGTTCTTGAACCATATACATATTCGCCATCGCCACCGCCAAACAGCTGACCGATGTAGATCTTCTTGGCATCGGCGGCCTCAGTTCCATCTAATTCTGTTTTGGTAGAAATGAGCAAGAGGGCATTCCAAGTCGTGTCAACCTCATTGACTTCTGCATGAGATTTTATCACAGCAGGCAATTCTTCCTTCGACTTGCCGATGGTACCTGCGATATCGTTACCACCATAAAGTCTGTTAATGACGATATAGTTAGAGGCATTGGCTCCGTCAATGTTCATGAAGGCTCTGCCGCCGACATTTGCCATACGAGCACCGCCAAAGACTCTATTCAAGTCGCCAGCATGCACGGTAACAGTGGTATTACCACCGGTATTTCCTGCATTACCGCCGCCATAGACATGTCCTCCGATGACAATCTGTGCCTGGGCAGTCACAATGCCCAAGAACATCAGCAAGCTTATTATGGTATGTTTCCTATTCAATGCAAATATCATATTTTAATTGACCGTAATGGTCGGATTATCCAAATCGGGGTCTGACAACACGTAGAGATAGGTGGGGCGCACATTCATTGTCAGTGTAACACAATCACCCCGGCCAGCTTCCATATTGGGTAGTTTATTTGAGGCAGTGCGTTCACCTATCCTGTTGCCATTTTTATCGTACACGTCGTAAGTCGTCACCAGCGTTAGGTCACCACTCAGTGTCGGTACAAAGCAGCACATCGCCTCCAAGGGAAGAGGAGTGGTGATGTTGTCAGCCTTCAATTCTACCCCCTCTGTGCTTTCGCTTTCAAAGAAGGTGACAATCCGCTCTGTTCCTGACAAACTGCTGTAAGTCACAGACTGAACAGGATCATTGTTTTCTGTATTGGAAGCAAGTGTTACTACGGCCTGAGCGGTAGATTTCGTGCTCTTTAACTCCAGTTTTCTGATTTTGATAGTTCTCAGTTGGGTGTACTCACCATCAATCGTCATCTGTAGCTTAATACCTGCATAGAGGTGATCCATCAGCAGGTTGATGAAATTATGATCTTGGACAGCTCCTGCGAAGGAGAACTTGCCGAGTTTGATGTCTTTTGTGCCATTAGCTTCTGTCATATGTTGTACACCTACCGCGAAGCAGATGTCCTGACTGCTCACAGTGGGCAGTTGCGTGAAGGTCATGGTGACTCCTGCCGCGGATTCTTCAGAAATGGCTGCCGTTACAGCATCTGCAGGGGCATAGGCGTATAACCTGTAGCTTTGTCCGGAGGTCACTTCTATGTTGGAATGCCATCTGTGGTCATTCTGTCTGTAATGGAACTGTTTATGCTGAGTGTCTGACCCTACCAGGAACATGCCGATAGAAGCATATTCCTCTTCTATGGTTAGCGCACGATTGGCTCGTGTGAAGGACACCAGGGTAAAGTCGCTCTCTGATTCCGGTACAACAGGTTGTGGCTCTTCCAAACGATCGTTGGAAGAACTGCAAGCTGTCAGTATCAGCAGCATTATTATATATGTAAGTAACTTCTTCACCTGTATCTTCTTTATTTACCAGTTATATACTTCGTGATTGTCATTTTTGTTGACCCAAGGTGTCACGTCAACAGTGACCACCTGCAGTCCAGAGAGTCCTTCGTAGTAGGCATAGACGATCCACGAGTGATTTCGGAGGAAGTCGCCCAGCTCCTTCATCTTGAAGTTAGCAGTCTGGGCATCTGTGATGCCCTCTACGGTATAGGTGATGGTACCCTCTACCAACTTTCCTGATTCACGGAGGTAATAGGGACCAGCCTGCGACAGTTCTGCATCTACCATCAAATTTTCATAGTCCTGAGCTGTCTGGCCATTGTAGGCGTATTGGTCAGGATTCTCTTTCTTCTGCACCGTGATGGCATTTGTATTTGTCAAGATGGGGGCAGCGTTTGTATCGTAAGTCAACAACTGGTTTTGTGAGAACAGATACTCTTCGTTAGGAATGAGTGATCCATTCAGCGTGATACCAGTAATCGTCAATTCGGGAGCGTTCTGCACATTAGCAAAGAAGAAACGCAGTTTCGACACAGCACGTGTCAAGGGCACCGTAGCAATGTTGCTTGTAGTACCGATACGCAGTACAGGAGCATCGCCAATGACAGGTTGATTCGTCAGCACGCCAGCCATTGGCAGTCCGTCATCGGGAACTGTCGTGGTTAGGCTTTCGATCGTTACTCCATAATGGGCAACGGTAATCTTTGCCTGTTCTATCAGTGCCTCACGAGTGGTGTTCTCATTCAGTGTGGCAGTGATGCCACAGTTATTTGCAGTTGCATTAGCCAGTACGTAGACGTCTACATTAGGTTTGTTCTGCGCAAACTCATCGCTGACGGGAATCTGGTAAACTGCACCTTGACCATTATTCAGTGAGGCGGTCTCAGTGGTACTGAGGTATCCTACCTTATTGCCACTGGCATCGAAAATCCACAATTGTACGCTGTTTACTTTGTTCTCAGTCTCCAAAGCGCTGACAGAACCAACACTTGAACGGGTGATGATTGGCCGGTCGGGTGAATACACATAGATGGTCAGCATGGTAGGTTTAGCTTCCTCTCTGTCACTGGAGGAGCTGCAGGCTGTCAACAGCATCAGTAAGATACTGCTCCATAACCATCCGATATGTATTCTTATATTCTTCATATTGATTTTTTACTTCTTACAATATCACTGTTGTTGGGGTGGATAGTATCCAGTCGGTGGTGACTTCGACACCAATCTCCAGGCGTGGAGCCAACAGGTCGGGCATACAAGAGTAGGCATTGGCCAGTGAAGTGACCTTCATGCTCACCTTCGTCGTGTAGTCTTGTGTAAATACACGTCCGGCATAGTTCCCCTCACCCTTGCCGGCAGGGTCCACCTCTGCGATGAGATAGAACTTCGTACCAGGATAGATGATGCCATCCTTGCCAGTAAACTGATGAGTGGTGTTATTCTTGAATTCCAGCACAATGGGTACTTTTTCACCATCGTACGACTGCAGCACCAATGTGTTAACCGTCCATTTGCCATCCGAGCCAGCAGTACCCACTTCGCGATCATAAATGAAACGTGCATCCAGATCGCTCTGGGGCCCTTTGGGCTTAAAGTCAAAGCCCACAGTATGCTGTCCGCCAATAATGACGCCTGTCAACGTCTGTTTTTCATTAGAACCATCCAGATTCTGTCCTTTGGCATCTTCCAGACTCGACGCAATCTCTGTCAGTGTCATCTGCAGGCGTCCCACTCCATATTGCAGAGGATTATCTACAGCAACCGACTGGGTGCTGGGCATCACAGAGTTGCCGTCGGTATAAAGAGTCGTTAGTATTTCATTCCACGTCTTTCCTGCGTAACTCTCTTTAGAGACCTCGCTGAGTGAGGTATGAATAGGACTGTCGACAAAGTACCACAGTTCTGCTGGGTAGGTATAGCGGTTGATACCGTTGATGTTGTCGATGGTAGTTGTCTGCGTACGTACGGTAAAGGCAGTATTGTTCCATTTCAGGGCTGCTGCTCCGTCAGGCAGTCCGATAGATGCAGGGTAGGTATTGGATGCAATAGATTCAATACTGTTATTATCGTCAATTCTGTCAACAATTGCCTGGCTCAGCGCATCTGTATTGCCAAACAGAATATCTCTAAGTGCCTTGGCATACGCCTTCACATTGGCAGCAGAACCCGCCATCTGCCCAGTCGTCTGAGCATCTGCTTGGATAAACTGTAAATAGAGGGCTTTTAGCTCACTATTGTCCGTTGTGCTCCAACCTGGGGTATTGGCAATGTATGTCAAATAGTCGGCCAGAGCTTGAGCGTCTTCATGAACGTCAAAGGTATTACGAATCTGCGACAGGCTGAACGATATGTCAGCAGGTGACATACGGTCAACGAGTGTTGTTTCTAACTTTCCATTCTGATAAGACTCCGTTTTACCGGTAATATCAGCAGCTTGACCGTAGACCAGCATTCGGTTGGTGCCGGACATGAGGTTACAGGGAAGATAATAGTAATTCTGGCCGATGACTCTGGAGCCTTCATTGCCCGAGACTTCTGAGAGTAGAGGGGCATCGCCGGTTGTTACCGCTCCGCCGCTTGTAGAAAATGGAATAGCCAGCAGTCCTTTGAGGCCTCTGAAGGATTGTCCTTCATCCTGCACCACATTGCTGGACTGACGTGTAAGGTGTTCCGTCTTGCCCACACTGAGCAGCAGACCAGTAGCCTCATTGCCACTTTCCTGGGGCACATCATCTCCTGTTGTACATGAAAACAGCGCCATGTACAGCAATGGACAATATATGATATTTCTTACGTTCACCTTATTATATTATATACATTATTTATATATTACATTTCCCACTCATAATCTCCGCCTTCGTTCCAGTCCAGCGTTACGCTAACTCCTATTGTCGTGTCGTAAGGTCTAACGGCACCTTCGCTATCGAGTGAACCTTTGATGATTTTCAAATCGCCCGCCTTCAGTGGCTCTTCAATGTCCAAGATGGTCTCTGTCACCTTACCGTCAGGCTTGGTGAGATACACCTTAAACTGCCAGAGAGAAGGATTGGTCTCTGCACGTCGTCTTGCTGACGAAGGGGCGGCATCGCGTGAAGGGAAGTTCACAGAGCAGAAGCACAGCAGGTCGTTATCTGTGGCTACAGGTCGTGCCTCAATCAGCGTAGAGGTATTCTCATAGACATAGGTACTGTCGCTGATGAGGAAGTTGTTGGCAAAGCCTGTGGCAAACACCTTCAGGTCGGTATAGCTCTGTCCTTTGGGGTCGAGCACCAGCGTAGCGGAACAATTGGCCATATACAGGCGTACGTTGAATGTCTGGTCAACGCCTTCCAGTACTTCCATGGGTTGGCGAGCGGTAAAGAGACCTGTGGCGTGCGACGGAAGGATTCCATCACTGTTGGCTATTGCCTGTTGTAGCATCGATGTCATGCTTTGCTGGTCGTTGACGAGGTCCACCACAGCATTATTGGCGATATTCGCCACTGCCAGGTGCATGTATTTGTGCATGGGCAGGGTGAGGGTGTAGCTCGATTGGTTGGCATCCATGATGTGCTGGTCGTGCTGCAGACGATCCTTCTTTCCTTCCGTATCGTAGAATGAGAGGTCTACGTCGTGGGCATAGTCGCTGAAGATATCTTTCAGATGCGTCTGTAGGGCGTTAGCCACTTTGAGCTCGGTCATGGTGGTGAGCTGTGTCTTCAGTTCAGTGGTCATATTGGTCACCAGTTTCAACTGGTATCCCATCTGATACTGGGTATCATCGCTAGGACAATTCGACAGATCATCATCAATGACAGAGCATCCTGCCATCAGCCAAACGGCTGACAGCAAGATACATATCATGAAAGAATTTCTTCTGGCCTTCACAGTTTTGCGTGTTAAATGTTAGGGGTTAGTTGGGGTAGTAATTTCTCCACCACCAATAATAATATTGCCGAAGTCGATACCTGTCGACCAAGTCATATCTACTGAGAGACCTAGTGTCAGGGCGCTATAGCGCAGGTCTGGAACGGTCAGGTAGGCATGCTGCAGAGAGTATTCACTTATCTTGAAGTTGACAGAAGTCATATAGTCCTGAATGAATACACGAGGTACCTTGTTGGTTGTGCCGTCAGTATTGTATGGAGGCAGTGGGTGATCTGAGTCAGCCCATGTAGGACCCGTAATTCCCGTCGTCTTGTTAGGGTCAAGCTCACCAATCAGGTAGAATGTTCCCCCCTTGCGTATGAGGCCATGTTCACCATAGAAGTCCTGGTCAGTATTGTTAACCAATTCCAAAGCGACATATACCTTATCTTGGGGTTGGCTATTGGCGGCAGCTGTGGCATTGAAGTTGTCAAACACCAGTGTATAGTTTGGTGCGGATTTATCACTTAAAGGAATACTTGTACTAGTGATGACATTGTCATAGATGTAGCCTAAGGGGTTCGTTTCGGGAGCTGTAACAGTCTTTGGCAGGTAGTTCCAACCCACCTTCTTTGACTGTCCACCAATGAGAATACCCTTCAGCAGGAAACTTGTTGCACTAACAGTAATTGTATTATTGGGCTCGTCTGTGGGCGAGATAGTATTATCCTTGTAATACTGGATATTGTGGTTGTTGTCCTGAAGATTTGTCGCACCATATTGTACTGTTGTCTTCAGCAGTGAGGTGCCATAGTTGATATTGTTCTTCATGGCAACAGCCTGAGTAGCAGAAGTGACATGCGTGCCGTTCCAACTTGAGCTCCAGCTAGCGTCATTTTTCCATGTAGCCACGCCATTAGGATAATCAGCAGGTCTAACCTGAGCGCTTGAAGTGCGGACAGGGCTGTTGCCAAAATAGCAAAGCTCTGCAGGATAAAAGTAGCTGGTGACATTGAATCCACCGCCACCCACTGCACTGGTGTTGTAGTCCTGCTGATAGTAGAACTGTTGTTTTGTGCTATCAAACTTATAGTGAGCTGAACCTGCAGGCACATGATACAACTCTTCTGGGAATTGGTTCAGATTGATGCTATTTATGCTAGAAAAATCACTTTCTTCTGGTTTCGCGTCTGCAGCAGTAGGCCAAGCTTTGTCTGCTATAAAGGCATCTATGATATTATCAGTAGCAGTCTTAAAGCTGACATCTGTTACTTCTGCGCCAGAGGCAGGAACAGTACCGTTGAAGTAAGTTCCTATACGATTATGGATATGGTTAGCAAGTGCTTGAGCAACAGCCTCTTCTTTGCAGAATGGAGTGGCATAACGTACCTCGTTGACGACAGACCACATAGCCTGAATGGTGTATATGATGTTATGTGCACAGCCTCCACGAAGTTCACCTTCAGCATCACGAATGTTCGTCATCTCCTTATAGACATCAGCCAACTTTTTTTCCAAAGCATAGAGTTCGTGACTAGGAGTAGCCGGACTCATACCTGAGATATTTGCGTAGGATGCCCAATAAATGCCATCAGGGTAATCAACTGGATTTCCTTCAAAGGTGACAGGGCTTTTATGTTCACCATTAAGATTGGAGTTCATGATGCAGGTAAGAATTCCAGCCAGCAAGGTTTCAATCTTCTGGAAATTTTCAAGATTGCCATTGATGCGTGAACCCAACTCAATGTTGGTTGCACTCATGTCAAGACCTGTAGCAGCAGGGTTAGCAATGGTGAAATCATCCAGATGACCATACGCTTCGTAGTCTGCTGGAGAGGACTGGATGGCTTTTCCATAGAAAATCATTGAATTGGTGTTCAGAGGCAACGAAGTTTCAATGACGCGGTGTGAATTAGTTTCGTCAATGCTTCCTGCTGACATAATGCTTTGCAAGTCGTAACGCTTGTCTGCGTTAGTCGCAGCTGAAATGTGCTTGTTGTCATCAGTTTGCTTAAACGATAAAAGCACTGCACTGTTGATGCCACGGAAAGTTTCTGACGACGAAGCTTGTGTGGCAGCAGATGTCTGACGAGTGGTGTTGCCAGTTGCAACGTTAAAGACGAACTTAGTCAATACCTCGCCTGTGGCGGGATTGTAGTTGGGATTTGTCTCTTCCGGTTGCTCTGTCAAGGCATCGTTGGAAGACGAGCAAGCGGTGAATGCATACATGCTTGTCAATGCTATTGCACCAGATAAAGCATAAACGAAATACTTTTTCATCGTTGTTGGTTTTGTTATTATTGTTATTATTGTTTGTTCTATATTGATTCTCTCTTAGGGCTCTACTGCTGTTCTTCGTCTTCGTAGTAGACGATGATGTAGCCCGAGTTACGCTGATTCTTTAGGATGTGGCGACGGATATACTCCCATGTCTGTCCATGGTTCATGACGTGCAGACGCCACTTACGGTTGTTGACATTGGGTGCTGTATCGATAATCTCGATAGCCCTCTTCAGGTCAGGACGTTGGTCGACGTTCTCCACCAGTTGCTTGCGGAACCAGTCCCAAGCCTCGCCACCACCGACAATCTCGAATTTCTCGTTAGGAATATCAATATGTTGCTGGACATACTGTTTCAGAGCCAAAGCACGATCATGAGCCAAGCGTTCGTTATATGCCGTATTACCCTCGACAGATGCCAAGCCCACAATCTGTATCTTCTTGATGGTCATGTTGCCATTGATGGCCGACTCGCGAGTAACATCGATGATGCGCTGCAGTGTTTCGCGGTTCTCGCGGAAGTCTTCGTTAAGCACACTCTTGCTCCATGGGAAATGTACATACAGGGTGTCTCTGATGGTCTTCGTGACGGTCTTGGGTTCCGGCTTCTGTTCAACAACAACAGGCTGCTCGATGACAGGTTCTGGAGCAGGCGTTATAGGCTGTTCTACCTGCGGCTCTACTATAGGCTCCTCTATGACGGGCTGCGGCTCATGTTGTGGTTTACGTGGACGACCCGGAATGTTGTAAACAATCGACAGAGCAGCCTGTGGCATGAGCAAAACCTTCTTGTCGTCCTTCAGCTTCTTTCCACAGTGCCCACAGGCAAAGGCCTCGTATTTTGTGTATGCTACCGCACCACCAATCAGTGCCTCAATGTTCCAGTAACGGCCTAAAGCCCAGGAGTATCCATAGAAAACACCTACGGCGCCAAGGTCACCTTGACGTCGGATATTCTTTTCCACCTTGTAGATAATCGGATCTACGTTGGCGATGTTGTAATGTGCATAAATAAGGTTGCCACCTATGAAATGCCCCGTATTGACTCCCTTTAGCCAGTAACGTACGTCTGGCGATAGCAACAGGTGGCGCCACTTCGTATTCGTTGCTTCATCTGTCGGCCACGGGCGATAGCCTGCCGTAAGTCCTGCTGACCAATGCTCGGAGAGTTTCAATCCTACACGAAGATTGGGCGTTAGCGTAGCATCATAGAGCAAATTGTTGCCTATTGTCATGTGAAAATCCCGCTGTGCGCAGACAAGTAGTGTGCACATCAACAACAGGAGAACTGCTGCGCTTTTTTGAATATGTAGGATAGTTTTAGACATCTAAAGTTTCTGATTGATGTATTATTTATTTCCACCATTGATGCAAATTTAGATAATTTTTTTGAATATCGGTCTTTTTTCACCTACTAATATAGGAGATTTAACATATATTTACCCCCCCCCGCTTGAAATGTTAATAGGATTTAACAGAAATCAATAATGGGCAAGGGAAAACGTTCCCTCGCCCATTGTAGATGTATGTACGGTATAAACTAAGCCTATTTTTCGTAGACGAGACCAGCGGTGGGGTGTTCGTACCAGTCAGTAGCGTCATCGCTGTTTTCAGCCCATTCAGCGAAGGAACGACCAGACTCCTTATAGGCACCGATGATTTCTCCGTCTTTGTTGTTACCGATGACCTGCCACTCATAGGGGTATTTGAAATCACCAGGAACCATGATAGCCCAGGGCATGTTGCTGCCGTAAGCAGTGGAGTAGCCTGGTTCTGGCTTTCTGGTCGTGATGACCTGAGCGGTCTTGAAACCGAACTGTACAGTGTGAACCTCCCAATAGCTGCCATTATAAGGTGTGACGATAAAGACATCGTATAGTTTCGTGGCGAGCATCTCCTTTGCCTTAGCTGCATCCTTGAAGACAAGGGTGTAGGTGGCTGTAGGTGGAGTGACATCTCTTTCGTAGTAATCACCTTTCTTTACGGTGTTAAAGAATATATGCTCTACCGAACCGTCTGAGAGCGTCTGGGGATTGATTGCCCAATGGGCATCCCTGAAGAGTACGATGACCATATTGTCGGTGAGGTTGGGCTCTTGGCCTTCCAAGACGAATCCGTCGCTATGCTCGATGTTGTGGTAGTCCCCCTGTCCATTGCCGTCAACCGTTGGGAAAGCCTTGGTTACTTCGTAGCGATCCAGGTCTTCGCTCTTGACACCTATCAGACGGATGGCTGCTCCAAGAGTCTTGGTAGCACCCACGGCATCGAGGCTGACCTTGATGGTCAGTGTCTTGTCGTCGAGGGTTGGCGTAACGGTCAGCACTACGTCGTTGAAGTCGTAGTCACCAACATCGGGGAAGTTGTCCTCGAAGCAGTAGCGATAGGACATCGGTGTCTCTTCACGTCCACCTTCGTCAGGCTTGCCTGAGTAAGCAGCACCGCAACCTGCATCTGACAATTCTGCCTTAGCGCCATTGTATGGGACCATCTTCGCGCCAGATGCTGCGTCCAAACGGTAGTAGGGTTGTGTACCAATTTCGCCTGCTTTTTCTTGCTCTTCAGACTTGTCAGAATAGCCGAAATTGAAATGATCGTCTGTTGCAACATACAAGTGTCCAAAGTAGTTGGCAGTAAAGCCTTGCTTGGTTTCCCAACTCCTAAGGCGTTCTATCTTTTTAGCCTGGAAAACGGCTTCAGCACCAGTATCAGGACCATATATACCATATCCATCATTTGCTATATAGAACTTTGCAGATTCTGTAACGTGGAATAATGAATTGCTACCCATCTTAATATAACCAGGACCTTCAAACTCAAAGTTCTTTGTGATGACAGAAGCTCCACCATTCATTTGGAATCCGTTCTCCTTGGTATCTCCCAAATTGATGCGGAACTTATCGGTACATGTCAGTTTACAGTTGTTGATAACATCTGTGCTACCAGCAGTGTAAACGAAAGAGCCTGTCGTATAGGTGCCATCATTAACCCATGTACAGTTGTTGCTATTAACGGTGGTCTCGCCACTGAGAGTCATCGTACCCAGATTCTGGAAGTGGCCGGAACCCTCAACGCTCATTGAAGCAGCAGTCAGCGTGCCAGCATTGATAACTTCCGACATGTTGTTGGCTATCTTCAGATTCTGCTCAATGGTCACTGTACCCTCGTTGACGAGCGTTCCTTGGGCATACTGCGTCATCATCTGTGTGGTAATCTCGCCACGGTTATAGAGATTAAAGTTATAGCTTATGCTGTTCGCGTTGAATGTGGCTCCCTGTGCAATGTGCATGGTAGCATTGGTCGAGTTCAAGTTATATTCGCCGTTAAATGTAACGTGGGCACCAGGCAGCAGATAAACATGCGAATTGGCACCGACATATTGGCCTCCTACCGTCCAGTTGCCTGCAGGGAAATAGATATTGCTGCCAGCATTCCATAAATTCAGATAACCAATGTATGAACTTTGGATGACGATGTTTACGCCTTGACCGCCACCATTGGCATTAGCATCTGTAACGTAATTGTCAGGAAGCGATGTGGCAAAGTCTTCATCAGCGGGCATGCCACTGAATTTCCATTTAGGCTCAATTCCTGCACGACGTGAGGCGTTAGGGGTCTTCGCATTATTAACGTCTACGTTCAGCACCCCATCCTTAATCAAGGCAGGATAGACCGACATGTAGTTCTGTGAGTCGAATAAGGTAACATAGGCCCATGGTTGTGCCAACTGATAGCTGATCTTCATCTTCAGGGCATCACCGTCAGTAATACGTCCTTCGCCCAGTAGCTTCAGTGTTCCCTGATAGCCGATGGGGTTCTGCTCATAAATCTTTACCTGATAGACGTCTTTCGTTCCCGTATTGACGTTAATGATGGTGTTTGCAACACCAACAGTAGCCCACTGATGAGTGGGGTCAACATTCTGTACAGGGAAAGCAGCATCAACCAGTTGGTCGTATGTTTCTTGGTCGAAAGTGATGTCGTCCTTACATGACGTTACTCCCAACGACAGCAAGGCCATAGCAATCCAAAAATGATTCTTCATGCGCATAGTATTTAATAATATCGATATTTTCGGTGCAAAGATAAGCAAAAAAATCCTAACTGATACAATTTTGTCGTTAAAAATTTGATATTTAGCGAAAAAATTGCTACCTTTGTGCCCGAAAATGAGTTTTTTATCTTATTGTTTAGCTAAATGAAGAAGTATTTGATGAAAGGAGCAGCCCTTCTAATGGGAACAGTCTTGGTCGCTGGTTGTACACATGATGCATGGAAGATATCTGGTAGTGCGGCCCAGCAGTTTGCCGAGGAATATGGCTCAAACTTCAAGACTATAGTCTTGGAGGGTCGTAACATTGATGACAATCAGACATGGAATACGGCGGTGACGACGCAGGTGAGTGTCTCGGTGGTCAAAGCCGGAACACTGAAAATCTATTCGGCCAATCCGTTTGGAAACACCGTAGCTCCTCTTTATGAGTCTGTCGTTGATGCTGGTCAGCAAGTAACAGCAACGTTGATACGTCCGCAAAATGTTACCACGCTCTATGCCACGATACTTGATGACGAGGGCTATATCATTGACAATATGAGCTTTGATGCCTCTGAGTCGGAGGTCAGCGTGAAGTTCTACGCCAGCGAGTCAGCCAACAATGCTCCTGCTCGTCGTGCCATCCAACCCAGCTTCACCTTCCCTGAAGATGCCGATGCCAGCAAGTTCCTGGACGACGTTCCCGCAGGAGTTGGGAAACTGACACAGAATGTGGGTCGTTGTAACAACTATATCGATGAGACTTGGCAGGGCGAGCTCAATATTTGGGGTGCTGCTACCGCTGAAGGCAACTGGCAAGACCGCTCTGGTGGTGTGTTATATATCAAGGGCAATTGCGACTTTAGCAATCGAAGCTTCTATTTCGATGGTCATTCTGAGTTGTACTTGGTAAAAGGAGCTACGCTCACCCTTGCTGAAAATAATGGTTCTGGCAACTTGCAGCAATACACCAATATCTATATCGCTGAAGGCGCCAAGTTGGTAGCCAATGGCGAATTGAAGCTCAACAATGGTCTGCATATCTTCAATCACGGTACTATTGTGACAAGCAAGCTCTCTACCAACAGTGATAGCTGGTTGGTGAATGGCGGTACGGTGACGGTTAGCGGTAAGATTTCTGTTGAGAACACGCTTTCTGTTATCGAGAATAACGGTACAATTACTGCTGCCGACCTGAATACTGCAGGTAGTGGTAAGGTTGAGAATAATGCTAACATCACGATTAGCGGCACTACCTTTGTCAACAGCAATGACAATACCTGGGTGAACAATGGCCAGTATCATACCGGCAACTTCATTTACAATGCTGCCAGTGACGAGGTTATTAACAACTGCCGTCTGACGGTTGACGAAGACTTCAATATTAACCTTGGTGATAATCCAGGTAACGGTAACTTTAAGATGGATGCTGGCTCAGGTGTCGTCACGAAGTACTTCAATGGCGGTGGTAACTGGGCAAAGAGCTACACTACTGGTTGGAGCTCATTCAACGGTGGTCCGTTCTACATCTATATGGGTGCTGGTTCTGTCTTTGAGGTGACAGAGACCGCGACAATGAACGCTACGAAGGCCAACTATGGTATCTATGGTCCTGAGAAAGGTGACTATGCCGTATTCCATGCTAAGGAGATTGTCGCTGGCGCAGCCGAACAGGGCTATGAGGTGACCTATGGGGGAAACCTCTATGTGGCATCCGATAGTCATTTCCCCAATGGCTGGTCTGGTCAGTATCCCTATATCGCTATCAAGGGAAATGCCAAGGTAGCCAGATTTGGTGATGCTGCCAATATTACGATTCAGGCTACAGCTTGTAATCCAGGCTATAATGGTGGTGTTACGCCTCCTGATCCCAAGCAGTATGTTTACTTCGCTTTCGAGGATATGGGGACCAGCGACGACTTCGACTTCAACGACGTAGTAGTCCGTGTCAGCTATCCTGATGCCAACGGGGTATCTACAGTAGAACTTTGTGCCATTGGTGGTACCTTACAGCAGAAAGTGTTCTGTGGTAATGAGCAGCTTGGTGAGGAGGTTCATACCTATGGTGCCTTCGGTGACAATACCAAGAAGTTTGTTAAGATGCCTCTAGCTGTGCTGGGAACAGTAACCGTTCCTGAAGGTGAGACTGTTGACAAGCTGGACATCAAGATTCTAGTAACCAAGAAGAATGGTGAGGAAGTCCTTGTAGAGGCTCCAAAACAAGGTGAAGCTCCTTTCCGTGTTACTGTTACAGGTAATGCTGAGGGTAAGTGGTTCTGGGCTAATGAGCGTACTAATATCAATGACGCTTACAATAAGTTTGCTAATTGGGCCGTTGATATGACCACTGATACGGATTGGTACAACCATCCGATTGACGGTCAGGTAATAATATGGTGAAAATAACAATCATCAAATACTAAAAAAAATTGTGAAAAGAGTGGCTGCGTGATGTAGTTGCTCTTTTTTTTGTTCGTTTCAGAAAAATGTGTTACCTTTGCAGGCACTATGGTACTGAATTATATCTGGGTAGCTTTCTTTCTCGTTGCTTTCGTTATAGCAACGGTGAAACTGGTGTTCTGGGGAGACTTTGAGGTCTTCCCTGCCATGATGGACTCTACCTTTAGCTCGTCGAAGACGGCCTTTGAGATATCCTTGGGTCTGACAGGTGTGCTGTCGCTCTGGATGGGTGTGATGAAGATTGGTGAAAAGGGCGGGGTGGTCAATGTGCTGGCACGCCTGCTGTCGCCTGTGTTCACCAAACTCTTTCCAGACATTCCCAAAGGACACCCAGTGACAGGTAGCATCTTTATGAACATCGCCGCCAATATGTTGGGGTTGGACAATGCCGCCACACCATTGGGATTGAAGGCCATGGAGCAGATGCAGGAGTTGAATACGAAGAAGGATACTGCCTCGAACCCCATGATTATGTTCCTGGTGCTGAATACTAGTGGTCTGACGCTCATACCGGTGAGTATCATGGTGTATCGTGCACAGATGGGTGCAGCACATCCCACCGACATCTTTATCCCTATCTTGCTGGCGACGTTCTTCTCAACAGTGGTGGGTGTCGTTGTTACCTCGCTGTTCCAGCGCATCAACCTACTGAACCGTACCATGCTGCTCACGTTGGGTGGAGCATGTACGTTGGTGGCAGGTGTCATCTGGGCGTTCTCTCAGATGGACTCAGAAACGATGAATGTCTGGAGTACGACAGTGGCTAACATCCTGTTGATGACGATTATTACCGGTTTCATCGTGGCTGGAGTGCGTAAGAAGATCAATGTCTATGATGCTTTTATCGAGGGTGCTAAGGATGGTTTTACCACAGCCGTGCGCATCATCCCCTATCTGGTGGCTATTCTCGTTGGAATCGGCGTTTTTCGCGCCAGTGGTGCCATGGATATGCTGATTGGCGGCCTGCGTGCCGGTGTCGATGCCTGTGGTGTTGATGCCCAGTGGGTGGATGCCATGCCTACGGCACTGATGAAACCGCTGTCGGGTAGTGGTGCCCGTGGTATGATGGTGGATGCGATGACGACCTATGGTGCAGACTCGTTTGTGGGCCGGCTGGCATCGGTATTCCAGGGCTCTACAGATACCACCTTCTATATTCTGGCGGTCTATTTCGGTTCGGTAGGTGTGTCGAAGACGCGCCATGCAGTCACCTGTGGTCTGTTGGCAGACTTGGCAGGTATCTTGGCGGCTATAGCCATTTGTTATCTTTTCTTTGCATGATGATTATTTTTAATTGAGTATATTTTGAAGACATTTGAAGAATTAGGTGTTAGCGAAGGGATTCGCAAAGCCATTGAGGAGATGGGTTTCGTACAACCCATGCCTGTACAGGAGGAAGTAATACCTTACTTGTTAGGAAACAGAAATGACGTCATTGCCCTGGCCCAGACGGGTACGGGTAAGACGGCAGCATTTGGCATACCCGTACTGCAGCGTATTGATACCAGTCGCAAGGAGACACAGGCACTGATTCTGTCGCCCACCCGTGAGCTCTGTCTGCAGATTGCTGACGACTTGCGCGACTTCTCGAAATACATGGACGACATCCATGTGGAGGCGGTTTACGGTGGTGCCTCTATCGAGCAGCAGATTCGTGCCCTGCGCAAGGGTGCCCAGATTATTGTAGCCACCCCAGGAAGACTCATCGACCTGATGAACCGAGGTGTAGCTCAGCTGGACAATGTCTATAACGTCGTACTGGATGAGGCTGACGAGATGCTGAATATGGGTTTCTCGGAGAGTATCGATGCCATTCTGGAGGGTATTCCTGAGGACCGTAACACACTGCTCTTCTCTGCGACGATGAGCAAGGAGATAGAGCGTATAGCCCAGGGCTACCTGCACGACTATAAGGAGATTGTCGTTGGAAGTCGTAACGAGGGTGCCGAACACGTGAACCATATCTATTACATGGTGAATGCCAAAGACAAGTACCTGGCACTGAAGCGTATCGTGGACTATTATCCCCGCATCTTTGCTATCATCTTCTGTCGTACAAAGATAGAGACGCAGGAGGTGGCTGACAAATTGATCAAGGATGGCTATAATGCAGAATCGCTGCATGGCGACCTGTCACAGCAACAGCGTGACCTGACCATGCAGAAGTTCCGTCAGCATACCGTACAGTTGTTGGTGGCTACCGATGTGGCTGCCCGTGGACTGGATGTTGACGACTTGACACACGTCATCAACTACGGATTGCCCGATGATATCGAGAATTACACCCACCGCTCTGGTCGTACGGGTCGTGCCGGTAAGAAGGGTACGAGTATCTGTATCGTGCACTTGCGTGAGAAGTTCAAAATCCGCAATATCGAGAAGGTCATTGGAAAGGAGTTTGAGAAGGGTGTCATTCCGTCGGCTCAGGAAATCTGTAAGAAGCAGCTCTATAAGGTGATGGATGAGATCGTCAAGACCGATGTCGATGACGAGGAGATAGGTCCTTTCATGCAGGATATCCAGCGCTATTTTGAATATATCGACAAAGAGGAGCTCATCAAGAAAATCGTGTCGATGGAATTCGGCAAGTTCTTGTCCTACTATGCCGATGCTCCTGAGATAGAGGAGGTGAAGAGTAAGAAGGAAGAAGGAAGAGGTAAGAGAGAAGACGGTCGTGGGAAGAAGCAGCCGACACCTACCAGCAAGGGTTATAAGAAACTCTTTATTAACCTGGGTAAGAAGGACGGATTCTATCCTGGCGAACTGATGCAGACATTGAACCGCTTTGTCGGTGGTCGTCAGGAGGTTGGACACATCGATCTGCTGGATACGATGTCTTATTTCGAGGTGCCTGAGAAGGATGCCAAGAAGGTGATGATACAACTAACTGGCATCCGCTACAAAGGACGCACCGTACGCTGCAATGATGCAGACGAAAAGACTCTCCCCCATCCCCTCCTTGTGAGGGAGGGGCGTAATAAGCCAAAGGATAAGAAACAGGCGAAGAGTCATACTACTCCCCGCCCTCATAGGGAGGGGCAAGGGGGTGGGTCTCTATCCCACAAGAAGGAGGAGTGGAAGCAGTTCCTGAACCCGAAGAGCATGAAGTTGAAGGGCGAAATCCCCGATTTCACCGAGGAAGGATGGGCGATAAGAAAGCCACGTAAGAAGAAATAAAAGAAGGTAGGGTTTTGCCCTACCTTCATTGTTTATTTAGCATTGATCTCTTTGATCAACCGGTCGGCATGCCCCCACTGGTCCATCATGAATAGCATGTAGCGCACATCGACATTGATGGTACGTGCCAGCTGACGGTCGAAGAAGATGTCGCTGGCCAGTGAGTCCCAGTTGCCGTCGAAGGCCAGACCCAGCAGTTCGCCCTTACCATTGAAGATGGGTGATCCGCTGTTACCACCTGTGATGTCGTTATTCGAGAGGAAGCAGAGCTGCATGGTGCCAGTCAGTTTGTCTGCATACTTGCCGAAATCTTTCTGTGCCATCAGTTCGTGCATGACGGGTTCGGCATAGTATTCGAAGTTCTGGTCGGCCAGTTGCATCTTGTCCCACAACGAACGGGCTGTGGTGTAGTAGCCTGAGGGTCGTCCGCCCAGCGTGTACTCCCCAATCTGTCCGTAGGTCATACGCATAGTGAAATTGGCATCCGAGTAGTTGGGCATATCCATCTCCATGCGTAACACGGCAGCACAGAGCAGCTTCTCTTGTTCGGCAATCTCCAGCGTCAGCGAGCGACGGGCTTCATTCAGTTTGCTCTGGAAGTCGGCCAGGTCAATACCATACAGGACTCCCAGGTCTTTCTTGTAGCTCTTCTTATTGAAATAGATGGGCTTGCCCTTCATCAGCAGTGACTTGTTATAGAGAGCGTTGACATAAGCCTCACAGTCGCCATGGAATTGCTCGTCGATGGTTTTGTACAGGTCGGGCAGCCACTCTGCATCCGTCACCTGTTCACGATAGTTTTTGATGAGGGCAGCCAGTATCTCGCAGTCGGTGGCCTTGTCCCATGTCGTACTATTGTCAGCAAATTCGTGATACTGCTTCTTGGGTTTGTCCTTCGGACCTTTGACAGCCATGCCCCAGTTCAGGCGCCAGGCACGCAGACTCAACTGATCCTGTGCAAAGAAAGTCTCCATGAACAACGTACGGATACGCGTCAAACCCATACGCTTCTGGTACAGGTCGGCCATCTTATCGAAGTCAACCTTTTGGATTCCAGTATTCTTGGCGGTATCCTGCCACTGGCGGATGCGAGCCTCGAAGTCACGCTTCTGCTGAATGAGTCCCGTACTGTCGATACACTTGTTCATGCCCAATGAGTTCTTCCAATAGTTGCTGGACTGTGCATATTTCGAGTCGTACATGATACGGATGGCCTCGTCGGCACGCATGTGGCGCAGCATAATCTTCTGTTTGATGTCACGCACCTGGGCACGTGGTGCATTGCTGGCATCGCGACGCTCCTGGATGCCGTAGCTCGACAGGTAACGGCTGGTGCTGCCAGGATAACCCATAATCATGCAGAAATCGCCCGGCTTGTAGCCATCCATACAGATGGGAGCCCACGACTGTGGGTGGTAGGGTACGTTGTCCTTTGAATAGTTGGCAGGACCATTGGTCTTGGGGTCGGCATAGATACGAAATACAGAGTAGTCGCAGGTCTGGCGGGGCCACATCCAATTGTCTGTCTCGCCACCATACTTACCCATCGACTTGGGAACGGTGAAGACCAGGCGGACATCGTTGAAATCGCGGTAGGTGGTCATATAGTACTTGTTACCTTCATAGAAAGGCTTTACTTCGACACGCAGGGTAGAGTCCTTTGCACGGATGTCTTTCTGCCATACATTCTCGATGGAATCGACGAATTCTTCAACATCTTTGAGTTTCAACTTGTCCAGACCTAACAGGTTCAGTTCGTCGGTCACGTCTTTCTGTTCTATCATGAAGCTAACAAACAGGTCTTCGTTGGGCAGCTCCTCCTCGTAGGTCTTAGCATAGAAGCCATTGAGCAGGTAGTCATGCTCGACAGTGGAGTGTTCACGGATGGCATCGAAGCCACAGTGGTGGTTGGTGAATACGAGACCATCGGGTGATACGACGACGCCTGAACAGTAACCGCTGAAGTTGATGACGGCATTCTTGACGGCGTTATCTGTCTGGTACAGTTGTTCTTTTGATAGTTGGAAGCCATACTGCTGCATCTGCTGGAAGACGGCGTTTGGCAGGTTGTACAGTGTCCACATACCTTCATCGGCATGGACGCCTAAGGCGCAAAGACACATCAATGATACTAAAATCTTTTTCATGTTATATGTAAATTACTTATTTCTAAAATATTTGCCAATGACAGGTATGCTATGTAAGGGCAAGTCTTTGCGGATGATGATGCCCACAAAACCAATAATCAATATGGTGTTGCACACCAACTGTGCCCATTCGGGCAGGTTGCGGATGAAGCCTAGCATCAGCACTGTACAGAGGGCGGTGATAAGCACGTAGAAGAAAATGTCCTTCATGGGATAGGGTATGGGGTTCTTCTTCTGTCCGATGATGTAACTCAGCACCATGGCTGTGCCGTAGCCTGCCACGCCACCCCAGGCACAGGCCCAGTAGCCGTACTCAGGGATAAAGAGAATATTAACGGCAAAGAGTACCGCACACCCTGCCAGTGAGAACCATGCACCATAGATGGTCTTGTCGATGAGCTTATACCAGAACGACAGATTGAAATAGACACCCATCATGATCTCTGCCGCCATGACGATAGGTACGACGCCCAGTCCTTCACGGTATTGTGCACCGATGATGTATTGTAGCAGAGGCATCCAACCTACCACGCAGAGGAATGCCAGTAGCGTGAAGATAAGGAAATACTTCATGGCTGCTGCATAGTATTCGGTCTTGTCAGCATCTTTCGACTTCGCAAAGACGATGGGTTCGTAGGCGTAGCGGAATGCCTGGGTAATCATCGCCATAATCATGGCTATCTTCACGCACGAGCCGTAGTCGCCCAACAGCACATTGGCCTGTGCCTCATCGGGATAGACCAACGGAAAGATAATCTTGTCGGCTACCTGGTTCAGAATACCTGCAATACCCAGTATCAGGATGGGCCACGAGTAGTTGAACATCTCCTTGAGCAATGTACCGTCGAATTTCCAATGGATGCGGAACAGGTCGGGAATGAAGAATAACGTGATGAACCCCGTACATAGCAGATTGATGAAGAAGACATAGAATACCGTTGTCTTGCCGAGTACCACAAAGTAGAGTACGTTCAGTCCGATGTTCAGCACAATGAATAGCATCTTCAACGAGGCAAAGCGGATGGCACGCTTCTGGAAACGTAGGAAGCTGAATGGGATGGCCTGCAGGGCGTCGAGGGCTACCACTACACCCATCATCAGCAGGAATTCCGGGTGTTCACCGTATCCCAACGCACTACTAATAGGTGTGATAAATCCGAACAGCAACAGCAGGAATACAGCAGTCAGCGAACCTACCACTGCCATTGCCGTCGTGAAGACGGTATCGGGTTTGCTGCGCTCGTCGTTGGCAAAGCGGAACAGGGTGGTCTCCATACCGAAGGTCAACAGCACCAGTATCAGCGCCACATAGGCATAAACATTGGTGCTCACGCCATAGTCGCCCGTTTCGTGCGGCATATAGTAGGTGTAGAGTGGTACTAAGAGGTAGTTCAGGAACCTGCCGATAATGCTCGACAGTCCGTAGATGGCCGTATCCTTGGCCAGTGATTTCATGTTTGCCATAGCTACAAAAAGTGTGTTTTAATCATCAGAAACTACGCAACCACGCCTTCAGTTCCAGCATCATCTCCAGATGGTAGGCGAACGACTGGCGGATGCCGAATCCGTGTCCTCCCGTGGGGTAGATATGCATGCTGGCAGGTACCTTGTTGGCATACAACTCCTCGTAGTAGTTGAGGCTGTTGATGGGCAGTACCACGCGGTCGTCGTGAGCCAGGGCTATGAAGGCGCGTGGCGTATGATGGCCTATGTGCTGTTCGTTGCAGTATTCGTTCACCAGCTTGCGCTTAGGCTTCTTGCCCAGCAGGTTTTCGCGAGAACCCTGATGAGTCACGCCCTGCTCCATCGAGATGACGGGGTAGAACAGTATCTGGAAGTCGGGTAGGGCATCGCCCGTGGCATGGGTGGCAACGGTAGAGGCCAGATGGCCACCTGCCGAGAACCCCATGATGCCTACATCTTTGGTATTGATATGCCACTGCTTGGCATTGCGACGTACCAGTCGCACCGCCTCTTCGGCATCCTCGGCAGGCACCTGCCAGACACCATGTGGCATGCGGTACTTCAGTACGATGAGGGCAATGCCTTGACCATTGAAGAACGGTGCCCACTCATGTCCCTCGTGGTCCATAGCCAAATGGCTATAGCCCCCGCCAGGACAGCAGACCACAGCACGTCCTGTCGCTTGTTTCTCGTCAGGCAAATATACCCATACCTTCGCCATGTCCTTCGGGTCGTTGTTACTCGTCTTCGGACCGTTTGGCCACAAATTCATCTCTATCGGCTTCTTTGACCCTTGGTCAAAGTGTGGCGTTGCAATTTGTGCTGAAGCTGTCATGGTCACAAATAGCATGACCGCAAATAGTAGTTTCTTCATCATATTATATATTTGCAGGCAAAATTACGAAGATTATTTCTATTCTGCAACTTTTTCGTCAATTGTTATGCCTATTATACGAAAAAAAGTCGAGAAAATCTCGACTTTTGCGCTTCAGGATGGGCTTGAACCAACGACCCCCTGATTAACAGTCAGGTGCTCTAACCAACTGAGCTACTGAAGCAGTTTTGCTTGTTTGCGGGTGCAAAGGTAAGGAGTTTTTTCGAAATGCGCAAACTTTTTGAAGAAAAATTTCACTGTAAGCGTATTTTTTTGTACTTTTGATGAAAATCGAAGGTACTTACGTTCGAAAAAGCTCAATTATTTTGGCTTTTTACTCACTTATTCGTACCTTTGCCCGCAGAAATAGCAGAAAATTGAATATGAAGAAGACTTTTTTAGTGATAATGCTGTGTGTGGCGACCGTAATGGGCGCCTGGGCACAGGAGAGTAAAAATCATAACCTGGAGGTTGCCAAGAACCTGGACATCTTCAATGCGCTCTATAAGAACCTTGATATGATGTATGTGGATACCCTCGATGCCAATAAGGTGATTGGTGTGGGTATCAAGGCTATGTTGCAGTCGCTGGATCCCTATACGGAGTATTATCCGGAAGAGAAACAAAAGGAACTGAAACAGATGCTGACGGGTAAGTATGCTGGTATTGGTGCCCTGGTACGTTATCATCAGAAGTTAAAGCGCGTGGTCATTGAAGAGCCTTATGAGGGAATGCCGTCGTCAGAAGTAGGTCTGAAGAAGGGTGACATCATCCTGCAGATTGACGATACTGTGATGACAGACAAGAACGTCAGCTATGTCAGCAGTCATCTGCGTGGTGAGCCTGGTACAACATTCATGTTGAAGATTCAGCGTCCTTCGACAGGTAAGAAGATGGATTTCAAGATTACCCGTCGCAGCATTAAGATGCCAGAGATTACTTATTATGGTATGCGTCCTAATAATATAGGCTATATCTGTTTGAGTACGTTTACGGGAGAACCTGCCAAGGCCATGCGACGTGCTTTCCTTGACCTGAAGAAGCAGGGTGCCCAGAAGTTGGTGCTCGACCTGCGTGGTAATGGTGGCGGTTCGTTGTCGGAGTGTGTGGATATCCTGAACATGTGGATACCCAAGGGAGTGCAAATCGTCGAGACCAAGGGCAAGATGAAGCGTGCTGGTTCGGAGTATAGGACACGTCTGGAACCCATCGATACCATTATGCCATTGGTTGTTTTGGTAAATGGTGAGACAGCCTCTGCCTCAGAGATTACCTCTGGTGCGCTGCAGGACTTGAAGCGTGGTGTCATCATCGGTACCAGAACCTACGGCAAGGGATTGGTGCAGATCCCTAATGTTGACCTGCCATATAATGCCAATCTGAAGCTGACAACCTCTCGTTACTATCTGCCTAGTGGCCGTGGTATCAAGATGAAGGAAGGCATCACGCCTGATATGGAGGTAAAACCCGATACGATGGCAAACATCACACTCTATCTGGACCGTATAGACTCTACAGAGGTGGCATTCGACTATGTGGTGGACTATATCGCCAAGCATCCTACCATAGCACCGGCTGCAAACTTCCATTTGACGGATGCCGACTATCAAGAGTTCAAGCAACGTGTCATCAAGGCAGGATTTACCTATGATCAGGTCAGCAAGAAGCAGTTTGAAGAATTGGTGAAGACTGCTAAGTTTGAGGGTTATTACGATGATGCCAGTGCGGAGTTTGAGGCATTGAAGGCAAAGATAGACCATCATGACCTGAATCGAGATCTCGATGCACATCGTGAAGAAATTCAGCAGATGATAGAACAGGACATCGTTTCGGCCTATTATTTCCAGGCTGGTCAGATGCAAGTAGGACTGCGAACAGACAAAGCACTTCGCGAAGCAGTGCGTATTTTGACCACTGATGGTGAGTACGAAAAGCTATTAGGACATGCACAAAAATCGTCAAATGAGTAATTCGTCGATAAAAACGGCCTGCTTATCGTTAAATAAATTAAAAACGAGAATTTTTTCCTGTATATATTTGCATAAGTCAGAAAAAAGTTTGTACCTTTGCGGTGCACACAACTAGTAATTTTAATCTATATTTATCATTTTCCTCGGAGGGAAGCTGTCTGTGAAGATTGCTTCCCTGTTTTTTTCTGTGTGCCTAATCCTTCATAAGCAGTTCGCTCAACTCACGCATACCAGCCGAGGCACCCTTCTGAATCTGGGTGATATTCCGACTGCCTGCACTGATGGGATTGGGGTCGATAATGTAGACGGGAACACCGGGACGGACGTAATGGATGAGTCCAGCTGCGGGATAGACAGCCAGTGAGGTGCCGATAATGATGAAGATGTCGGCTGTTTGCGCTTCCTCAGCAGCAACAGTAATCATGGGAACTGCCTCACCGAAGAAGACAATGAATGGACGGAGTAGTGAACCGTCACCAGCCTTTGTGCCAGGAGTGACCTCGCAGTTGTCTGGCGTCAGCAGTTGCTGATAACGAGGGTCGTCTGGGTCGTTGCTTGAACAAACCTTCATCAGTTCGCCATGCAGATGAATAACCTTCGACGAGCCAGCCTGTTCGTGCAGGTTGTCCACATTCTGAGTGACCACAGTGACATCATACTTCTTCTCTAACTCTGCTACCAATTGGTGCCCCTCATTGGGCTTGACACCCCAGCATTTCTTGCGAAGCATGTTGTAGAAGTTGGTTACTAAGGTCGGGTCGTTGAGCCAGCCCTCATGGGTGGCAACCTGTTGTACGGGATACTCTTCCCACAAACCGTCGGCATCGCGGAAAGTCTTCAGTCCACTCTCCACAGACATGCCTGCACCTGTTAATACGACAATCTTTTTCATAAGCTGCAAAAATATTGTTAAATATGATGCAAAGATAGAAAATAATTATGAATTATGAATTATGAATTATGAATTATTTGTACCTTTGCAGCCGATTTTATAATAATAAGGTATATATAGACATGGATAAAGTAAGTTACGCTTTAGGTATTGGTATCGGTCACCAGTTGGCAAATATGGGTGGCCAGGAGTTGAATATCGATGATTTTGCTCAGGCTGTCAAGGACGTTCTTGGTGGCCAGGAGCTGAAAATAAAGAGCAGTGAGGCTCAGCAGATTGTACAGGAGTTCTTTGCCGCTCAGGAGGCTAAGATTAGCAAACAGCGTCAGGAAGCCGGTAAGCTGGCCAAGGAGGCAGGTGAGAAGTATCTTGCAGAGAATGCCAAGAAAGAGGGTGTCGTTGTACTCCCCAGCGGTCTGCAGTATCAGGTGTTGAAGGAAGGTAACGGTAAGAAACCTTCTGCCAAGGACTCTGTGAAGTGTCACTATGAGGGCTTCCTTATCGATGGTACTGTTTTCGATAGCAGTGTACAGCGTGGTGAGCCCGCAGTCTTCGGCTTGCAGCAGGTTATCGCTGGTTGGACTGAGGGTCTGCAGTTGATGCAGGAGGGTGCTAAGTATCGTTTCTTCATCCCCTATCGTCTGGCTTATGGCGAGGGTGGTGCTGGTGGCTCTATTCCTCCCTATGCTGCACTCATCTTCGACGTGGAACTCATCAATGTCATGTAAAACGTCGTAATAACGTAATAACGAAGTAACGTAATAACAAAAAATATTAAACACAAACAATGAAAAAGTTTACTTTTGCTGCTATTGCAGCAGTTGCAGCCGTTATGATTTCTTCATGCGGCAACGGCACTCCAAAGGCAAACCTGAAGAGTGACATTGACACAGTCAGCTATGCCATTGGTATGGCTCAGACTCAGGGTCTGAAGGATTATCTCGTAGGTCGTCTGGGCGTTGATACTGCCTACATCGAGGAGTTCGTCAAAGGTCTGAACGAAGGCGCTAATGCTGGTGACGACAAGAAGAAGGCTGCTTACTATGCTGGTATCCAGATTGGTCAGCAGATTTCTGGTCAGATGGTTAAGGGTATCAACCACGAGCTGTTTGGTGACGACTCTACCAAGACCATTTCTCTGAAGAACTTCATGGCAGGTTTCGTTGCCGGTACTACTGGCAAGGACGGTTTGATGACTGTTGACTCTGCTTCTGTTGTTGCTCAGAATATGATGCGCAGCATCAAGGCTAAGGTACTGGAGAAGGAGTTCGGCCCCAACAAGAAAGCTGGTGAAGACTTCCTGAAGGAGAATGCTAAGAAGGAGGGTGTTGTTACTCTGCCCAGCGGCGTTCAGTACAAGGTTTTGGTTGAGGGTAAGGGTGCTATCCCTGCTGATACCTCTCGCGTGAAGGTTAACTACGAGGGTCGTACCCTGGAGGGTAAGGTCTTTGACAGCAGCTACAAGCGTGGTCAGGCTACCGACTTCCGTGCTAACCAGGTTATCAAGGGTTGGACAGACGCTCTGACTCACATGCCTGCTGGTTCTACCTGGGAGATTTACATTCCTCAGGAGCTGGCTTATGGTGAGCGTCAGCAGGGTGCTGATATCAAGCCCTTCTCAATGCTTATCTTCAAGATTGAACTGCTGGAAGTAGATTCTAAGAAGTAATGAAAAAACTAATCATAGTGGCACTCGCTTTCGTAGCGGGTGCCTCTTTGTCTACTATTCAGGCAGGCAAGAAGAATAAAAAGGCTCCCAAGCCTAGCATCCAGTTGGTTACGGGTAGTGACTCATTGAGCTATACGGCAGGCTATGTGCTGGCTGACATCGTACGTGACCGTTTCCTCGCTGGTTTGGGTAAAGAGGTCAAGGATACTCCAGACTCACTGCAGTTGTACATAGCCTATCAGGGTTTGTTTGATGCCCTGCGTGGTGACACTGCACTATTCAAGCCCCAACCTGCTGAGAAATTCCTGGGTGACCGTGTGTCAGCTGTTCGCAAGGCCAAGGAAGAAAAGCTAAAGAAGGCTGGTAAGGACTTCCTGGAGGAGAATGCCAAGAAGGAGGGTGTCATCGTGCTGCCCAGTGGCTTACAGTACAAAGTGCTGAAGCAGGGTGATGGTGCCATTGCCAAGGCTAACGACAAGGTAAAGGTGCTGTATGAGGGACGTCTTACCGATGGTACCGTCTTCGATTCTACCGAGAAACATGGCGGTGAGCCTGCCACCTTCGCACCCAATCAGGTGATTAAGGGTTGGACTGAGGCACTCTGCATGATGCCTGTCGGTTCCAAGTGGCAGCTGTATATCCCGCAGGAGCTGGCCTATGGTTCTCGTGCTACCGGACAGATTCCTGCCTATAGCACACTGGTCTTCGACGTAGAGGTTCTTTCTATTGAGGAACAGAAAAAAGAAGAAAAGAAATAAAACATGCAAGAAACAAGACAAAACAAGATAGCCCGCCTGCTCCAGAAAGAACTCTCTATGATCTTTCAGGAGCAGACGCGTGCTATGCATGGTGTGATGGTCAGTGTGACACGTACCAAGATTTCACCTGATTTGAGCATCTGTACGGCCTATCTGAGCATCTTCCCTTCTGAGCGTGGTGAGGAACTGCTGCAGAACATTACCCGTAATGAGAAGCAGATACGCTATGAGTTAGGCACACGCATCCGTCATCAGATGCGTATCGTCCCTGAACTCCGCTTCTTCATTGATGACAGTCTGGACTATATCGAACGTATTGACGAGTTGCTCAAGAAGTGAATTTCCCGTTCTACATCGCACGGCGCTACCTCTTTTCAAAGAAGTCAACGAACGCCATTAACATCATCAGCGGCATCTCTGTAGTAGGTGTCGCTGTAGCTGCAATGGCGCTGGTTGTTACGCTGTCGGTGTTCAACGGATTCCACGATATGGTGGCGTCGTTCTTTACGCAGATGGATCCTCAGTTGAAGGTTACCCCCATCAAGGGCAAGACCGCCTTGGCTACTGATCCTATTCTAACGAAGATTCGTCAGTTGCCACAGGTGGAGGTGGCTACCGAGTGTTTGGAAGACCAGGCATTGGCCGTCTATGGTAATCGCCAGATGATGGTCAAGATCAAGGGCGTGGAAGATAACTTTGACTCACTGACGCATATCCGTGAGGTGCTGGAAGGTGATGGCGAGTTCGAGTTGCATGCTGCTGATATGCACTATGGTATTCCTGGGTTGGGTATTGCCTACCAGTTGGGACTGGGTTATACGTACCAGCAGCCACTGAAAATCTATGCACCTCGTCGTGAAGGTCAGCTGAATATGGCCAATCCTACCGATGGCTTCGTCGAGGATGACCTCTATTCACCAGGTGTCATCTTCTGCATCAAGCAGTCGAAGTATGACAAACAGTATATCTTAACCTCGCTGGCATTTGCACGTAACATCTTTGACCAAGCCAATCGTTTGACGTCGTTGGAACTGCGCCTGCGTCCTGGTAGTGACTTTGAGGCGGTGAAAGAACAGATGATACAGTTGGCTGACGGCCGTTTCTTGGTGCAAGACCGCTATGAGCAGCAGGACGACACCTTCCGCATTATGAAGGTGGAAAAGTTTATTGCTTACATTTTCCTGACGTTCATCCTCGTTATTGCCTGCTTTAACATTATTGGCTCGTTGTCAATGCTTATCATTGACAAGCGCAACGATGTTGTCACCTTGCGCAATCTGGGTGCCAGTGACCACCAGATTACGTGTATTTTCCTCTTTGAGGGGCGTATGATATCTTTGATGGGTGCCGTCATTGGCATCCTGTTAGGACTGCTCCTATGCTGGCTACAGCAGCAATATGGACTGGTACGTTTGGGTGACAGCGAGGGCTCCTTTGTCATCGATGCTTATCCCGTGAGTGTGCACCCCTGGGATGTGGTTCTTGTCTTCTTTACGGTCATTGCCGTAGGATTCCTTAGCGTATGGTATCCCGTACGCTATTTTTCCCGCAGACTGCTGCGATAAACAATAACCGTTAACCGTTAAGCAAGCACTACATTCTCCACCTCGATGTCTTCGTGGAGGAAGATTTGGGCCTGTTCCTTAAACCTTTCTGGATTCTCGGTGGTCAGATAACGGGTCTGACCGTTCTTGGTGCATCGTTGTTCCATATCAGGATGGCGCAAGAAATAGCTTTGTAGCGAACTCGCTACATATTCTCCTTGGGCGATGATACGGATGCCACGAGGCATGAATTTATGAATTTTGGGCAGTAGGAGCGGGTAGTGCGTACAACCCAGGATGATGGTGTCTATCTGAGGGTCAAGACGCAGCATCTGGTCAATGCGCTTCTTGACGAAGTAGTCGGCACCTGGGGAGTCTGCCTCATTATACTCCACCAAGGGTACCCAGAACGGACAGGCAACACCAGTGACTTGTATGTCAGGAAAGAGTTTGTGAATCTCCAAATTGTATGATTCACTCTTGATGGTTCCCTCAGTGGCAAAGATGCCTACGTGGCGGTTGTGGGTCAAGGAACCGATGACTTCTGCTGTAGGACGAATGACGCCCAAGACTCGACGGTTGGGGTCGAGCTTGGGCAGGTCATTTTGTTGTATCGAACGTAATGCTTTCGCTGAGGCGGTGTTACAACCCAGAATGACGAGGTGACACCCCATCTCAAAGAGCTTTTCCACAGCCTGACGCGTGAACTCATAGACCACTTCGAACGAACGTGTACCGTATGGTGTGCGGGCATTGTCACCTAAGTATAAGTAATCGTACTCAGGAAGCAACTGACGGATGCCATGCAGGATGGTTAGACCGCCATATCCGCTGTCGAAGATGCCAATGGGTCCTGGCGCTTTGCTAAGCATTATTTCTTCAGCTGTTCTATAACGGTGGCGGTGATGTCCTCACCCTGTGAAGGATTCAGCCAGAGAGCCACTTTCTCGTCGATATTAACGATGAAGGCATAGTCACGTGCTTTACCAATGGTGTCGAGTGTCTCTGCCAGACGAACCATGACGGGTGCCATTGCATCCTCTTCTGCCTGTTTCAGCAGGCGCTGACTCTCTTTCTTGAAAGCGACGCTCTTGTCAAGCATCTCCTGCAACTCACTCTGGCGCTTCTGCAGGATGGTCTTCGGAAAACTCTTCTGACCATCCAGGAACTCCTCGTACTTCTTGTTGAAGTCGTTCTCTACACGCTTCTGCTCAGCCTCATACTTCTCGCGCAGTTGAGCCAGATCGTTCTGCATGGCAGTATATTCCGGCATGGCTTGCAGCACAGCGTTGTAGCTCAGATAACCGAACTTCAGTTCGCTCTGGGCAAGTGCAGGCACTGATGCCAGCAGAAGGAAGAAAAGGATGAGTTTCTTCATAGCCTATTAGATGCCGAGTTTCTTCTTAACTTCTGCAGTAACGTCGGTAGACAGTGTCGTAGAGATGTAAGGAATACCACCGGTAACATCCATGATATAGACGTAACCACCTGCCTGACCGATGGCTTTGATGGCTTCAAGCACCTTTGTAGTAATGGCGTTCATCTTCTCCTGCTGAGCCTGAGCCAATGCCTGCTGGTTGTCCTGATAGCTCTGCTGAATCTTCTGCTGCATTTCTGCAAGCTCCTTCTCACGGCGCTCCTTGATGTTAGCGGGCAGTGTAGCCTGCTCCTTCTCGTAGGCCTCACCCTTCTTCTGCAGTTCCTCGTACATGCTCTTCAGGTCAGCTTCATACTGTTTGGTAAGTGCCTCAATTTCAGTACGTGCCTTGGCAAACTCTGGCATAGCCTGAATGACCTCCTGAGAGTTGACGTGTCCGAATTTCTGTGCGAATGCGGCCATAGGTGCCAGCATCAGCATCATGATGAATAGTTTCTTCATTGTTTTCTTTTTTTTATTGTTAATACTTATTTTCGTTATTACGTTATAACATGATGACGTTATTACGATATTAGTTTGAATATCCCAATTTCGAGAGCACCTCGTTGCTGATGTCCACCTTCGGGGAACCGAAGATGATGCCGCTGTCGCTGGCGCGATCCAGAATGAGCTGGTAGCCACGCAGGTCGGCAATATCCTTGACGGCGTTGTACACCTCTTCTTGAATAGGTGTTATCAGTGCGGTGCGCTTCTTGAAGAGTTCACCCTCTGGTCCGAAGTATTTCTTCTTCAGGTCAGCGGCTTCCTTCTCCTTGGCGACGATGGCATCCTGTTTGGCCTTCTTCTGCTCCTGTGAAAGGAATACCACCTCGTTCTGGTAGTTCTTGTACAGCGTCTGTGCCTCTATCTGGATAGCCTCCACCTCAGCCTGCCATTTCTTTGATATCTGGTTCAGTTGTTCATTGGCACGCTCGTAAGCAGGGATGTTCTTGAAGATATAGTCCATGTCAACGAGAGCGAACTTCTGTGCTGAGGCCGATGTGAGACCACAGATTGCGCAGATTGCAAATATAATCAGTTTCTTCATAACTCTTAATTTTCAATTATCAATTAGGCCTTTACCCGTTTAGAACTCCTGTCCCAAAATGAAGTGGAACTGACTGCCACCTTGCTTGGTTGATGTGATGTATGGCTTGTCGAAACCGTAGGCCCAGTCGATACCCATCATACCCACCATTGGCAGGAAGATACGTAAACCAATACCAGCAGAACGCTTGATGTCGAAGGGGTTGAAGTTCTTTGCCTCTGTCCAAGCGTTACCACCTTCCAGGAAGCCCAGTCCGTAGATGGTTGTATTGCCCAACAGGATAGGATAGCGCAACTCCAGTGTGAAGCGGTCGTAGGCATAACCCTCAGCGCGATACGGGGTCAGTGAACCGTTCTCGTAACCACGCAGACCGATAGTTTCCTCAGCATAGCTGGAGCTGTAGCCGCTCATACCGTCACCACCAACGTAGAAGGTCTCAAACGGTGACTTGTTGTATTTATTGTATGAGCCCAGAATACCCAGTTCTACGCGGGTCATCAGCACCAGACACTTCTGACCTTCCGTCAGGGCGGTGAAGGTTCTGGTCTTGAACTTCCACTTGTGGTATTCTATCCAGCGGTATTTCTCCTGGAGTTCTGCATTATACTGGTCGATATTCTTCTGATAAGTTTCTGAAGTGGCTAGATGTTCGTAGTCCTTGCCATTGAAAAGTGACCAGGGTGGTGTCAGGGTTACTGAGAACATGAATTCTGAACCGCGACGTGGGAACAGCTGGTTATCTGTTGAGGTACGCGACAGTGTGATACCCAGGTTGATGTTGTTACAGTTACCATTGGAGATCAGGAAATAGCTCCAGTCACGCAACATATAGCGGGTGTAGGCCAACTGTGTGGACAACTGGAAGTAGTCGTCAGGCCAGCGCAGTCGCTTACCCCAACCAAGGCTTACACCAAACAGTTTGATGTACTTGTCTTCATCCATGTAGGACGTGTAGTCGTAGTAACCGCTGTTGTATGAACCGTAACCTCCGTAGTAGTTGTAATAGTTGTTCATCCATGCTGAGTTACGATAGGTGCTCGAGATGTCACTCTGTTTTGAATAGAAAGCACTGATGCTTAATGCATTAGGACGCTTACCACCAAACCATCCCGTTGAGTAGCCTGCTGATACCGAACTATAGTAGGTACCGTTCGACTGGAACGACAGCGACACTTGCTCACCATCACCGATAGGCATGAGACCACGGTGCATCTTGTTCTTACCGAAAAGGTTACGCATGGAGAAGTTGTTCAATTTGACACCAATACGTCCGATAACACCAGTCTGTCCCCAACCCAGTGAGAACTCCAGCTGGTCGTTGGATTTCTGCTCCAGTTCCCAGTTGATGTCAACAGAACCATCGTCGTAGTTTGGTTTGATGTCGGGGTTCACCTTCTCTGGGTCGAAGAATCCCGTTGAGGCAATTTCTCGAGCAGAACGCTGGATAGCATCCTTTGAGAACAGGTCACCAGGCTTGGTACGCAGCTCACGGCGCACAACTTCTTCGTAGAGACGGTCGTTACCGAAGATGCGAACATGACTGATATGAGCCTGTGTTCCCTCCTGGATTCGCATTTCCAAATCGATGCTGTCTCCTACGATGTTCACTTCGGTAGGCTCTAACTGATAGAACAGATAACCGTTGTTCCAATAGTAGTTGCCGACGGCATCTTCGTCCTCCTTCAGTCGTTTGTTCATCAACTTTTGGTTATAGACATCGCCTTTCTGCATGCCCAATGCTCTGTTCAGGTAGTCAGTGGTCACGACGGTATTACCTACCCATGTGATGTTACGGATGTAGTATTGCTCACCTTCATCAACTTTCACATAGACATTAACGTGATTGTCATCAACAGTCCATACGGAGTCTTCCAGAATGGTGGCATCACGATATCCCAGCTCATTATATTTCTCGATGAGTAATGACTTGGCTTCGTCGTAACGCTCAGGGGTGAATTTCTTGGCCTTGAACATGTTCTTGAACTTTCCAGCCTCGTTAATCTTACCGAAAGCACCTTTTTTGAACAGGGTACCTGTAATCTTGCTGTGCGACAGTTTCTCGTTGCCAACGAAGAGAATCTTACGAACCTTCATCTTCGACTTTTTGTCGATGGAAACGTCAAGAATGACTTCGTTCTTACCTGTTACATCATCGCGTTGGGTAATGTCTATCTCGGCATTATTATAGCCCTTTTCATCGAAGTATTTCTTGGCAAGAACCTTGGCACGGTCAATCATGTTGGGTGTAATCTGACTGCCTTTCATGATGCCCAACTTAGCCTCCATGTCCTCCTTCTCGCTTTTCTTCAGACCATAGTAGTTGATGGTACTGACACGGGGGCGGGTGGCTAAATTGATGCAAAGATAGACCTTTCCGCCAACGATGGAATCGGCAGAAATTGACACCTTTGAGAAAAGACCGTGCTTCCAATAACGCTTGACAGCTTCGGTAATCTCTGTACCAGGTACGTCAATAAGCTGTCCCACAGCCAGTCCTGACAGTCCAGTAAGCACATAATCTTCGTAGCCTTCTACACCCTTGACGGTCAGTCCTCCAATCTCGCAGCGGCGTGGTGTGCCGGCATAAGAGATGTCGGGATTGATGATGACGTCTTGGGCGCTCGTCTGCACACAGGCACTTATCAGTGCCAACAGCAGTACGGCAATATGCTTCATTGAATTCATCTTCTATTGTTCGTTTTCTACTTGTTCTTCAGTTTTTCCGTAACGGCGTTGACGCTTCTGGTAACTCTCAATGGCCTTGTGTAGTGCGGCTTCATCGAAGTCGGGCCAGTAGGTGTCGCAGAAATACAGCTCCGAATAGGCTATCTGCCACAGCAGGTAGTTCGAGATGCGCAATTCACCTCCCGTACGAATCAACAGGTCAGGATCGGGCATAAAACTGGTTGTCAGATGCTTGCTGATGGTTTCTTCAGTGATGTTCTGAATGCCCTCTGCTGTAATCTGTCGAACCGCCTCGGTAATCTCCCAACGGCTACTGTAGCTTAATGCTACTACCATGGTCATGGCGTCGTTCTTTGCTGTATGCTCTTCCGTCTCACGCAATTTCTGCTGTACGTTATCGGGCAGACGCTTGATGTCGCCGATGACGCGGAAACGCACATTATTTTTCATGAATATCTCGTCTTCCAGCGAACTCAGTACCAGTCCCATCAGGGCGGCAACCTCGTCAGCAGGACGTCCCCAGTTTTCGGTGGAGAATGTGTAGAGTGTCAGGTATTTGACACCCAGACGGGTACACTCAGCCGTTATCTTGCGCACAGCTTCTACGCCAGCCTGGTGACCAAAGCTGCGTTCTTTACCTCGTTCGGTGGCCCAGCGTCCGTTGCCGTCCATGATGATGGCGATGTGCTGGGGGATGTTATTAGTCTCTATCATTGTGACATGTTTTACATTTCGCCCATAAATCGTAGGTCACTGACAGTTGCAGTTGACTGTAGCAGTCGGTATTCTTGAAGAGCCCAGAGCTCTTGATACCCAAGGGGTTGCTGGCACCATCCAGACGGTCGCTGCTACTGAAGTGCATCGCCCATTCCAGTGCCATATTTACACGGTCGGCGGCTTTATACTTTACACCCAGTCCTAAGGGCATGTTCATCGCCAACTGTGGTTTGTCAGTCTTGTAGACAGTAGTCCCCAGACCTATAAATATATAAGGTGTAAGCCGTTGGGCTCCACGATATTCCATTCCGGTGCCATAAGGCCAGAAGTTGTATTCCATACGTACACCCACATCGCCGATTTTCCTTTTGAAGGAGTAGTCGGCCCACTGTTCCGGCACGTGTGACGTTACGTCCTTTGCCGAGCCTTTCAGCTTGCCGTAGCTGATGTTCATGGCTATTGCCACGCGTGGGTTGAATTTATATTTGGCCAACAGCGAGAACATTGGCTGCATATTCTTGAAGATATTGCCGTTGAAATCGCCCTGATAGGAAACCATTCCAATGCCCCCGCCGACTTCCAGTCGGTATTCCGGCTCTGTTTGGGCATGGGCCCCTACAGCCAGCATTAGCAGGATGGCAAAGGCAACGTTTCTCAATTCTTAATTCTCAATTCTTACTTTTTACTTTTTAATTCTCCCAAGCCACTCTGTTCAGTCTGCCGCGCCAAACTTCTCCAGTGCCAGCGCTGACAATCCAGATGTTATTTGCATTGTCAACGACTGCCGAAATGCTGGTGGCAGCATTATTGAATTTGGTTGTACCATCCTTCGGAGGCATCGTGTATCTGACGTCTTGTTTCCAAGTGATTCCGTTGTCGCGACTGCGCCAGAAGGCTGCCAGTGGTGCGATGTTGTTCTGATATGACTGGCAACCAAAAGCCAGCAGTTCATCACCATAATAGAGAATCTGCAGACTCTTCAGTGCAGGAAGTTCATAAAGACGGTTGCTGGAACGGTCGATGTAGGTCCATTGACGTATCCATGAAGGATTGACCGTCTCGCTGCCCGACATAGCCTCTTCGATAAGCTTTTTCAGTTCACTCAGGATTCCCAATTCACTATAGTCCACGATGCGGCGCCATGCATGTCCATGCCATACACCGTCGGTTTGTTTGGTACCGCCCATCATAACGTAGTCAGTACTGTCTGACCAGGCCATTGGATAGCAGGTGAAGGTATAGTCAGTGGTGGGCAGGTTTTCCTTGTTGAAATCGGTCTCGAAATCGGCGGGAACCCACGTGTCTAAGCTAAGATTGCCGCTATATTTTGTCATCAGCATACTATTAGCCAATGCGTAAATTTCTTGGTCGCTAGCACCAATCAGCTGGTCTATGCTAGTGGCTTCCATGATGTCGCTCTTGTCCTCATCCCATGTAGTTAAATCCTTGGTGCGATAAATCTTCTTGCCACCCATGATATAGAGCGAATCTGCAGTTGCTACCGTGTTTTTCCAGGTGTCGGCATCAACCATAGTTGGCAGTGCAACGGGGGTCCATCCGTCACCGAAGTCTGTCACGTATGCTTTAGTTGTTCCACTCTCATTACCGAACACATAGATTTGGTCGTTGAACATGAGGGTGCGAAGACCTGTCATAACGGGAATGTTGGCCATCTTCTTCCAGACGAACGAGTCAGGGTCCTCCTTGTGTACGTTGACCTTGACGGTGTAGTCGGTGTAGCCAACGTCACTGCTGGAGAAAACACGGAATGTTCGTGGGGTCGTGAAATCAACGCTGTCCGAAGAGATGTGATAGGTCATATAGGTACCATCGAGGCTAACGAGATAAGCCATACTGTTGTTATATGTGGATATGCCACAGACAACGTGGGCAACATCCGTCCCCATAGGTAGTGAGTCGGTATTATAGACAGTACGATTGGCCTGATTGATATGGAAAAGGTATTCGCTACCTGTATAGGTGCTCTTCACACCATTCACATAGCGGTTCATCGTGCCTAATACGAATGAGGTGATGGCAGCATCATCATAGAGCTCGGTCTCCGTCTCGCTCATCTTGCTACATGCAGCCAGACTTCCTAAGAGTATGGCTATCAGCAGGTATGTGGTCTTTATCTGTTTCATCAATATGTGACTTTTTTTCAAAATTCCGTGCAAAGTTACGCACATTTCCCGAATTTTGAGCATTTTTCTACCTTTTATTAAGTTAAATATATCAATAATCCACCGATTTTATGTTTTATAAACAAAAAAGCACGGTATGAATCGCTCACCCCGTGCATTTTCCTTTCTTAACGTATGTTGGTATTGACCAGCGTAATGACGCTTAGTATAGTGGCAGCAGCCACCAAGGCCAATAACATCGTCGTTTGAAAATCTAATAACATAATCTTTACCTTAAAATCAATTTAACTACTAACCTAATGAAACAAAAATACAATCGTCGCGATTGCAAGTGCAAAGGTACAGAATAATGCATCATTAAGAATTCATTATGCATAATAATCTGCAATTTATTCGTTTTTTATTGACCTGCATCAAAAAAGGCTGCACGTGAAAGTGCAGCAATAAAGCGAGGAATCAGTTGTTCTTCCGGTGCTCTACCCAGATGTCGGGACGGTTGGTGATGATACCGTCAACATTGAGAGCTGGGGCGTTGAGGTCTTCAAGTGTCCATATCTTCACCTCTTTATTGTGGGCATGGATATCGTTGAGCAGGGAGTACCAGATGCCATGATAATGGAAATTGAAGGAGCGGACATAACTGTATTTCTCGTAGGAGAAACGGCTAATGTGATAGCCATCAATGATAAATGGCAGCAGGGGAAGTTTGCAAAAAAGCAATTTCTCCAGGCGTATGCAAGGGTCTAGCTCGTGGATGTGTTCTAGGGCAAAGTCGTTGAACGACTGTACAGTGACCCATTCGCTGGCTTTGTTCTGGTATATTTGCTCCAACAGTTTCTCCTCTAGCCCTTGATAGATGTTACGTGTGCGCTTAATCTCGATGAGCAACTTGCATGGATTGCCATTGCTGCGCACCTCTTGGAACAGTTGAAAGACCTCCTCTAAGGTGGGTATGCGCTCATTGGTCTGCTGACCGTTGCGGTCGACAATATGTAGCTGGCGTATCTCGTCGAGCGTCAGTTCTCGGATGAGCCCTTTGCCGTCAGTGGTTCTGTCTACACTTTCGTCGTGACACACCACGACGTGTCCGTCGCGAGTCAGGTGGATGTCAATCTCTATCATGTCTGCTCCAGCCTCGATGCCTTTCCGATAGCAGGCGAGCGTGTTTTCGGGTGCTAGTGAAGCACCTCCGCGATGTCCGATGATAATCATATGGTCTGTATTATTTGTTGCATATTGTTGGGAATAGAAAAATGCAGGGATGAAGGGGCTCAGCAGGTAGAGTATTACAGTCACCAGTGCGCAAACAGTATATATGAGTATTTTTTTCATCATAGCTTTTTGTTGAAGAGATGTTTGACAAGTACCCTGACACACTGCTCATACCATGCAAACGAGTTGTTGGCGCTTGTCGATGCCTCGATGGCCTCGACGGCGAAGTCGTCAATGGCTTCTACGTTGAGTAGGGAGTATATTAGGAAGTTGCCGAACTTATGGGTCAGCACGTCCTGCAACGATTCGCCGCTGGGGTGGTAGTTCAACACATCCTCACGATAGGTCTTGGCACCAGGGAAACTGAGACCGACGACCTCCTTCTGGATGAATGTGTCTATCTCTGTAGGGAAATAGTGCTTGGCAGTACTCAGCACATTACCTATCAGTTTGACGATGTCGTACTGATATACACCTCCACGGTCCAAGTTAATGGCATCGATAGCGTCGATAGTTGCTTGCGTGTCCAGCCGTTCAAGGATGTTTTTCAGCAGGGGTAGTGCGGTTTGTATGTAGCCCATGTCGGCAATCAGTTCCTGGATGTTTTCTATCAAGTGGATGAGCAGTTCTTTGTCGTGGTCGTCAAAAGCTTTCTCAATGAGTTGGTAGAAAACGGGAACGGCACGCTCATCACCCTCCAATGTCTGTCCGTCGCCAGCGTAGGCGACATATACGGCAGCATACCAACTCATGATGTTACGCTTGTACTTGCCTGTAGCATTGGCTTCCTTGCTGCGACGTCCGATAAAGAGTCCGCGACATGTTTGTGTCCACTCTTCGGCCTCACGAGCATAGATGTCGAGGAGTTGTCTGTTGACAATACGTTTCTGTGAGGCAAGTTGGTAGAGCACATAGAGCATCGACATGCGACAGTAGTCAAACCAATGTGTCTGGCGGAACTCATCCGAGAAGAACATGGTGACGATAGGCTCTATGTTCTTCCAGTCGGAGACGCCCATGATAATCATCATACGCTCAAGGACGAAGAGGCTGAATGAGTCGCCAGTCTTGTACGCTGACAATACAAAGGGGTGCAACTGGCGCCAACGTTCTTCCTCTGCTTTGCATTCTGCTGACGAGTTATCGCTGCCATAACGTGCATGATGGTGGCAAAAACTCATGGCCTCCTTGACCATAGCAGGTTGCCACTTACAACCTTGGTATTCGTGGTTGCTGAAAGTGTCTGGTTGCCAGAATGTCTGGTATTCCATGGCGTTGTTGACATAGTCCGACTGGAAAGTGACTTGTCGGCGCATGGCAATCTGGAATAGTGGCATGAATAAACGTATCAGCATGAGGTTGGCAGTCATGTAGTTGAAGATGGAGCGTATCTCTGCCATCATATCGCTGACGATGCCGTCGTCGCCTTCTTTCTTGCGTCGTAGTGTACTGTCGATAATCATCAGTACGGCCAGACGCGATGCCGTCTCTATATTGAACAGCGCCAGTGTTCGGGCTTTCTTCGACACCATGTTGTAGATAAGGTTGTGTCGCTTGATATTGGCATACATCTCCTTGACAATACGAACGGTAAGGTTCTCGCGAAGAGGGGTATATTCCAATGTGTGGTGGTTGTTCGACAGGTAGTATGAATACATGCAGGCATCGTTGCGTACATCGTAAATGGGGTCTGCCATAATCTTCCACAGTAATGCCAGTGCATCGTGGTGGTAGAGTTGCTCGTTGAAGTAGTCGGTCAGCAGTATGCCGTTCACAATACTTACCGCCGCCAGTTTGCGCAAGCGTAGGATGCAGGTTTCATTGTCGTCCTGAATCTCCATGATATGGTTCATGAAGGCAAACAACTCATCTTCATAGTTCTCTGTAATCAGGGTGTTGATGCATTCGTTGACTAACGACATTACGGCATAGTCCTCACCCCACTGTGCCTCCAGCTCTATGATGATGTCAAACGATCCTGTTTTTAGACAGTGTTGTAGAAGGGCATTGCGCATAGTGCCGATTAAGACAACATTGCTTGCTCCCTGATGTAGGGCGTCGACAAATGTCTGGGCGTTGATGGTGTTGCTCTGCTGACGACGCAGGAAGGCGCAGCTAAGTACATATTCCAGGTAGCGCTCGTAGATGAACTGTATGTAGTGCTCTTCGCCACGGATGGTCCGTCGCGCGACCTCTTTAAGGATTGGTCGCTCGGCTTTGTTTAGCAATTCGGCATAAGCGATACTAATGCCATCTTTCTTGTAGATGAGCGAGGCTAGCGGATATAGTGCCGATGATGGGTCGTCGAGCGCTCCTTTCAGTTCCGCTACGGCTATGCCGTCGATGGCTTTGCCCCGCAGGTAACTGTCCAACAGGTAGTCACCCACCATCCCGATGATGTCGTTCTGGCGGTTCCCTGCGTAGGAGTTGCTGATACCTTCGGCAATTTGTTGGTAAAGAGCCAGTGATGTATAGCTATTGGGACTGCTGTCGAGGTTACGTCCGAGGAAGATGCCTGCCGTGAATTTTAGCGTCAGGGGGTCTTTTAGGCGTAGTGTTACGCGACGGTCCAGTTCACTGAACGGCGTATGCATTTGGTAGAGCTGTTGGTAGATTTCGTAGGCGCGTCGCGTTTCTTCCTGGTTGAAACCTCGTACTTTGGCATCTTCTGAGTCGGTATTGAAGGATAGTATGCGCTCTTCGCCTACCATCGGTAACACAACATTCTTCCATGTGAAGACGCGACATGTAAATAACACCTTGAAACGTGGATAACGCTCGTTGATGAAAATGCGGCAGAGGGCTTGGTAGAGGGCCAGTGGTCCTTCTGCCGAAGTATCTTCATCGGCATATTTTAGACACTCGTTCAGCGCATCGAAGAAGATGTAAACATCGTGTCCAGCCTCTTCGGCCTTGGCATGGATATTGTCTGTCAGCCTGGTGATGTCCTTGCGCAGGTTATAGCCGAAAAGAAGTTTCAGGGTGTTGTCAAGGGTGGCTGCCACAAAGTCAGAAGCATTGAAGATGAGTACTGGCTCATCGGTAGCGATGAGTTGTTCGGTCCAGTAGGAGAGCTGATTGGTCTTGCCTTGACCGGCTTCACCCACAAGGGGGAAAAGCGTTGATGAACTTTCCCAGAAGCGATGAAGCACGTCGGTTAACTGCTGGCGTTCGACGAAGAGCTCCTGATTGTATTTTTTCTCAGCATAGACACGTTGCAGGTAGATGGCCGACTGACGCTGCATGTATTGGCGTATCTCGTTCCAATTCAAATCTTTAGCAATATCGAACGATGGTACGATGTGTTGTAGGTCGTGGTCTATGGCACTGTTCATGTCGTACGAGATGTAGGACAGCGCATTCTCGTTCGACGAGAGATAGCAGGCTTGCTCGTCCTTCAGGGTATGGAAGACGTAACGGTAGTCCTTACTGTTGACGAAAACCAGTGGGAAGAGGTCGACGTCGATATGGTCTCCCTGAATACCATAACACCCTTCGCGGATGTCATATCGACAATGACATAACGGTTCCAGGGCTTGTAGCATGTGGAGCATACGGGGCTCCAGCAAGCGTACCACTTCGGCATAGATTTCCTCCGACAGTGTGGTGCTGTGTCCTCTGTATTCGTTGCGTATCTGTACGATGCTAGGCTCAGACTTGCTACCCAGCAGGATGTTTTTGCGCTTGACGTAGATATGTGCCGAAAAACTCTTGGTCAGTGGATGGTCTTCTAATGACTTCTGTGCAGCAGCCATCAGAGGTGTCAGCAAGTCGTTCTGCCAGTCGCCAAACGACAAAGGACGTTTCTGGTCGATACGATTAACGAAGGTTTCCAGCACGGGTCGTATGGTTGGTTTCGTGTCCATTTCTCCCTGTAGCAGTCGTAGGAAGAGGAAGGAACAGAACGGTGTAGATATCTCGAAGAAATCGAGCAGGTGGTTCATGGCCTGCCCATAGCGCCGGTCTTTCACTGCTTGCTGTTGCTGGCGGATGGGGTACGACAGGGTGAAAGGCAGATGGTCAACGGCATTGGCGATTACCGCTTCGTAACACTCGGCGTCTTGGACGTTATAGTCGTTGAGTAGCATGGCTTACTTTTTCTTTCGGTGAAACAGCAGGTATAATACACCACCCAGAAGGAGGAGTACCAACAAGGTTACTGTGCGGTAGCCGAGAATGGTGCTACCCAGATAGTCGGAGTAGGGGTACATTTGGTCTAATAGACAGGTGAGATCCCATATGGCGGAAGCCAGCGTGAGTACAGACAGACAGAATAATAACGTGTTGACCATCTTGTCATTAGCTGCATCACGACGGTTCTTCTCCTTCTCAAGGATAGTAAACAACAGCTCTTGTTCCTCATGAATCTCCAACCCTTTGTCCATGGCTTTGTTGAGCTCCAAAGGCAGGAAATTATATGAAATCTTATGGAAGCAGCACCAGCGCTCAAACTGTTCGTACTCTTCTGTCAACTCGCCAATCTCAGAATTGCTGGCATTGAGGAGTCCGCGCAGACGGGCAAAGGGAGACAAAGTTTTGCGAAGCGACTGACGGAAACGAGCGTTGAGGTTGAAGAGATAACACTTCTGGAACAGGGCATGCAAGTAGATCATGCGAAAATAGGTGCCCTGCCAATTGTCGATGATGCCAGGAGAGGCTCCGTAGGCATGCATGGTGAAGGTATCCATCAAGGCAAGGGCATCCCAGTTGAGGAATACCGAGATGCGGTTCTCTTCCATGATGCGCTGCAGGTATTCCGGTGCCACACTGTATTCGTCAGTCTCTTTGTCCTTGGTGACTTTCGAAAGCGTGCCCAACTGATAAAGCATGGTAGAGCGGACTTCATCGCTCTCAGGACGTAGGGTTACGTCGGTGGTATTGATGACCTGATAGACGCGTAGCTTGTTGCCATTCTCCACGAGGGCAGAGAGACTGTCTGGTGTATTGCCTGTCAGCTGTTGGTAGGCAGCTTTCAAGGGATTGATGGCAGCATCGATGAACGACTGGTGTACATCTGGTGCGTAGTAGTCAATGGCTCGCAATGAGAACAGGGTTGCCGTAAAAGCATTCAGGTCGTCAGCTTCTTGACTAATCTTTACGGAGAAGAGTACCATTTGCTGAGGCATGAGGTAGAGTGCCAGTTCCAGCAGCTGATAATCGTAGTTCTGACCATGGAACTCAAGGGTTTGCTGTTTGTTGACGGGTAGGGTATAGGCAGTACATCCTACCTCGCCACCATAGCAGAAATCCACGAATTCTGGATAGAATACGCGTTTACAGCCTTCGATCTTGCCAGTTTCCAGCACTTCTCGTTGCCAACCCTGCTTCAGCAGTTGTTCGTCACATATATCATTGCATCGGGTAAAATATCCGCAAAGATAGGCTATTTGTTGATGGTTCATAGGTTATAAAGGGGATTCTGTCATAATTTATAGTTCTTATAAGGTTATCAAGAACCTTTACGACCGCAAAGATAATAATTTTTTATGGAAAAACAAATAATTATCCCAAAAAGATAATCAAAAAAGGCTGCGCCAAATGACGCAGCCTTTATGATGAATTGTCAATTCTAAATTCGAATTAGAGCTTTGGACCAGCAGCAACGAGTGCCTTACCAGCCTCATTACCCTCGTACTTCTTGAAATTCTTGATGAAGCGAGCGGCCAGATCCTCAGCTTTCTTGTTCCACTCAGCAGCGTCTGCGTAAGTGTCACGAGGATCGAGGATTGCAGGGTTCACATTGGGCAGAGCTGTGGGAACCTCGAAGTCGAAATAAGGAATCTTCTTGGTCTCAGCCTTCAGGATGCTGCCATCGAGAATAGCGTCGATGATACCACGTGTATCGGGAATAGAGATACGCTTGCCAGTACCGTTCCAACCAGTGTTTACGAGATAAGCCTTGGCACCGCTCTTCTCCATCTTCTTAACCAGCTCCTCAGCATACTTTGTGGGGTGCAGCTCGAGGAATGCCTGACCGAAGCAAGCAGAGAAGGTAGGAGTGGGCTCAGTGATACCACGCTCTGTACCAGCCAGCTTAGCGGTGAAACCAGAGAGGAAGTAGTACTTGGTCTGCTCAGGAGTCAGGATAGATACTGGGGGCAGTACGCCGAATGCATCAGCAGAGAGGAAGATAACGTTCTTAGCTTCAGGACCTGCACTCTCTTAGAGAGGTTGATAACCTTAGCGTAGCAACCACCCTCGAAGTTGAACACACCCTCGTCGTCCCATCCGTGCTCGTCGTCACCAATCAGCAGACGCTTAGGATCGGTTGACAGCGTGGTCTTACCGGTACCAGACAGACCGAAGAAGATAGCGGTGTTCTTACCCTCCATATCGGTATTGGCAGAGCAGTGCATAGAAGCGATACCCTGCAGGGGCAGATAGTAGTTCATCATTGAGAACATACCCTTCTTCATCTCACCACCGTACCAAGTGTTGATGATGCACTGCTCACGAGAAGTAGTGTTGAAGGCAACACAGGTCTCTGAGTTCAAACCCAGCTCCTTGTAGTTCTCAACCTTAGCCTTAGAAGCGTTGTAGATGACGAAGTTTGGCTCGAAGCTCTCCAGTTCCTCAGCGGTAGGCTGGATGAACATGTTCTTTACGAAGTGAGCCTGCCAAGCAACCTCAACGATGAAACGAACGCGCAGACGGGTAGCCTCGTTGGCACCGCAGAAAGCGTCAACAACGTACAGATCCTTGTTGCAGAGCTCCTTGATGGCAATCTCCTTCACAGTCTTCCAAACCTCCTCAGTCATGGGGTGGTTGTCGTTCTTGTATTCCTCAGTTGTCCACCATACCTTGTCCTGGCTCTGTGCATCCTTTACGATGTACTTGTCCTTAGGAGAACGACCGGTGTAGATACCTGTCATTACGTTTACAGCGTTCAGCTCGGTGTTCTGACCCTTGTCGAAACCAGTCAGACCAGCCTTTGTCTCCTCCTCAAAGAGGAACTCATACGATGGATTGTGTGCAATCACCTTTGAACCGGTGATGCCATACTGAGTTAAATCTAACTTTGCCATAATTGTTTTAACTTGTTTATTGAGTGAATTTTACTATTACCTACTTATTTTGCGAGTGACAAGGACAGTGCAAACCGAATGCAAAAATTACTCGCTTTTTGCTGAGGTGAAGCCTGTCCTCGCATTGTGAAAGCTTTTTCACGGCGCAAAGGTACGAAAAAGTTGAGAGTTAAGAGTTAAGAGTTAAGAGTTTTTTGCACTTTTCTCCTTCTTTTTCCGTTAAAGTATTGAAAAAATGGTGTTTACTTAACATTTTTGCCAACTCTGTATTACATTTTCAATTTTAATGTTTATCTTTGCAGCAGGATAAAAACCGTAATACTATGCAAGTAATTAATTTCTCAGAGCAGAACAGCGTGATGAACCATTATATGGCTGAGTTGCGCGACAAGAAATATCAGCAGAACCGTCTGCTGTTCCGTAACAACATTAAGCGAATCGGTCAGTTGATGGCCTACGAGCTATCAAAGACGCTGTCGTATAAGCCCAAGACTGTCACCACGCCGTTAGGCACCATCGACATTCCATTGACCAAGGAGGAAGACATCGTTTTAGCTACCGTTTTGCGTGCAGGACTGCCTTTCCATGAGGGTTTCTTGAGTATGTTCGATAATGTGGATAATGGTTTTGTTTCTGCCTTCCGAATGTATATCAATCGTGAGCATACTGAGGTGGGTATTCATACAGAGTATATTGCCGCCCAAAGTGCTAAGAATAAGACACTTGTCATTGTTGACCCCATGCTGGCCACGGGAGGTAGTCTGGCAGCTGCCATTGAGAGTCTGATGCAGGCTGGCAAACCCAAGGAAATCCATGTCTGTTGTGTGATAGCGGCTCCTGAGGGTATCGAAGTCGTCAAGCAGGCTTTGCCGGAAGACAGCACCATTTGGTGTGCTGCCATAGACCAAGGCATGAATGAGCACAAGTATATTGTTCCTGGTTTTGGCGACTGTGGAGACCTCTGTTATGGTGAGAAACTCCAGAGCTTCCGTAAGCAGGCTGAAAAGGAAAGGGCTAAGAAGTAGAACGGCAACCAGGGTACCGTTCTAATACCTCTTAGAAGTCTTTTTCCTGGTGCTCGTTCATATATTCACGTGGCGACATACCGTACATTTTCTTGAAGACGGTAGAGAAGGACGCTGCGTTGCTGAAGCCGCAGGCATACATCACCTCCGAGACATTCATGTCTGCCGAGGCGAGTAGGGTAGCGGCTTTCTTCATGCGGATATTTCGGATAAAGTCGTGGGGCGTCTGTCCTGTCAACTCCTTCATCTTACGATGCAGGTGAACACGGCTGATTCCTACTTCATCGGCTATCTTGTCGACGCTGAGGTCGGCATTGTTCAGATTGTGGTTGATAGCCGTCATGACGCGTTCCAGCAGTTTCTCGTCGGGTGATTTCATCTTAATGTCATCCACCAGTTCTTCCAGTTGGTCGTTGCGTCCGAACTTCAGCTGCAGTGTGTGGTGCGAGTGGATGAGGTTGGCGATGGTACGGCGCAGAATATCCATATTGAAAGGTTTCACGATATAGGCGTCGGCACCGGTTTCCAGACCTTCCAACTGGTCTTCCTCGCGACTCTTTGCTGTCAGCAGGATGACTGGGATGTGGTTGGTAGTACCATTGGTCTTAATCTTCGAACAGAGTGTGGTACCATCCATTTCGGGCATCATAATATCGGAAATGACAAGGTCGGGCATGAGCTTCAATACGGCAGTAAAACCTTCCTTGCCGTTCTCGCAACCCGTAATATCGTAGTCTTCGGATAGTGCCTCTGTCAGATAGTTGCGAATCTCACTATCATCCTCAACGACAACGACTTTCTGACGTTTGCCAACCTTCGGAAGATCGTTGTTGACAGCACTCTCCTCTTCTTCCTGTTCTTCTGAAATGATGCTTTCTGTGGGCTCTTCTTCTTCGATTTCATCGGTCAGAATCTCCTCAGCAGACAAATGCTCATTGCCAAGAGGTATGGTTACTATAAATTCGCAACCAGGGCCGTCTGAGTTGTTGTGGGCTTCGATGCTGCCGTGGTGCAACTCGACCAGCGAACGGGTTAGGTCCAGACCGATACCTGTGCCGACATTGCGGTCGTTGGCAGAGGATGGTGACTGATAGAAGCGCTCAAAGATACGTTCCAGTTTATCTTCTGGAATCTTCTCGCCGTTGTCAAAGATACTGATGGTCGCCTCTTTCTCGTTCTGTTTCAGACAGATACGTATCTCTCCACCCGTTGGTGTGAACTTAAATGCATTCGACAGAATATTGATGATAATCTTGTCGAAATTGCCACGGTCAATCCATGCCATGATGCGCTCTTCGTCGCAGTCGAAATGGAATTGGATGGTCTTGTTCTTGGCCTGTTGTGCAAAGAGTGTGTAGATGTCGCTGATGAACGTTACCAGATTGGTTTCGCGCATGTGCATCTGCATCTGCCCCTTATCGATTTTTCTCAGGTCCATCATTTGGTTGATGAGACCCAGGATACGTTCTGCGTTGCGACGGATGGTCTCATAGACGCCTCGTCGGTGGGGGTCGTTGTCCTGTTTGATGAGTGATTGTAGTGGTGCAACGATAAGCGTCATAGGCGTTCGTATTTCATGACTGATGTTCATGAAGAAGCGCAACTTGGCATCGGCCATCTCCTCTGCGTGGATATGCTCCTGCAATCGCAGGTTATCTTGTTCCTTGCGATGACGACGCTGGCGGTATTGTAAGAAGAGTACCACCAGAATCATTATATATATAAGGTACGCGAGAGATGTTCTGTACCACGGTGCGTGGATAATCACCTCAAAGCAACGCTCTGGGGTTGGGGTCCCGTTCTGCTCAGCAACCACACAGAAATTATAGCTGCCGGGTTGCATGTGGCTGAAGGTAATCTCGTTGATGCCTGGCGGCATGCGCACCCAGTCCTCGTTGTTGATACGATAGCAATAGACGATATGCTCTGGGTTGTCGTAAGTCAGCGTAGAGAGTTGTACGGCAAAGGTATTGTCGCTACTGCTGAGCACAAAGCGGTTGGAGGCGATGACCGTAGTATCTGTTACCTGCCATACTCCTGACATCGTTCCGCGACTAACTGGTTCGCCGTTCACCGAGAATCCTGTCAGTTTTACATCTGCCTTCCATGCGCGTTCGCGGACATCGGCAGGAGTGAACCATGTCACGCCTCCCAGTCCTGCAAATACCAGATAGCCGGTGGGCGATGCCCATGAAGCGCCATCGCTGAACTCATTTGACTGTAGACCGTTGTCGACGAAATAGTTGTTTGTCTTGCCGTTTTTCGGGTTCAGACAGCACAATCCGTGGTCAGTACCTATCCAGAGACGTCCTGTCTTGTCCTGTTCAATAGAGGCAATACCGTTATCGGCTAGTCCGCTCTCGATGGCTAGCCTCTTTAGTTTGCGTTGTTCTAGGTCGTAGCAGAGCAAGCCGTCGTTCGTACCTATATATAATATACCGTCGAACTCACGGGCGATACGTACAGCCGTGCCATAGTTCAGGCAGTTCTCACCAAAGGTTGTCAGCCAACTGTCTTTTTCGAGGTCCAGACAGCAGACACCCATCGTTGTTGCCACATAGAGACGCTTGCCGTCGGGCGAAAGCGCGAGTTGTGATATATAGTCGTTAACGATGCTGTTGATCTTGCGGTCGTCTGGGGCTTTTTGTTTTTGTACGTAGGCTTTCACTTCGCCTGTTTCCGGATTCAAGCGTAGCACACCATAACCCATAGACGCTAACCAGATGTACCCTTTAGAATCGCTGATGACATCGAAAATGCTGATGTCGGAACCTTGCGGTAACCTATATGGGTGATAAGTCAGTGTTTTTCGGTCAATCCATCCGCAACCTTCCTTGAAACTTCCAATCCAGATGTTGCCTTTCAGGTCTTCACAACAACCGAGGATGGTGGCAGGGAAACCCTCCTTGAAGTGCTTCACTACCTGGAAGTGGTCGTCCTGTAGATACATACCGTCACGGTCGGTACCCGTCCATCGCCAGCCTTGTGAGTCGCCAGTGACACTGGTCACGCAGGCTGTACCTAATACATTCTGTGCTCCCAGCTTCGGTCCCATATAACCAAAGCCCATGGTATGGCCAGGTTGCATGAAGATACCTTTCTGCAACAGTCCCAGCCAGACGTTGCTGTTCTGGTCTTCGCAGATGGAGTACACCTTCGAGGTGCTCAAATCTACTTCACGGCTATAGTAAGGGTTGTCTACCAGTCGCCCGTTCTGTGGGTCGTAGATGCCGAGACCCATACCGTCGTAGCCCAGCATCAGGTGTCCGCGGCGGTTGAAATACAATACAGAGATATGTCGGTTTCCTGTACCTTCTATATGTATGGGCGTGTCACCGTCCAGTCGGAAGAGGCCACGATTAGCGGTGGCTACATAGACTCGGCCGTTATCACCCTCACAGACGTCGAGGATGTTGTTGCGCAGTTCGTCGTCCTGGAAGTATTTCTTGATGGTCTTGCCGCCCCAGCGCCAAAGACCTTGTGTCTCTGTGGCCAGCCAGATATGCTGTCTGCGGTCTTCCATCATGCGGTGGACGCTGGTCAGACTGGCAAAGGCGTCTTTCATCTGGTGGGCCTCGCGGTGTCCTTTCATCTTGAGCAGACCGTGGCCCGAGGTGCCTATCAGCATGTCACCATTCTGCCGTTCCAGCAGACAGGTGATGTAACAAGGAACGTTTCTTCCTTTTATATCATAGGTAGTAACCGTACGGAAACGCTGACCATCAAAAATCTGCAGTGCACCGTACATACCGATAAAGAAACGGCCGTTATGATCCTGCGTCATACAGTTGACGTAGTTGCTGGCCATACCAAGGTCTTGGCGCATCTCCTTTTTATATATACGGAATTGATAACCGTCGTAACGATTCAGACCGTTACGGGTGGCAACCCAGATAAAACCGTCTTTATCCAGATAGATTTGTGTGGTGTAGCTGCTCGACATTTGTTTGTCTGCATCGAAGAGCTTTCCCATTTGAGCATTAGCACTAAGGCCGTTCATCAGGCATAGGATGCCGAATAGAACTTTTCTTATCATAGGTTATAGTTTGTTTCGTGTTACAAAAACGCTGCAAAGATATGTTTTTTCGCTCAAATCACCAAATAAATGTAACAAAAAATGAAGTTTTACCCCTATATTTGGGGGGTAAGTTAATATGTGTTACAAAATATAAAGTTTGTGATACAGCAGAGATTGTATAATATGAATATTATTAGTACTTTTGCATGCTGAAATCTAGTAACGAGTTCAACTAACTAACAAAATAACAACAAAAAATTATGAATCAAAATCTGTCAAAATGAAGAATCTAAAACAATTGATCAGACAGACCTTCCCTACCATCCTGATGCTGATGGCTTTCTGTACTTCGGTGCAGGCCCAGATCACGGTGACTGGTAATGTCACGGACGGTGCTGCGGACCCATTGATTGGTGCCTCAGTAATTGTGAAAGGAAATGCTTCCATGGGTACAGTGACTGATTTCGATGGTAACTTCCAGCTGAAGGTGCCTTCGGAGTCTTCAGTACTGGTGATTTCTTATGTCGGTATGTCGACAAAGGAAATCAAAGTTGGCAAACAGCGCAACTTTAAGGTGACGCTGCAGGACGACACCCAGTTGCAGGAAGTTGTAGTCGTTGGTTTCGGCCAGCAGAAGAAAGCTTCAGTGGTAGGTGCTATCACCCAGACCACCGGTGAGGTGCTGGAACGTGCAGCTGGTATCGGTAGTGTGGGTGCGGCCCTTACAGGTAACCTCCCCGGTGTTGCTACTATTGCTTCTACCGGTCGACCTGGTGAGGAAGACCCTCGAATCTACATTCGTGGTGCTGCTGCTTGGGGTTCTAATGGCGCAGAATCTGCGCAGCCTCTGATTCTTGTCGATGGTGTGAAGCGCGACATTCAGTCTGTGGATATCACATCTGTCGCAACCGTTTCTGTACTGAAGGATGCCTCTGCTACCGCAGTTTACGGTGTGGAAGGTGCTAACGGTGTTATTCTGATTACCACTAAGCGTGGTCAGGAAGGTAAGGCGAAGATTGATTTCGGTTTCAACGCTACGCTGAAGGCTGTTTCTAAACTCCCGCGCAAGTACGACTCTTACGATGGCTATATGCTCCGTAACGAGGCTATCGAGCACGAACTTGCTATCGGTGGTGCTGAGTCATGGACATACTATCGTCCTCAGAGCTTCATCAATCTTTTCCGCAATCAGGATACAACGGTAAAGCCAAACTTCGATGCTTCAGGAGGCTACCTTGGTGACTATAGTCAGGCTGAACGTTATGCCAACGTTGATTGGCAGGATGAGATGTTCAAGAGTACTGCCCTTTCTTATAATGCGAACCTTAATATATCTGGTGGTACGAAGTTCGTGAAGTATTTCGTTTCATTCGACTATCAGAACGAGGGTGATATGACCAAGTTGTGGGATAACCACCAGGGATACGAAGGCGGTTATACCTACAGTCGTTTGAATGTACGTTCAAATCTGGACTTCCAGATTACAAAGACAACAGAGTTCAAGGTGAATCTGGCAGGCTCTAACGCTCAAAAGAAATCTCCGCGTTTCTACTACGGTAATGATGGTGAGTTCTTCCAGCAGCAGAAGTGGGCTGGTGCATACGGTATGGCTCCTAACCTCTTCCCTGTTCAGTTCTCTGACGGCACGTGGGGCTACTATCCTTTGACTTCTAACATTGAGAACTCTCCACAGAGTGTAGCAACATCAGGTTATGAGTTGAATACCATTACTCGTATCTTTACTGACTTTGCTCTGGAACAGAAACTTGATTTTATCACGAAGGGCCTTGTTGCACGTGGTACTATTTCTTGGGATAATAACTTCACTGAGGGTAGCCGTGGTATTGCTGACCAGCATCAGGTGAAGCAGGGATACATTCTCCCCGAGAATGGTAAATTGATTATGAATAGTAAATGTGAAACCGACGAGAAGACAGGTTTCGATTTCTATGAGGAGCGTGGTTGGAGTACACAGGCAGGTAGCATCAGTTCTACTAGCCGTGCAACAGAAATGTCACTCCAGCTTTTCTGGGCGCGTCAGTTTGGTGCACATAACGTTTCCGTAATGGGTAACTGGAAACGTCGTATCAATGCTTCAGGCTCTGAGCTGGAATGGCGTCGTGAGGACTGGGTGTTCCGTACTACCTATGATTATAAGAGTAAATACTTTGCTGAGTTCAATGGTGCTTACAATGGTTCACAGAAGTTCTCTCCAGATAATCGTTTTGCATTCTTCTGTTCAGGTGCTGCTGGTTGGATGATTTCTGAGGAGCCCTTCATGAGGAAACTGAAGGAGAAGAAAATTCTGGATATGTTCAAGATTCGCGGTTCTATCGGTGAAATTGGTGACGATAACGCTGGTGAGCGTTGGGCTTACCTGACACGTTGGGAGATATTAAATGATGGTAATGGCTTCCGCATGGGTCTTGACGGATCTAACAGTCCATTCCTTTCTTATAAGGAAGCTTCCGTTGCTGCTCCAGACCTTCGTTGGGCAACGGTATTGAAGAAGAATATAGGTTTTGATTATGCTTTCCTCGGTGGTATGTTCGCAGGTAGCTTCGACTATTTCCGTGATGACCGTAAGGATATCTTTATCTATGGTAGTGATCGTACCGTTCCATCTTACTTTGGTGCTGCTAAGACTCCTGATGTCAATCAGGGTAAAATGAAGAACCAAGGTTTCGAGTTTGAAATCCGCTTCAACAAGGTCTTAAATAATGGTATGCGCTTCTGGGCTAACTGTAACTATACTTATGCCCATAACGAAATTGTAACGAAGGACGATCCAAAACTGATTCCTTCTTATCGTAAGGCTGAGGGTTATTCACAGGGACAGTATCATTCATTCATTGACAATGGTTATATTGGCACTTACGATGAACTTTACAGTTCACCTGAACGTCAGGCTAACGATGATAAGGTCCTCATTGGTGACCACTACATTGTTGATTTCAATGGTGATGGTATTGTTGATGAAACCAACGACCAGGCTCCTTATGGTTACACGGGTAATCCTGAGCACACCTACAATGCTACCATCGGTTGGGAGTGGAAAGGTTGGAGCTGTTTTGCTCAGTTCTATGGCGTAACAGGTGTTACCCGTGACGTAGGTCTGACCTCTTTCAATCAGAAGTTGCTCACCGTATATGACAATGGTGATTGGTGGAATCCTGCAAGAGGAGATGGTGATGTGGTTGTTCCTCGATTCACTACTCAGGTCTCCTATAACGACGGTACCCAGTTCCTTTATGACGGTTCTTATTTCCGTGTAAAGAACGTGGAGGTCGCTTATACTTGGACGAAGGGCTGGATTAAGAAACTCGGTTTCTCAAGCCTTAAGCTTTATGTGAACGGTAACAACCTCTTCCTGATTACAAAGATGCCTGATGACCGTGAGAGTAACTACGGCTATAGTGGTGGTGGTGGTGCTTACCCAACTGTTAGACGTTTTAACTTTGGTGTTAAACTCAACATCTAGTCATCCGTAATTCGAAATTCGTAATTAATAAGAAGATATGAAATACATTATTAATAATATAAAATCCCTTTTGTGCGGTGGGCTGCTCCTGCTGGCTGGTGGTGCTTCTCTCACTTCCTGCACCGACTGGTTGGACAAGGATCCTGAGGCTATCATCGCTGAGGACGAGGCATTCAAGAACTACCGCAACTTCCAGGGATATATTGAGGAAATCTATAATCTGATTCCCAATAAGGAGCATGCTAACTATTGTTCTGCTTGGAACTTTGGTGATGACGCGGTTCATAACCCTGAAGGTTATGCACACATGGACCATCAGGTGGACCTTGGTAACTATCGTAACTGGTATAACAACAATCAGTGCTGGTTGAGAGGTAACTGGGAATCTCTTTGGGGAAACTCGTGGTATTGCATCCGTAAGTGTAACATGGGTATCGCGAATATTAGTTCACTCGTTGGTACTGATGAAGAGCGTTCAATCTTGCTCGGACAGATGTACTTCTTCCGCGCATGGTGGCACTTTGAGATGATGTGCTACTTCGGTGGTCTGCCTTATATTGATGAGCCCTTTGATGCTGCTAATATTCCTGAACTTCCCCGTCTGTCTTTCCAAGAGTGTGCAGACCGCTGTGCTGAGGATTTCAAAATGGCCTATGACCTCTTGCCTCTGAATTGGGACGAGACATTGGCTGGTATGATTACTTCAGGAAATAACGACCTGCGTGTCAATAAATTCACAGCTCTTTGTTATATTGGCAAGGTTTATCTTTGGGCCTCTTCTCCCCTTATGAAGGAGTTTGAGAAGACCAAGGACGGTGGTTATGCTCAACTCTTAGGAGGTTCTTCAAATGGTAAGACCTATGATTACGATGTAAAATATGCCAAGTTGGCTGCCGAGTATCTTGGTAAGGCTCTTGATATGGTCAATAAAGGAACTGTTCCATACAAACTGGTAGGTTTCGACTATGCTAACATCTACGATCATACAAAAAATGTCAAGGATGAGGAAAATCCCGAGCCCTGCTACTCAGACATTTTCTATACGACGAAGTCTGGTTGGGCTATTCCTGGTTCTACTGAGGCCATCATGCGTGGTGCATGTCCGGGTGTCAATTCTGCGCCTTGGAACAATGCCAAGTTGTTTGGACCCAAGGTGGCAGGTCTCGTAGAGCATGACAATATTATCCACCAGCCGACAGCCAACCTCGTTGACCAGTATGGTATGGCCAACGGTCAGCCTATCTATCTGGTGCAGAATGGTCAGTATGTTCTGAATCCTGATTCAGGTTGGGATCCTGAGCATCCGTTCCTGAATCGTGACCCACGATTCTATCACGATATCGTATTCGACGGTTTCCATTATGTAACGGAGTCTGGTGTTGCCAATTTGAATGAAGAACAGCAGAAATTGGAATATTGCGACCTGTACACAGACGGTGCAGAGCGCGCAGTCGATAATGCTAGCAGCACAGGTTATTTCATTCAGAAACTGGTACCTCACCAGTGTAACATTGGTGATAAGTGGTATGACTGGAGTTGGGAATTCCAAAACTATATCCCTTACATGCGTTTGGCTGATGTTTATCTGATGTATGCTGAAGCTCGTACTGCAATGGCTTTTGCCGACAATAATTTGAATATCATCAAGGATAAGCCAACATATTGTCCTTCTCTTTCTGCTGTTGATGCTATTAACGTTCTCCGCGATCGTGTTAATTCTATGGATTTCCCCATGGAACATGTACCTGCTAAATTTATCAACATCAATAAGGGTAATGGTGATAACTTCATGGATGAGGTACGACGCGAGCGTACTGTTGAGCTTTCGTTCGAAGGTTTCCGTTGGTGCGACCTGCAGCGTTGGTTGCTTTTGACAGAGGCTCCTTACACGACGAAGTACTCTCATGAGTTTGAACGTCTGGAGTGGGGTAAGTATGACCCGAATAAGTCTTTTGAAGAAAATAATAAGGGTAAGAAAAAGGACGAGTACGTTTATACATGGGATTGGTTCAAGACTCATGATCCGAAAGATGCCAAGGTCGGTAACTTCCATAAGAAGGAGTTGATTACCCGTCGTTTCGAGTCTAAACACTACTGGTTCCCGCTTCCCGACCATGATACTTATCTCTACGAAGGATTTAAGCAGAATCCGGGATGGTAATCAATTGAAAATTGAAAATTCATAATGAATAATAAGATAATCTTATGAAAAATTTAAAAACAAATATATTTCTTTTGGCTATGATGGCTGCAGCGCCATTGACGGCAGGAGCCCAGACCGCTGATGATGCTGACTCTACCGTGGTGAAAAAGAAAGTCCATGTGGCTTACCGCGACGTGGATGCCGATCATCTCCTCGGAGGTATTTCCTACGTAGATATGGAAGAGCTGTCTAAGAAGGACTATACACAAAGTAGTCTTGAAGACATGATGGGGCTTATCGGCGGTTGGAATGGCAATAATCTGTGGGGTATGGACAATGATCGTTTGGACAACAACGACAATAGCAACCTGCCACTTGTCATCATCGACGGTGTAAAGCGCCCCTCTAACAATGTACTGCCTTCTGAGATTGAACAGATTACCTTCCTGAAGGGTGCTCAGGCTGTCGTACTATATGGTGCCAAGGGTGCCAAGGGTGCTATCCTGATTACCACAAAGCGTGGTAAAGTGGATGGCCTTGAGATTACTGCAAATGCGAACACTGGATGGCATTTTGCCAAGGAGTTCCCTGAGTATCTTGGTTCTGCTGAATATATGACACTCTACAATGAGGCTAATGCTAACGATGCCAAGGCACTTGGTAATGCTTATAAGGCACAGTATAGTCAGCAGGATATCTATAACCATGCTTCAGGTATCAATCCCTATCGTTATCCAAACGTGAACTATTATTCAGACGAGTACATCCGCAAGGCTTATAACCGTTCTGAAGGAACTTTGGAGATTCAGGGTGGTGGTACGCGTGCTCATTTCTATACGAACATCAACTATTACCGTCTTGAGGACCTTATCAACTTCGGTGAGGCTAAGAACAACTACACCGATCGTTTTAGTGTTCGTGGTAACGTTGACCTTGTTGTCAACAAATTCATCTCAGGTTGGGCTAACGCCAGTGCAACTTTCTACAATGCAAACAAGAACAAAGGTGACTTCTGGAACGCCGCATCAACCATGCGTCCGAATTTCCCCGAGGGTGCAGCACCCTTGATTCCTATTAGTATGGTTGATCCGAATGCCACACAGGCCATTGATGTCCTGAATAAGTCGCTGAACCTGCTTGATGGTGAGTACTTCCCTGGTGGTTCAAAGAATACGACATCTAATGCTATTGCAGATTGCTATTTTGGTGGTAAGACTCAGGACGTTAGCCGTCAGTTCCAGTTTGATGCCGGTATCAAATATGACATGAGCCATCTTGTAAAGGGATTGTCTTTCAAGACCTTGTTCTCTATTGACTATGCTGCCAGCTATAGCCTCTCCTATGATAACGAGTATGCAGTATTTATTCCTGAAATTGATAATACTAAGAGCTCACAGGTATTTGGATGGAGTAATTATAGTGGTAAAGATGCTATCGTAGGTCTCTACCAGCAGGGTGATGAGAAAGTGTCTGGACACATGAACCAGTCGAATAATAAGTATCGTCAGACCATTACTTGGAATGGCCATTTCGATTACGAGAACACTTTTGCCAATAAGCATCATGTAACCGCTTTGTTGCTCGCCAGCATGTACACAACCACATCCAGTGGAGAGTATCATCGTTATACCAATGCCAACTTGGGTCTGCAGGCTGGTTACGACTATATGGGTCGCTACTTTGCTGACATTACGTTGAATGGTGTGCATTCTTCTCGTCTTGCTGAAGGTCACCGCGAGGCCATCTCTCCTTCTTTCACAATTGGTTGGAATATTGCTAAGGAAAAGTTTATGAAGGGTTCTTTCGTTGATGATTTGATGATTAGTGCTTCCTATAGCAACCTGAATGAAGATGCTGACATCTATCTCGATAGTAAGTATTTCTATCTCTATGATGCAATATGGGATAAGACTGGTGCTGGATTCTCATGGAATGAAGGCGTAAGCACAGACCGTACGTTCTCAAGACAGGGCGCTAATCATGACTTAGACTTCATTCATCGTAAGGAGTGGGCTTTCACACTTCGCGGATCATTCTTTAACAAGCTGATTTCTGCTGAGTTGACTTATTTTAATACAGATATTGATGGTCTTATCATCAAGGATCCCACCACATTCCCATCTTATATGGCAGTGTCTGGAAACTCATTTAAGCCTGTTCTCAACAACAATATCCAGAACCGTAAGGGTATTGACTTCAGCATTAAGGCACAGAAGCAGTTCGGTAAGGTTCATGCTGAATTAGGTTTGGTAGGAACCTATCTTAAGACTGAGTGGAAGAAGTATGATGAAACCCTCGATCCTAAGGCTCCTTGGCGAAATTCTGCTAAAGAACTTAGTCATGAAGGAAGAGCAATTGATGCTATCTCGGGATATAATTGCATCGGTTTCTATACACTTGATGACTTTGATGTCACGACTAAGGAAGGCAATATCAAGTACACCCTGAAGAAGGATTTGCCTCAGTCAAAGATTGGTGGAACTATCCAGCCTGGTGACTTGAAGTATGAGGATGTCAATGGTGATGGCACCATTGACCAGATGGACCAAATTGAGCTTGGAAAGTCTGGAACTTATGGGGCTCCTTGGACTATTGGCTTGAACCTTACGCTGAAATATAAGAACTGGACGCTCTTCCTGCTCGGTAACGGACAGTTTGGCGCAAAAGGTATGATGAATAATGGTTATTATTATATGACCGGTGATGCGAAGTACTCTGTAGAAGCACGTAATCGTTGGACACCTGAGACCGCTGAAACTGCCACTCATCCACGTCTGACAACACAGGCTCATGCCCATAATGGTGCTGCATCCACTTTCTGGTTGTATAGCACAGACCGTTTCAATCTCCGTAAGGTACAGTTGACTTACGACTTCCCGAAGGAAATGTTTGAAGGAAAGATTGTCAAAGCGCTCTCCATCTATGTGAACGGAAATGATCTCCTTACTTTCTCAAAGCATCGTAAGATGATGGAGACCAGTGTTGGCTATGCACCACAGACTCGTTTCTATAACCTTGGTGTTAAGGTAACCCTTTAAGCCTAATTGATAATTGAAAATTGAAAATTATGAAGACAAAAAATATTATATTCTATTTCATCGGTCTTCTCTTGTTCAGCTCTTGCGATGATATGTTCGAGCCAGCTGATGAGAATAACCGTCAGACAGAGGATATGGTCGAGGAGTCTAAATATGCCCATGGCTTGTTAATGAGTGCCTACGATCGTCTTCCTTATCAGACAACGACTGTGACCGATGTTGCTACAGATGATGCTGTTACAAATGATAAGAACAGTGTTTATCTGAGTATGGCTACCGGTACATGGGCTGCAGATAACGACCCCATGTCTCAATGGAATTCTTGCAAGATAGGCATTCAGTATGTGAACCTCTTCCTGACCATTGTAGATAAAGTCAAGTGGGCTCCCAGTGCAAAGTCCAAGCAGCAGATGTTTGTTGATCGTCTAAAGGGTGAGGCATACGGTCTGCGTGCAATACTCTACTACTATCTGTTGATGGCTCATAGTGGTTATGCAGAGGATGGTATACTTTATGGCATCCCCTTGATAACTGAGCCTCAAGACGGTAGCTCCGATTTCAATCAGCCACGTGCTACTTTTGCCGACTGTGTCAAGCAGATTTTTGCAGACTGCGATGCTGCAATATCACTGCTTCCTTTAGATTATAGGGATCTCACCAATGCTGATGAGAATGATCCACATTTCAAGAAGTATAAGGATATAGGTGGTGTTATTTCTAATTACAATGCTGTATTTGGCTATAGCCATTCAAGAAACTTGTTGTCAGGAAGAATTGCTGAGGCAGTCAAGGCACAGGTTGCTTTGCTCGCTGCAAGTCCTGCATACCGTGACCAGAGTGAAGTTACTTCTGAAGATGCCGCAAAGCTTTGCGCTAAGGTGCTTGAACGTATCGGCGGCGTAGCTGGATTGGATTCTAAAGGAAACATCTGGTACAAGTCTCAGAAATTTGATCCGACTAACCCTGAAATGAAAGAAATCATTTGGCGTGAAGACTATCACAAGAATACCAGTCAGGAGGAGGATCAATACCCACCGACAGTGTATGGTAATGGTCGTGTAAATCCGTCGCAGAACCTCGTGGATGCATTCCCGATGCGTAATGGTTTTCCCATCACCGCTGCGTCCTCTGGTTATGACAAGCAAGATCCTTATGCAAACCGTGACCCGCGCTTGGCACACTATGTTCTCTATAATGGTGCTAAACTGAGAGGCTCTGACATTGTAACGGGAACCTATCCAAATGCTAAGGGTGAGATTTTGGATAACCTCAACAACAGCAGTAAAGCTACACGTACAGGTTATTATCTCTTAAAACTGCTTCGTGGTGATGACGTAAGTGTAGCAGGAAGTGGTTCGGAGATTCCCCAGTATCACCTTTATCCACGTATCCGTTATACAGAAATCTTCCTTGCTTATGCAGAGGCTGCTAACGATGCATGGGGCCCGAAGGTCGATGGAGCAGGTGTCGGTTTTACTGCTTATGATGTCATCAAGGCCATCCGTGAGCGTGCAGGACTTGCTACCAACGAGGTAGGTATGCCTCTCCCGGAAGGTGATGCCTATTTGGAGGATTGTGCAAACAGTAAGGATAAGATGACCAACTTGATTCGCAACGAGCGCCGTATTGAGCTTTGCTTTGAGAACAAGCGCTTCTGGGATCTCCGTCGTTGGCAAATGCAACTTAATGAAACTGTTAAGGGCGTGCAGATTGACAAAGTAGATATGGATAAGGATCCAACCCCAGATAACCTCACCTATACCTATATTGATGTAGAAGAGCGCAAATACGCCGACTATCAGTGTTATGGCCCTATTCCAAAGAGTGAAGTGCTGCAATGGAGTGAGCTCAGGCAGAATAAGGGATGGTAAACGCTCATCGCTAATTGATAATTCTTTGACCTAAAGGTACAAAGCGTTTTAAAAAACGATTAGATAATTGAAAATTGATAATTGAATAATACAATTATGAAACTGAAGAAATATATATACGGTGTAGCCTTGGGTGCCTTTACGCTCACAGTAGCATCTTGTTACAATGCAGACAAGGACTTCCCAGACTATGAAGGAGGCACAACAGCCTATTTCGCTTATCAGAATCCAGTGCGTACACTCGTACTTGGTAATGATATCTATGATAACTCGCTTGACAATGCTCACAAGTGTCGTATTTGGGCAACTATGGGTGGTGCTTATGGCGGTCGTGATGCATTTGCAGACATCATTGTTGATGAGAGCTTGTGCAAAAATCTCTATTTTACAGACGCTAATGGACAGCAGGCAAATCCTGTGCTCCCGATGCCTACAAAATACTATAGCTTGGCATCGAATATCATTCCTTACAATGGAGAACCCCGTGGCTATGTGGAAGTGCAGTTCACAGACGATTTTTTCAAGGACCCGAAGGCTATCGAAAATACTTATGTTATTCCTTTGTTGATGACAAAGGTAACAGGTATTGATAGAATTCTTACGGGCAAGCTTCGTGAAGGCCTTGATCTTTCTACTACATCTCGCACCAATCAGTCAGACTGGGAAGTCCTGGCAAAGGACTATGTGCTCTACTGCGTGAAATATATGAATCCCTGGCAGGGTAAATATATTCGTCGTGGTATTGATGAGGTAACAGAAAATAATGTTACTACAGAGTACGTTCGAAAAGATTTCTCATTGGTTAATTCTGATAAGGACCGTTATAAATCGAATCCTGTGAATGCTAATGATGAAGTTTGTCGTATTGATACGAAGAACTTGACACAGGCTATCTTCCCAGTTTCTTTCCAAAGAAATGGCGCTGCTTCTGTGTCTTGTAATCTCATTCTTACCTTTGATGCAGATAATAAGTGTACTATCTCTACGAATGATGCAAATGTAACAGCTACTGGTTCTGGCGAATATATCACCAAGGGTACTGAGCGTGAAGAATATGCAGACTACCAGTGGGGTAGTATGGATGGCGAGCTCGTACATCGTGATATCCTCCGTCTGAAGTATGATGTGAACTTCACTGATAAGAACATTCAGGTGTCAACAAACGATACATTGGTTGTACAGACACGTGAGTCTAACCAGAAGGTATTCTTCTCAAATGTATATGTTAAACCATAATAGGAGGCTATGATTATGAATAAGAATTTTAGAAATGGTCTTTTGATGTTGGCTGCAGGTGCATTTGTGGTATCTTGTGCTGACTATAACGAGACAAATAATTTCTATGCTGAGCCCGATCCGACAGTAGTAGCACCCTATACGGACTTAAATACTGTCAAGAGCTATATCGATAGGGAGAAGTATCCTAATTTGACTCTTGGCGCTCAGCTTAAGGTTGATGATTTCAATAAGCATGAACTGGCTCATGCAGCAGCTGTATCCAATTTTGACAACTACGCTTTTGGTACTACGCTGATGTCCGGAAACATCGTTAATGATAAAGGTGTGATGAACTTCCTCGCTATGAAAGAATTGCTCGATCATGTGGAGGAAATCGGCGGCGAGGTATTTGGCAGTCCGCTGTTTGCCAATGCTAACCAGGCAGACGGATGGCTGAAGACACTTACTGCGCCTATCGAGATTTCTGTGGACTTCGTAGAAGGTAAGAAAGTTGACTTTAATGACTATAAAGATGGTGATACTTATAACGAAGGAACTATCGCTAAATTTGATGGTCTTAATTGTTTGAAAATCGCCAGCAACAAAAAGGTTCGCATCATTTCAGATTTCGATGTTGATCCCCTGGCTACTTATACTACGACTTTTTGGGCACAGGTAGAGAAGGAACAATCGTTTAATGTCAATTTCTCTGGTGCCGATGTCCCAGGTACTGGTGCTGACGGAAAGTGGACACTAAAACCAGGCAAATGGCAAAAGATTGTTGTGGAGTCAAAAAGTTCAGAAGATGCAACAGAAGGCTTCTTGAGAATTGATAATTTGCGTGGTGCTGCCATCTATATCCGTAATGTAGAGGTGGGCTACTATCCTGACAACCATCGTCCCCAGACTCCAGAAGAACTGAGCGATACCATCAACTATGCTATCAATGCTTGGTGTGATGGTGTGATGAAGATCAACGAAGGACGTGTCAAGTTGTTCGACCTCATTGACGAGGCCATTGACGTAAAATCTGCAGATATTGTTGCGGGTATCTACGACCTCAAGCACTCCACCGATGACAAGATTTTCTGGCAAGATTTTGTAGGCAGTGAGAATTATGCAACAGTAGTTGGACAGGCTGCCATAGAAAAATTTGCAGAATACGGTGGTGAGCAGAGTGATTTGAAGTTATTCATCAGTGAGACTGGTCTTGAAGATCAGAAGACATTCAATAGTCTTAAATACTGGATAAAGGTTTGGGAAGATAACGGTGCAACGATTGATGGTATCAATGCCAAGGTGACGCTTAGCTATAGTGAGGATGCTACTATACAGGCAGCAAACAAGGCAGCCATTAACACCCTACTTGATAATCTTGCAGCGTTTGCTAAAGAGAAAGACTTACTCATCCGCCTTTCTAACTTTGATATTAAGTATCTGAATGCAGAAGGCTCAAATGTGTCAGCAGACAATATTACAACTGAGCAGCGTCAGACTCTGGCTAACTATTATGCAGAGGTTATCAAAGCCTATATGGAAAAGATTCCTAACGAGAATCAGGCAGGTATCTGTAAGGGTAATATGGTTGATACAAACGACCCTGTAGGCCTCTGGGCCAAAAATGCGAAGAAAGACTGGGTACGCACAGCTACTTATAAAGCATTCTGTGATGCACTCAGTGGAAAATAAACCTAACTGACAGACGGCTGCCAGTAAACAGCAGGATACGTTCTGATGATCCTGGCAGCTGTCTTTCAAAACTCTCTCTCGAAAAAAGAATTTTGTGATTTATTCATTATTTATTTATTAACTAATTATTATTAATCTAAATTTTTTCTATTATGAAGAAATTATTTACACTGATTGCTTTCTTGACATGTTTCTTGGGAGCAAAGGCAGAGTTAGTAGAGGTCTATTCGATCGACTACTCAACTTACAATGGTTTCCCATTCTATGTAATGGGTTATGTTCCTGAATGGTTTGACGGTGTCATGACCGACTTTGGTGCCATGTACACTTACAAAACTGAGGCAGATGTTACTGCAGAAGACAACGTAGTAGGTGAAGTACAGACCAACAACGCCGGTGCTACGTACAAGAAGATTGAGTTGGCAGAACCAGGTTGGCACCAGTATTTTATTGCCGATGGTATTCCTACGACTATGGATGGCAAATACAAAGTCGTTGCCATTGCGAAGGCTTCAGAAGCTACTACTGTCAGCGTCAACATGGGCTGGGGTTGGGGTGACGGCCAGCAAGCCAAATCTTCAGTAAATATCGGCACAGATTGGGGTGAGGTAGAATGGGAGTACAGCGGTATTGCTGGTTCTTCTTGTAACCTCGTTGCTCAGCCTGGTACTTTTGCAGGTACCATTGAGTGGAAGTCGCTCAAGGTTTATGAAGACAAAAAGCAGGAGCGTCCTACATTATGGCAGGAGTGGCTGACCGATGACGGTAAGTCTATTATTCCTAACGTAGAGCATACTAACAAATATGTTGGTGATGCTGAGACTGCATGGCCTGCATGGTCTTTGGAGGTAACCGATGGTGTCAACATCAACTGGAGAACTGACCGTGCTCCTGAGATTTGCGCATGGGCTCTGACCATGGGTAAGAATAACGACAACGGACCACGTGATGGTGCAGAATTAGACGGCAGAGCTCGTCCATTCCCTGCTGATATCGAGGCAGAAGAAGGAAATGCATCGAACCACGTATATGCCGTTCATGTTGACCAGATCGCTGTCATTGATGACGATGCGTCTATCCAGTGGTCTAACCAGTTCTGGCTCCAGGCTCCTAAGTCTTTCAAGGCTAATGAGACTGTAAAAATCAAGTTCCGTTATAAGGCTCAAAAGGGTTGCTCAGTAGCTACTCAGTGGCACAAGAAGAATCCATCTGACTATCTGAACTATACTGGTGTGGGTAGTGTTGCCTTCACAACGGAGTGGCAGGAATTTAGCAAGGATGTTACACTGGATACCGACGGTACCTATTCACTGGCATTTAATCTGACCTCAGATTCTAAAAAGGATGCACCTCAGGAGCCTAATATCTTCTACTTCGACGATCTTTGCTGGCAGACCATGGTACTTGACGAAGGTTTGTTCGTAGCAGGTACTAACACGGTTACAGGTATGCCTGAGTATGACTTCGACAACGCTATTCAGTTCGTTGAATCAACAGATGAAGCTGGATGCCTTGAAGCTACCATTGGTAAGGTTGGCGACAAGACTACTTATGTAAACGAGATTATGATTTCAACAGTCCGTGGTAATACAGCTTCGTTCAAGAGCGCAACTATCAAGCCTGCTGGTGACTTCATCGGTGAGGACAACTGGGGTAACTATACGGAGAGCAGCCTTGCTAAGATTAACCTCAAAGCAGTTGGCGCTTGGAAGATCTATGTTGATACTGAGCAGAAGCAGGTTAACATCCTGATGCTCGATGGTGAGGAAGTTGTAGCTAAGGACGTCGTAACTAACACAACAAACGTTATTGTACATGGTCTGGAGAGAGAGCCAACAGCTACTGAGCAGCCTGCTGATGAAGAGGCTGGAACTCCTGCTGGTACAGGTCAGGCTTGGGATAACCAGTTCTTCCTTGTAGCTAACCGCGTACTGGAAGCTGGTGAGGAGACTGTTGTTAAGTTCCAGTATAAGGCTAACAAGGCAGCTAAGACTACTACTCAGACTCACGCACAGCCAGGTGGATACATCCACTGGGCAGCTATCGGTGATGTAAACTTCACTGAAGAGTGGCAGGAATTCTCTTATGATTACACCATTCCTAATGAGGCTGCAGGTAAGAGTGCACAGTCTATCGCATTCAACATGGCAGAAATTAAGGAAGCTTGTGACTATGAGCTGAAGGACTTCCAGTGGTATTTGAAGTACGAAGAGGCTGGTAAGACCATGGAGAACCTGATCAATGCAGAAGGTACTGCAAACTTCTTCGTAAAGGAAGGTGCTGGTACTAATCCTCACGAGTTCGTTCCTGGTGGTACAGGTATCGAGACTGTAGCTGCTAAGACCGTTAAGACTTCTGCTGTTATCTACAACATCGCTGGCCAGCGTGTTAACAAGAACTACAAGGGCCTCGTTGTTAAGGATGGCAAGAAGGTCGTGCTTAAGTGAGAGAAGTGAGAGCTCGCTCACACTTCCGAACGTGAACGAGCTCGAGCTTTAGCTCAAGGTTGTTCTGAAGTAATTTTCGAGAAATAATTCTCTGAATTACATATTCTAATCGTAATCGGGAGCGTCATTGCTCCCGATTACTTTTTTTTCTGAATTGTTTGGAAGTACGGAAAAGATTGTTTATCTTTGCAGCGGTAAAAAGTAAGATTATGGGCAAGGAAGAATGTATCAAGGTGCTGCAGAGATATATGAGCATACTTAAAAACGAGTATGGTATTACCTCTTTGTCTTTATTCGGCTCAACGGCGAGGGGTGAACAGACAGCTAAAAGTGATGTTGATCTTTTTGTGGACACTGAAACACCAAATCCTTTCCTGTTGATGGATGCCAAAGAGTTCTTGGAAAAAGAAATAGGAACTCCTGTTGATATTGTTCGGAACCATCAGAATCTGAACCCACGTTTAAAGAGACGTATATTAAAGGATGGAATCTTTGTCTTCTGAAAATAGGAATATAGCAATAGATATCCTTGAAGATATCTTATCAGCAATTGAGAGACTTGAAGAGCGTACAAAAGAGGTTCACTCAATTGATGATTTTCTTGCTTCTTCGTCAGGAATGGTCTTATTAGATGCGACGTGTATGTTGCTGATAGCTATCGGCGAAAGTCTGAAGAATTTGGATAAGACAACTAACGGGCAGCTTTTGCCAACATATCCATCTGTTCCTTGGAAGAATGTAAAAGGTCTTAGAGATATTATTGCGCATCATTATTTCGATGTAGATGCTTCGCAAATCCTTTGGATAATCAACAACGAAATCTCTCCTTTAAAGGATGCAATTCGTTATTTCATTAAGGAATTGAAATCATAGTCGATTACTTTTTTTCTTGTGACCAGTATCATCGCGTGGTTATAACAAACAAAAACCATGAAAACCCTTTTGCTCTGGTTGAAACGATGTCTCTGATGCTGCGGCAGTATGCTTCACTTTGTGAGCGAGCTCACCGTCAAAGCCTACATCCACAGTATCTATCCCTACGGGATTCAACCATAACAAAAGAAAAACCAAGAAAAAGAAGTAAAACCGGCAATAATTAACAAGAAGATTCCGTTTCTATCAAAAAAGCAAAGATGAAGATAGTAGATACCTTAAACCTTAATCCGGAACAGCTGTCGAAACTAAAATCGCATGTCTATGACATTATCGGCTGTTGTCAGGAAGTCCATCGTGAGTTAGGGCCTTGGCTGAATGAATATGTTTATCAGGAAGCTTTGAAAGTGTCATTCGATGAAAAGCAAGTCCCTTTTGTAAAGGAATATTATTTCCAAGTTTCATATCATGGACATCCGTTGTCACATAAACACTATATGGATTTCCTATGCAAGGGGAATGTGGCAGTGGAATGTAAAGCCATTACATCTATAGGAGGTGAGCAACGTCAACAATTATGGAATTATATGAGGCTGACCAACACCCCAATCGGTATTCTGTTTAACTTCGCTCCAGTGAGAGACCAATGTGAAAAGTATTATTACGACCAGAAAACTAAAACGATTACAGCATTCTAGTTTTTCTCGGACCTGTTTTTTAGATTTCAAAGAAATCGGGGTTTTGCTCACGAAGTATGTGATGGCTCTGGTAAGAGGCAAAGATGAGAGGTTGATATTTTTATCTGGGAGCTTGTCTCACAAGAAAAAATAGCGACCTTGAATCTTCTGAGGACCGTAGGTTCGACACATACTGACGTGAGGGTTTTTATGGTTTTTGTATAATCAAGAAAGGTATGTCACTTTAGGGGTCATTCCGACGTCATCTACGGGTGCTTCCGCAGTCATCTAGCGGTCGTTCCGATGATACTTTAGGGGGGTAAAGTAAGTCATCTTCGGGTCGTAGATGCCATCGGAACGGGTGCAAGGAACGTCACGAACGACCCTAAAGTGCCATACCTTTGGAACGGTATTGGCTCATGATACATGAGATAAAGATTTTGAGACTTTTGCAAAGGTTCCTTGCGCGTTTTTTTTCTTACCTTTGCACCCGAAAATAAAATTTTTTTAATTTACTATGTACAAGAACCTATTCATGACAGCTGCCCTTATGGTAGCTTGTTTGCAAACTAATGCCCAAACAACTCTTGCTAAGGAATTTAAATCTACGGGTAATGGTAATCCTATTAGCGGTAGCGTGTTTTGTGCTGACCCTACAGCATTGGAGTATAACGGACGTCTTTATGTCTATGGCTCAAACGACCACCAGGAGTTTATTGCTAATGGTAAGAAAGGAGAGAATACCTACGGAAGCATCAAGTCTATCGTCGTATTCTCGACAGATGATATGGTGAACTGGACGTTTCATGGTACCATTGATACGAATAAACTCTGTGCGACTTGGACGAAAAATCCATGGTGGCATGGCTATGGAGTCTCGTGGGCACCGTCTGTGACCTGGCGTCACAATGCCGAGACAGACAAGGACGAATTTTTCCTTTACTTCTGCAATAGCAGTCACGGAGTGGGTGTACTGACGGCCGAATCACCGATAGGCCCTTGGAAATCGCCACTGAAAGAACTGATGATTACCTACGATACACCAGGCGCCAATAAGCAGGGAACAAATGCCAATTTTGACCCAGGTGTGGTCATTGATGATAACGGTGTGGGTTGGATGTCTTTCGGTGGCCTTGGTCCTAGCACGATAATGCCTAATGCAGCACGTATCATCAAGCTGAAGCCTTCGATGATTGAAGTTGATGGCTCTGCTGTCACAATACCTGCGCCTTACCACTTTGAGGCCAATGAGTTGAACGTCATCGGTGGCAAATACGTATATACCTACTGCTCGAACTGGGCAAACCGTGATAATGCTGAGTGGAACACCTACAAAACACAAAAGGGTATTACCGCTTCGGCTCCAGATATGTGTACCATGTGCTATATGGTCAGTGACAATCCAATGGATCCCGACTCATGGGTCTATAAAGGAGTCTATGGTCCTCATCCTGGCAATGGTACCAATAATAACCACTCTCATCTGCAGAAATTCAATGGTAGCTATTATCATCTTTATCACAATGCTACTCTGATGGAAAAGATGAGGGCAGCGGGCGTTATAGACAATGAAACTAGCATCTACCGTTCGCTCTGTGTAAACAAAGCTACAGTTAACGAGTCGACAGCAACAGTGAATAGAGTAAATACTGATCTTGCTGGTGTAACACAAATCAAAGAGATGAATCCTTATAAGTTGCAGCAGGCTGAGACAATGGCTACTTGTGGTGGTATCATGTATGAGGATTTTACGAATGTAAAAAAGAACGGTCGCATCAATGCACTAGGTAACGAGGCTTCGCTCAATTTGCAGGTGAAGATGGCTGAAGGCTCATGGACTCAGTTGCGCAAGGTGGACTTTGGCAGCAATGGTGCCTCAAAAATCATGGTACGTGCTAAAGGTGAAGGAACTATCGAGTTTCGCCTTGGTCGAAGTGGTGTTAAGCCATCAGCCACTTTTAGTATCTCATCTACAGACTATAATGATTACGTGGTTGATGTAGACCCACAGGTATTTACGGGGGCGAGAACAATTTATATTGTCGCCAGCTCTGCTACGGATCTCTACGTTGATGCTTGGCAGGCTTTTGAAACAGCTAGCGGTATCCAGACTTTAAGTAGTAATGCAGTGGTCAATACTCAGTGCTACGATTTATCAGGACGTCGCCTTTCAGGCGTTAAGCAACATCGCGGTATTGTCATAGAGCAGTATACCGACGAGAACGGTGTCAAGCATAGCCGTAAAATTTTGGCTGACTAAAATTACGATAATACGACGAAAACTAGTAATAGAATGGGGTTGGTACTGCCAACCCCATTTTTATTTTGATTATTTGATTAAGACTTTCCTGGATTCTCCATTGGCGCTCCTCTCGATACAGAGACCGTGTGGTGTGTCTAGGCGACGTCCGTGTAGGTCGTAATAGGTTTTGGTATCGTCATCATCAACCTGATTCACATTTTCAATAGCTGTGCTACCTTTGTCTATTGTGAAGATATAGGTACTCAGACTAAGTGCGGGCAGTTCGGTAATAAACTCTTTTGTAGATTCGGTAATATCAAGAGTCGATTTCTGACAACGTTTATCGGCTTCATTGCCTGTTGACAACCAAAGCTCACCGCTCTTCACGTTGTAAGGCAGTTTTATTCTCATTGCCTTTGCATTTTCCGTAGCGTTGATATTCATCACGATAATTGAGTCACCCTTGATGTAAGCCGAATGCTCAAAGTCTGCAAGAATTTCTTCTTTCGTGCGCCCAGAGGTCTCATCTTTTGAGGTCTCCAAACGTGTGGAGCCAGTGACATTCTTGGAGAAGTGTGACATAACGAAGGCACGGGGCAGCAACACATCTTTTTTGTTGTCAGAACCATACTTCTCTTCGCCAGTACCGCAGAATGCCCAGTGTGCGCGCATGTACCAGTAAATATATCCCGTACAGCCAGCCAGCATACATTCGTTCAGTTCTTCAGCGAAAATGAGATTCTCTTGCCAGGTGGGTAAGTGATCAATATTGTCGGTTACGGAGTGCTCCGTCATCCATATCTCCTTGCCATACGGGAGTGCTGCTTTGGCAACAGGCTTGATATATTGGAGCGGCATGTGCCCATAGATGTGTCCGGCAAAGATGTCAACCTGCTCTCGACAGGTCTGGTCGTTCAACAATGCGTCGAAATACTCTTTTGCGTACCCTAATGGCTCGGCACTGATGATCTTTACGCCATTGTACTTCTCGCGGTCGAGCAGATGGGCATAGTTCTTCACTAGTTTGACCTGGTCAGCAGGGTCATAGAGACAACCAGAGTAGTTAACCCACCAGTCGGGCTCATTCTGAATAGATACGGCATCAACGTTGACTCCTTTACTCTGCATCCAGTCCAAGAACGTGTTCAACCAAGGGAAAAACTTTTCATAACAGTCCTCGCGCAACTTACCTTTTTCGTAGCCTTGGTCTTCAGCATTTCCCCCCTGTGCTGTACCGTTGGTCTTGTATTCACCAGGGGGAGACCAAGGAGTACCGAATACAATACCACCGCGATTTTTGACTGTTATGGCTGATGGTAAGGAACCATTCCAATCGTAGTCCCCCCAGTTGTCGCCTGTGAAACTCGGTGAAATCTCCATACGCATGATGTTTAGTCCAATTTTTGACCTTTTGCCATAAAGCAGAGTCACAGGGGCATAGTCTTCACCAAAGGGTTTCATAGCACCATCACAGCAGGCTGCACCAAAGCCTGTAATAGTCTGTTTGGGAGTATTCTTTACCGTTAAGATATAACGGATTGTCGCTGCCTGAACAGCGGTAATGCCCAAAAGCACAACAAGTGAAAGTAGAATTCTTTTCATAGAATAATGTTATAATAAGTTGTAGTATCTCCTATTTGGTTTCCGCCGGCAAAGTTACTAAAAAATAGGTGTAAGACAAAATGATTCTCTACTTTTTGTGAGGCCGGATGCTGAGTTGATACATCAGAAAAAGATTATGTGACATTTGGGCCTTGCTATTACATATATTATGAGTATCTTTGCACCTAAATAATAATAACAACCAATCAATTACTAACAACAATGAAAAAGACATTCATTATCAGCTTGCTTTTAGCTGTTCTGCCTGCCCTCAAGATGCAGGCTGCTGTAGACCCTAACTTCTACATCTTCCTTTGTTTTGGACAATCAAATATGGAGGGTAATGCCCGTCCAGAGGCTGCCGACCTGGCAAGTCCCGGTCCCCGCTTCCTGTTGATGCCTGCTGTGGACTTCCCTGCAGTCGGCAATCGTCCTGCCCGTAAGATGGGTGAGTGGTGTGAGGCATCGGCTCCATTGTGCCGTCCTAATACAGGTCTGACTCCTGCCGACTGGTTCGGTCGTACCATGGTGGCTTCTACACCTAATAACATCAAGATTGGTGTCATCCATGTGGCCATCGGTGGTATTGATATCAAGGGTTTCCTGCCTGACAGCATCAAGGAATATGCAGAGAAGAAGGCTCCAGGTTGGATGAAAGGTATGTTGGCCGCTTATGACAATAACCCCTACAAGCGTCTGGTGGAGCTGGCCAAGAAAGCCCAGAAGGATGGTGTCATCAAGGGTATCTTGATGCATCAAGGCGAGACGAATACCGGTGACCCGAAGTGGGCGGGCATGGTGAAGCAGGTGTATGAGAACCTGTGTGGAGACCTGCAGTTGAAGCCCGAGGAGGTGAACCTCTATGTGGGCAATATCGTCCAGGCTGGTGGCAAGGGCGTCTGCATCGGCTGTAAGAAGCAGATTGACGAACTGCCCCAGACCATCCATACCTGTCAGGTGATTTCTTCTGACGACTGCTCGAATGGTCCCGACCGCCTGCACTTCGATGCTGCCGGCTATCGTGAGTTGGGTTGCCGCTACGCCGAAGCCGTAGCTCGCCACCTTGGCTTTGAGCCCAAGCGTCCGACAGATATGCCTGTTGCCAAGAAGATTGAAATTCCTGCTGATGCTGTGACCGTAGAAAATGCTATCCCCGGCAATGAATTCCCCAAGATTGACAAGCAGCGTCGTGCCTACTTCCGCATTCAGGCTCCTGAAGCTCGCAAGGTTGTTGTCGACATCTGCAGCAAGAAATACGAGATGCAGCCCGACGGTAAGGGTGGCTTCATGGCGGTTACTGATCCACTGCCCGTGGGTTTCCACTACTATTTCATGAATATCGATGGCGTGAACTTCATCGATCCTGCCAGCGAGACCTACTTCGGTTGCAACCGTGAGGCCGGTGGTCTGGAGGTTCCTGAAGGTCCTGAGGGCGACTATTATCGTCCACAATTAGGTATTGCCCATGGTAGTGTACGTAGCATCTACTACCACAGTCCCAACTCTAAGTTTGGTGAGTGGCGTCATGCCTTGGTTTATACACCTGCCGAGTATGACATCGCTAAGAATGCCAAGAAACGCTATCCCGTGCTCTACCTGCAGCATGGTATGGGCGAGGGTGAAACCAGTTGGATGCTCCAGGGTAAGATGCAGCACATCATGGATAATGCCATCGCCAAGGGTGAGGCTGTGCCTATGATTGTGGTGATGGAGAGTGGTGACATCAAGCAGCCCTTCGGTGGCGGTAACAACCGTGCCGGTCAGAGTGAGTATGGCGCTTCGTTCTATCCTGTACTGTTGAATGACCTCATTCCTTACATCGATGCCAACTTCCGTACGAAGAGCGACCGCGAGAACCGTGCTATGGCAGGATTGTCTTGGGGTGGTCATCAGACCTTCGATATCGTGTTCAACAACATGGATAAGTTTGCATGGGTAGGAACCTTCAGTGGTGCTATTTTCGGTCTTGATGTGAAGACGGCCTACAACGGTGTCTTTGCAAATGCTGACGAGTTCAATAAGAAGATTCACTATATGTACATGAACTGGGGTTCTGAGGACTTCATCAAGAGTCAGCCCATCGTCGATGGCCTGCGTGGCCTTGGTATCAAGGTAGACTCTTCTGTCTCTGAGGGTACTGGTCATGAGTTCCTGACATGGCGTCGTGGCCTCCACGAGTTTATTCCTCACTTGTTTAAGAAGTAACTAATTACAAATTACGAATTCCGAATTCCAAATTTCGAATTACGAATGAGACATTTCCAAAAGATTCTTTTGACTTTAGTGGCATTCATGGCAATTCTTCCCATGAATGCCACAGAGCGTTTCGTGTTCTTTAAGCAACAGACGGGTGCATTGTCGCTGAAAGGTGCTACCATCGGTTACAGTGACCAGGAGCCCAAGGCCGTACAGATTGCTATTGACAACCTGCAGCAGGACATCGCCAGTGTGATGGGGTTTACCCCCATCAAAAGCAATACCCCCACCATTCTGATTGGTACCGTTGGCAGTAACAAGCAGATTGACCAGTGGGTGAAGCAGAAGGTGCTGAAGGACCTGAAGGGCAAGCGCGAGAAGTATATCATCACCACCATTGACGGTCAGCTGGTTATTGCCGGCAGTGACCGTCGTGGTACGGTCTATGGCATCTATGAACTCAGCCAACAGATGGGCGTGTCGCCCTGGTATTGGTGGATGGATGTACCCATCAAGCATCGTGACGAGGTGGTCGTCATGCCTGGTAGCTATACCGATGGCGAACCTGCCGTGGAGTTTCGCGGTCTGTTCCTTAATGACGAGGCTCCCTGTCTGACCTCATGGGTGAAGAATACCTTCGGCACGAACTATGGCGACCATCGTTTCTATGCCAAAGTCTTTGAACTCATCCTGCGTCTGAAGGGTAATATGCTGTGGCCTGCCATGTGGGGCTGGGCATTCTATGCTGACGACCCAGAGAACTCGAAGACTGCAGACGAGATGGGTATCATCATGGGTACCTCGCATCATGAGCCGATGGCTCGCAACCATCAGGAATATGCCCGCAAGCGTGGCGAATGGGGGCCTTGGAACTACCAGAAGAACCAGCAGAAGCTCGACCAGTTCTTCCGTGAGGGTATTGAGCGCATGAAAGGTACTGAGGATATGGTAACCATCGGTATGCGTGGTGATGGTGACGAGGCAATGAGTGCTGAGGCAGATACCAAACTGCTGCAAACCATTGTGGAGAACCAGCGTAAGATTATCAAGGACGTTACCAAGAAACCTGCCAACCAGACCACGCAGGTATGGGCGCTGTATAAGGAAGTGCTCGACTACTACGATGCCGGCATGCGTGTACCCGACGATGTCATCATGCTGTTGTGTGATGACAACTGGGGAAATGTACGCCGTGTACCTAACGCTGAAGAGCGTAAGCACAAAGGAGGCTGGGGACTATACTACCATGTAGATTATGTCGGTGCACCGCGTAATACGAAGTGGCTCAATGTTACCCAGACTCAGCAGATGTTCGAGCAGCTGTCGCTGGCGTATGACCACGGTATCCAGCGCATGTGGATACTGAATGTGGGTGACCTAAAGCCCATGGAGTATCCCATCCAACTGTTTATGGACATGGCATGGAATCCCAAGGAGTTTACCCAGCAGGATGTTACCCGTCATACCACCCGCTTCTTCCGCAGGGTGTTGGGATGCAGCATTGCCAAGGAGGTGGCTGACATCTACAACCGTAACTGTCAGTATATGGCACGTGTGACACCTGAGATGCTGGATGCACGGACCTATAATGTCGTTACCGGTGAATGGAAACAGGTGGCTGACGACTATGCCCGACTGGAGCGCCGTGCCCTCCGTGCGTTGCCAGAGATTCCCGAGGCAGCCCGCGATGCTTATTACCAGTCGGTACTGTTCCCCGTACAGGCTATGGCGAACCTCTATGATATGTACTATGCACAGGCGATGAACCAATATCTTGCGAGCGTCGGGTTACCCGATGCTAACGAGTGGGCGGAGCGTGTGAAAGACTGTTTCCGTCGTGACTCGCTGCTTTGCCATGACTATAACAAAGTGCTGGCAGGTGGTAAGTGGGACGGTATGATGACGCAGAAACACATTGGCTATCGCAGTTGGAACGATGACTTCCGTCGTGACATGTTGCCACGTACCACCACTGTGCCCGTTACGTCAGCTATGGGTGGCTATACCTTTACTGCTGCCAACGGCTATGTTTCTATGGAAGCCGAACACTTCTATAGTAGTAATGCTAGCGACGGTACGGAATGGAGCATCTATCCTTACTATGGACGTACACGTAGTGCTGTGGCACTGACTCCCTATACCAAACCTGTCGATGGCGCTTCACTGACTTACCGTTTCGCACTGCTTGCCAATGCGCCTGCTCAGGTCACGGTGCATGTAGTGGTAAAATCCACGTTGGACTTCCTGAATGTCGGTGGTCATGAGTATAGTGTCAGCCTTGACGGTTCAGAACCGCAGGTGGTGAACTTTAACAAGACGCTTGTCAATCGTCAGCCATATATGTATTCTGAGTTCTATCCTGCTGTGGCTCGTCGTATTGTAGAGAAGACCGTCACGCTGCCTGTCAGCAAAAAGGATGTTCATGAACTGACCATCGTGCCACGCCATCCTGGTATTGTCTTCGAAAAGATTGTAGTGGATTGTGGTGGCTATCAGGCGCAATATCTGTTTGGCAATGAAAGTCCTGTAACTCGTGAGACGCGTCGCTAGTTGAAAATTGATAATTGAAAGTTGAGAATGAAGCAAACGTTTTTTATTATATGTGGCCTGATGGTCGGAATGACCATGATGGCACAGCAATATCCTTATCAAAATCCAAATCTGTCGGCTAAGGAACGTGCTATAGATCTGTGCGGTCGTCTGACGTTAGTGGAGAAGGCGATGCTGATGCTTGACGAGAGTCCTGCAATCCCCCGCTTGGGCATTAAAAAGTTCTTCTGGTGGAGTGAGGCATTGCATGGTGCTGCCAATATGGGTAATGTCACCAATTTCCCCGAACCCGTGGCGATGGCATCGTCGTTTAACCCCGCTTTACTGTATAAGTGCTTTGATGTCGCCTCTACCGAGTTTCGTGCACAGTATAACCACCGTATCTATGACCTCGGTGGTGAAGATATGAAGATGCGTTCGTTGTCGGTATGGACACCGAATGTCAATATCTTCCGTGACCCACGATGGGGCAGGGGACAGGAGACCTATGGTGAAGACCCGTACCTGACCAGCATCATGGGCGATGCTGTGGTGCGTGGTTTGCAGGGTGACCCGTTGACTGGGGAAACCGGTCAGCATAAATATCGCAAGTTGTGGGCCTGTGCCAAGCACTATGCCGTACACAGCGGTCCGGAGTACACCCGCCACTCGGCTAACCTGACCGATGTACCGGTGCGTGACTTTTGGGAGACCTATATGCCTGCGTTCAAATACCTTGTGACGAAGAGCGATGTTCGCGAGGTGATGTGTGCCTACCAACGACTGGACGATGATCCGTGTTGCGGCTCGAATCGTCTGTTGCAGCAGATCCTGCGTGATGAGTGGGGCTTTAAATACCTGGTGGTTAGCGACTGTGGTGCCGTCAGCGACTTCTATACCTCTCATAAGAGTTCCTCATCACCCATCACCGCTTCTGCTAAGGCTACACTGGCCGGTACCGATGTAGAGTGTGGCTATGGTTACGCCTATCGTAGCATCCCTGAGGCCGTTCGCCGTGGACTCATCACCGAGCAAGAGGTGGATAAGCACGTCATCCGTCTGTTGGAAGGTCGCTTTGACCTCGGCGAGATGGACGACCCGTCACTTGTGGAGTGGTCGAAGATTCCTTATTCAGCCATGAGTACTAAGCAGTCTGCACAGTTGGCACTGGATATGGCACGCCAGACGATAGTTTTGTTACAAAACAAGAATGATATTCTTCCTTTGAAGAAAAACGCAGAAAAGATTGCTGTCATTGGCCCCAATGCTGATAATGAACCCATGATGTGGGGTAACTACAACGGCACCCCCAATCATACGGTAACCATCCTTGATGGCATCAAGGCTAAACAGAAGAAGATTTTCTATGCTCCTGGCTGTGACCTGACGTATGACAAGGTGATGGAGTGCCACATGGCGACAGAGTGTACAGCTCCTGACGGAAAGAAAGGTCTGAAGGGTACCTTCTGGACCAATACGGAGTGGAAGGGTAAACCCTTTACCACGGAGTATTACACCCAGCCGTTGGCTGTTACCACCAATGGTATGCACGTCTTTGCACCTAATCTGCCTATCGAGGACTTCTCTGCAAAATATGAGACCACCTTTGCTCCGAAGGAAGCTGGCGAATATGTGCTGAACGTAGAGGGTACTGGTGATTTCTCAGTCTATGTCAATGGACAGCGCAAGGAGAGTCATCATATCTGGCGCTCTACACCTACCCGTACCGTCTTACAGGCGAAGGCTGGTGAGAAGTTCCAGATAGAGGTGCGCTTCAATACCGTGAAGACATGGGGCGCTGGCATGAAGATCAATATCGCCCGCGAGCTGCCACTAGACTACCAACAGACCATCAATCAGTTGAAGGGTATCGACAAGGTTGTTTTCGTCGGTGGTATCGCTCCCAGTCTGGAAGGTGAGGAGATGCCTGTCAATATCGAGGGTTTCAAGGGCGGTGACCGCACCGACATCGAATTGCCGAAGGTACAGCGTGAATTCTTGAAAGCGCTGAAAGCTGCCGGCAAGCAGGTCATCTTCGTCAACTGCTCCGGTTCGGCTATTGCCTTGGAGCCAGAGGTGCAGACCTGTGACGCCATCGTTCAGGCATGGTATCCTGGTCAGGAAGGTGGAACGGCTGTTGCCGACGTGCTCTTCGGCAATGTAAACCCTGCAGGAAAACTGCCTGTGACTTTCTATAAGCGTAGCAGTCAGTTACCCGACTACGAGGACTACTCTATGAAGGGCCGTACCTATCGTTACTTCAACGATGCCCTGTTCCCCTTTGGTTATGGCCTGAGTTACACTACTTTTGAACTCGGTACTCCCACCAGTACTGTGGATGGCAATTCTGTTGCCATCACCGTCCCCATTGAAAACACTGGCAAGCGCGACGGTACGGAGATAGTTCAGGTGTATATCCGTAATACGGCTGATAAAGAAGGACCATTGAAGACACTGCGTGGTTTCAAGCGTGTCGATGTAAAGGCTGGACAGAAGGTAGTTGAGACGATACGTCTCGACCGCGAGAGCTTTGAGGGTTGGGATAGCGAGACGAATACTATGCGTTTCATACCAGGCACGTATGATATCTTCGTAGGCAACAGCTCTTTGGACAAAGACCTGCAGCGCCTGACAGTCACCATTCAATAATCAACAATCCAATCAAGATGAAAAAACTATTAGTATTACTCTCTTTAGTATGCTCCATGCCACTGGTGGCACAGGATTACAAGCTGTGGTATGATAAGCCTGCCAGTCGTTGGCTGGAGGCTTTGCCTGTAGGCAACTCCCAACTGGGAGCGATGGTCTATGGCGGAACCGATACTGAGGAGATACAACTTAACGAAGAGACTTTCTGGAGTGGTTCACCCCACGATAACGACAGCCCTGCTGCCAAGGAACACTTGCAGGAGGTGCGTGACAGCATCTTTGCCGGTAAGGAGGAAGCCGCTCACAAGATGATCGACCAGTACTTCTTCAAGGGGCCCCACGGCATGCGCTTTCTCCCACTGGGAAGTGTGAAGTTGTCGTTAGGACATAAAGAGGTTAGCGACTATCGTCGTGAACTGAATATTGGTACAGCACTGAACACCACCAGTTATACCTACAATGGTGTGAAGTATGAGCGTACTGTCTTTGCCTCGTTGGCCGACGGCGTTATCATTGTACAACTGAAGGCCAGCAAGAAGGATGCCTTGTCGTTTGCTGTGTCATTTGACAGTCCATTGCAAGCAAATGTCTTTACTGTTTCCAAACACGAAGGTATTAATGGTGAGGTTAACGAACTTGCTGCTGTTGTGGACGGTGCTGAGCATGAGGGCATCAAGGCTGGTTTGAAGGCTGAATGTCGCATCATGGTGGAAGCAGACGGTAAGGTGGGACGTGGCGTTGACAAGATAATGGTGGACAATGCCACTACTGTCACCCTGTATATCACTGCTGCCACTAACTTTGTTAACTACAAGGATATCACTGGCAACCCGGTGAAGAAGAACAATCAGACACTGGCAGCAGTCAAGGGGATGTCTTTTAAGCAGTTGCTGAAACGTCACGAACAGGCCTATAAGGCGCAGTATGACAGGGTGAGCCTGACATTAGGATCCGCGGGAACGGTGGCTGCCGCTACATTGCCTACTGACCAGCGCTTGGCAGCCTTTAATGGTAGCGACCTGGGATTGGTCGCCTTGATGATGCAGTATGGTCGCTACTTGCTGATTAGCAGTTCGCAACCAGGTGGCCAGGCCGCTAACCTGCAGGGGGTATGGAACAACAAACCCTATGCCATGTGGGACTCGAAGTACACCATCAATATCAATGCCGAGATGAACTACTGGCCATCGCTGGTGGGTAACCTCGTGGAGAACCAGGAACCCTTGCTCTCCATGATTCGTGACCTTAGCGAGACGGGTACCAAGACGGCCCAGCGGATGTATGGCTGCAAGGGATGGGTGGCTCATCATAATACTGACCTCTGGCGTGTTGCTGGACCTATTGACGGTACTACATGGGGTATGTTCCCCACTGGTGGTGCGTGGCTAACGACACATATCTGGCAGCAGTACCTGTTTACAGGTGACAAGCATTTGCTGGAGGAATACTATCCCATTATGAAGGGGGCCGCCGATTTCCTGCTCGACTACCTATGTGAGCATCCTACTTATCATTGGCTGGTGACCGCACCGACGGTGTCGCCAGAGCATGGTCCCATCGGTAAACATACCACGGTGACGGCAGGCTCAACGATGGACAACCAGATTGTCTTCGACGTGCTGACCCAGACCATTGCCGCCGCCAATATTCTTGGTAAGGACAATGCTTACATCTCACGCCTCTCATCAGCCCTCGCCAAACTGCCTCCTATGCAGATTGGTAAGTATGGACAGTTGCAGGAGTGGCTGTGGGATGGTGACGATCCCAACGACCAACATCGTCATGTGTCGCACCTTTATGGACTATACCCCTCAAACCAGATATCACCGTTTGCGCACCCCGATCTATATGGTGCTGCTGCCACCACACTGACACAGCGTGGTGACCAGGCTACGGGCTGGAGTCTGGGATGGAAAGCGAACCTGTGGGCACGAATGCTTGATGGCAACCATGCTTTCTTAATCATCAAGAACATGCTCCGTCTGTTGCCCGATGACAGTAAGATGAGAGAGTATCCAGACGGCCGTACCTATCCGAACTTGTTTGATGCCCATCCACCCTTCCAGATAGATGGCAACTTTGGCGTATCTGCCGGTATCTGTGAGATGCTGTTGCAGAGTCATGATGGTGCGGTACATCTGTTGCCTGCCCTGCCTGATGAGTGGAAACAAGGTAACGTCAAGGGCTTGCGTGCCCGTGGCGGTTTCATTGTGGATGAGGAATGGAGCGAAGGGAAACTTCGCGCTGCAACCATCCGCAGTACCATCGGCGGTACGTTGCGCCTGCGTTCATACGTACCTTTGAAGGGTAAGGGACTCCGTCCTGCCAAGGGTAACTGTCCCAATCCGTTGTTTGCCCCTGCTCAGATTAAGCAGCCTCTCACCTCTCCTGAACTGAAACCTCTGGAGCAAAAGGCTCTGCCGAAGGTTTATGAGTATGATATTGATACCACCCCAGGGAAAACCTATAAGCTGAAGATATAATGAGAAAGAGTCTATTCATGACAGCCGCCCTGTTGTTGACAACAGTTGCTTGGGCGCAGGAAATAAAGGTGGAGTTCTTCACACCGAGTATTGTACACGTTGTCAAGGAACAGCCCACCAAGTCGCTCGTGGTGATTGCCAAACCCGAACAGGTGGCTGTCACGCAGACGGGTAACACGTGGAAGAGTAGCGAGCTGACGGTGAAGCTCGAACCCGAGACGCAGACCCTGGTCTTTATGACGAGCAAGGGTAAGGTGCTCCTGAAAGAAAAGGGCATCAGTATGGTGCGTAAGAACGAGAATGAGTTCGAGGTCAGTCAGAGCTTCTTCCTCGACAAGGATGAGGCTATCTACGGTCTGGGTACCATCCAGAACGGTAAGATGAACCGTCGTGGTGAGAAGAAACGCATGGAGCAGTCGAATTTGGAGGACTTCCAGAACGTGTTGCAGAGCATCAAGGGCTGGGGTATCTATTGGGAGAACTACTCACCCACGCTGTTTGAGGATAACGCTCAGGGAATGGCGTTTACTTCTGAGGCCGGTCAGGGCATTGACTACTATTTCATGTATGGTGGAAGTGCCGACGGCGTGATAGCCCAGATGCGCCACCTGACAGGTGATGTACCCATGTTCCCACTGTGGACTTACGGTTTCTGGCAGTCGAAGGAACGCTATAAAACTGCTGCAGAAACAGAGTCAATCGTCGACCAGTACCGTGCACTGAATGTACCACTGGATGGTATTATTCAGGACTGGCAGTACTGGGGGAGTAACTATCTGTGGAATGCTATGGACTTCCTGTCGGAGGACTTCATCAATGGTCCACAGATGATTAAGAATGTGCATGCCAAGCACGCTCACTTCATGATTAGTATCTGGGCAAGCTTTGGTACGCAGACCCAACAGTTCCGTGAATTGGCAGAAAAGAACCTGCTGTTGCCTTTCGAGACCTGGCCACAGAGTGGTCTGTCGCACATCTGGCCGCCACGCAAGGACTATCCTTCTGGTGTGAAGGTGTATGATGCCTTCAGTCCTGAGGCTCGTGCCATCTACTGGAACCACCTGAAGCGGTTGTATAACTATGGTACGGATGCGTGGTGGATGGACTCTACAGATCCCGACTTCTTTAACCCCAGAGAGAGCGACTATGCACATAAGGTGTATGGCGGTACTTGGCGTTCACAGCGTAATGCCTTCCCGTTGGAGACCGTGCGCGGCATCTATCAGGCTCAGCGTAAGGATGACCGCGGTAAGCGCATCTTCATCATGACCCGCTCCAGCTATGCCGGTCAGCAGCACTATGGCTCGAACATGTGGAGTGGTGATGTGAACTCTTCGTGGGATATGCTGCGCAAACAGGTGCCTGCCGGACTGAGCTTCTCGCTGACGGGCAATCCTAATTTCAATACTGATATCGGCGGTTTCTTCTGTGGTTCTTACAATACGCAAGGACCTGCCTCGGCGCCGAAGAATCCTCAGTTTCAGGAGTTGTATGTGCGCTGGATGCAGTATGGTCTCTTCTGTCCCGTCTTCCGTAGTCACGGTGCCGATGCGCCCCGTGAGATATGGCAGTTTGGCAAGAAGGGTGAACCGGTTTATGATGCTATCGAGAAGATGATTCGTCTGCGCTATCGTCTGTTACCTTATTTATATAGTACTGCCTGGCAGGTAACCAGCAACAACGACACCTATATGCGTCCACTATTCAGCGACTTTGCTGCAGACAAGAAGGTATGGGATATGACCGACGAGTTCCTCTTTGGGCGTAGTATCCTCGCTGCACCTATCGTTGATCCACAGTATACGGAAGAGAAGATTATCCGTACCGATGCCATGACAGGTTGGGACAAGCAGGATGTAAGAGGTAAGATAGATGATGGAAGGAGTGTTGACTGGACGGCAACGAAGAGCGCCGTGAAATATCTGCCAAAGGGTGCCACATGGTATGACTTCTGGACGAATAAACAGTATAAGGGTGGTCAGACAGTTACTTTAGAGACTACGTTTGACCGTGTGCCAATGTTTGTTCGTGCTGGTAGTATCCTGCCTTTGGGTCCTGAGATGCAGTGGGTCGGCGAGAAAAAGTGGGATGATTTAGAGTTGCGTGTCTATCCTGGTGCTGACGGTCAATTTGTGCTTTATGAAGACGAAGGTGACAACTACAACTATGAGAAGGGTGTGTATAGTATCATCCAGTTCAGTTGGAATGACAAGATGCACACGCTGACCATTAGTGACCGTCAGGGAAGCTATCCTGGCATGCTTCAGAACCGTCAGTTTGTCATTATACTGCCTGATGGAAAACAGCAGGCAGTCCGTTACGACGGTACAGCACAGACCATTCGTTTGTAACATTAGGAAACGGATTCCCCGTTCATGATACAATAACAAAAGTGTTTGTAACATTAGCCAACGCTAGTGTTACAAACTTTTTGTATCTTTGCAAGCGTAATTATAGTGAACTATTAACTAACAAATAACTATCAAAACATCACACAAATGAAACAGACTTTTAAGACTGCTTTGGCCATCGTGTTGGCCATGAATTGTTTGGGTTCATGGGCTCAGTGGGGTGCACCTGCCGATCCTAATCCAACTGTAAAATTGAAAGACGCCTACAAGAACTATTTCATGATTGGCGTTGCTCTCAATCAACGTAATGTAAGCGATGCTGACCAGATCAATCTGGTTAAGGCTGAGTTTAACAGTATCACTGCCGAGAATGACATGAAACCCGGTGAGCTGCATCCGAAGGAGGGCGTATGGAACTGGGAGAGAGCCGATAAGATTGCTAACTTCTGCCGTCAGAATGGCATCAAGTTGCGTGGTCACTGCCTCTGCTGGCATTCACAATTCGCAGACTGGATGTTCACCGACAAGAAGGGTAAGGAAGTGAAGAAGGAAGTGTTCTATGAGCGCCTCCGTGAACACATCCATGCCGTCGTGAACCGTTATAAGGATGTCGTTTACTGCTGGGATGTAGTGAACGAGGCTATAAGCGACGGCGGTGGCGGCTTTGGTGGTTTTGGACGTCGTCCAGGTCAACAGCCTAATCCCTATCGTGAGAGCCGTCACTATAAGCTCTGTGGTGACGAGTTCATTGCCAAGGCTTTCGAGTTTGCCCATGAGGCCGACCCCAATGCGCTGTTGTTCTATAACGACTATAACGAGTGCGACCCTGGCAAGCGCGACCGTATCTTCAACATGGTGAAGAAGATGAAGGATGCTGGTGTGCCCATCGATGGTATCGGTATGCAGGGACATTACAACGTCTATGGTCCTTCTGAGGAAGATATCGATGCTGCTATCACGAAGTATAAGACCATCGTGAAGCATATTCATGTTACCGAACTCGATATCCGTATGAATACGGAGATGGGTGGACAGCTGCGCTTCTCTCGTGGTGAGAATAAACCTGTGGCAGGTTATATGAACACTTTGCTCACCGATCAGTATGCCCGCATCTTCAAGATTTTCCGCAAGCACAAGGATGTCATCGACTGTGTGACTTTCTGGAACCTCGGTGACCGTGACTCTTGGCTGGGTGTCAACAACCATCCGCTGCCTTTCGACGAGAACTATAAGCCCAAGCAGGCTTACTATGCTATCAAGAACTTCAATGCTGCCTTGGATAATGCTGTTCCCAAGGAGGACTTCGTTCCCAACCCCATGAACCAGCCCGGACAGGAGTGGCCAAAGGTTAATAGCGAAGGTTATGCTCGTTTCCGCGTAGAAGCTCCTGATGCTAAGTCTGTCATTGTCAGTCTCGGTTTGGGTGGCCGTGGCGGTACGGTACTGCGCAAGGACAAGGATGGTGTATGGGTAGGTACCACGGAAGGCCCTATGGATCCTGGCTTCCACTACTATCACCTGACTATCGATGGTGGCGTATTCAACGATCCAGGTACCCACAACTACTTTGGTAGCTGTCGTTGGGAGAGTGGTATCGAGATTCCTGCTCCCGATCAGGACTTCTATGCTTATCGCAAGGATATCAATCATGGTAACATCCAGCAGGTGACCTTCTGGTCTGAGAGCACTGGTAAGATGCAGACTGCCAATGTCTATCTGCCTTATGGTTACGGCAAGCTCGTGAAGGGTAAGAATGGTAAACTCGAGCAGACACGCTATCCTGTTCTGTACCTGCAGCACGGCTGGGGTGAGAACGAGACCAGTTGGCCTGTACAGGGTAAGACAGGCATCATCATGGATAACCTGATCGCTGACGGTAAGGTGAAGCCTTTCATCATTGTGATGGCCTATGGTTTGACCAACGACTTTAAGTTTGGTACCATTGGCAAGTTCACTGCTGAGGAGTTTGAGAAGGTGCTCATAGACGAGCTCATTCCACATATTGACAAGAACTTCCTCACCAAGGCTGACAAGTGGAACCGTGCGATGGCTGGTCTGTCGATGGGCGGTATGGAGACGAAGCTCATCACTTTGCGTCGTCCTGAGGTCTTCGGTTACTGGGGACTGCTCAGCGGTGGTCAGTATGCTCCAGAGGAAATCAAGGATCCAAAGGCTGTGAAGGTTATCTTCGAGGGCTGTGGTGATAAGGAGAATCCCGCAGGTATTAACAAGAGTGTAGCCGACCTGAAGGCTGCTGGTTATAATGCTCATGGCTTTATCTCTGAGGGTACTGCCCACGAGTTCCTGACATGGCGTCGTTGCCTGAGAGAGATGGCTCCGCTGCTTTTCAAATAAAGTGTGAAGAATGAAGAGTGAAAAGTGAATAGCATTTCATGAGAAATACATTATTATCAACTATTGTTCTGTGCTTGACGGCTTCTGCTGTGCAAGCACAGAACCCTATTATTCGCGACCAGTTCACTGCCGACCCTACGGCACGCGTATTTAATAATAAGGTGTACCTGTACCCGTCGCATGATATCAAGCCTCCCGTTGGTCAGCGACAGGATTGGTTCTGCATGGAGGACTATCATGTCTTCTCCTCAGAGAACCTGACCGACTGGACAGATCACGGTGTCATCGTTACCCAGAACAAAGTACCTTGGGTACGGACTAACTCTTATTCCATGTGGGCACCCGACTGCGTGGAGCGTAACGGTAATTATTATTTCTATTTCCCCTCAGCTCCTAAAGATGGGCGTGGTTTTGGCGTGGGTGTTGCTATTGCCGACAGCCCTGAGGGTCCGTTCATCTGTGAGCCGGAGCCTATTAAGGGAATCAATGGTATTGACCCCTGTGTGCTTCAGGCCTCTGATGGCAATGCCTATATCTTCTGGGGTGCTGGTCGTTGTGCCAAACTCAAGCCCAATATGAAGGAACTCGCTGACGATACCCCTAAGGAGAAAGTGAAGTGGGGTAATCGTGAGTTTGAGATGTACGGTGTCAACTGTCTGAAAGACCTGCCCAATCGTCAGGCTGAAGGTCCGTTTGCCTTTGAATATAATGGTAATTACTATCTGACCTATCCGTATGTTCGGGAGAATACCGAGGTGCTCGGTTATGCTATGAGTAAGAATCCGATGGGTCCTTACGAGTATAAGGGCATCATTATGCCGGAACATGAGAATGGTTGTTGGACCAACCACCACAGCATCATTAACTATAAGGGTCAGTGGTATCTGTTCTATCACCAGAACGCCTTCTCTCCCAACGATGACAAACGTCGTTCTGTACAGATTGATAAGCTGTACTTCAATGCTGACGGCACTATCAAGGAGGTGAAGAAAACCATGCGTGGTGTGGGTATCAACAAGGCTACGGAAAAGATAGAGATTGACCGCTATAGCACAGCCAGTGCAGATGTGACGACAGAACTGATTGATACTGTCAATACCTTCCGTAGCTATCAGGCGACCCTGCCAGTGAAGGGCAGTTGGCTGCAGTATAATGACGTGGACTTCTCTGGTGTAGAGAATACCGCCTATCTCATTGTCAATGCCAAGGCTGCAGGTAATACCGAGTTCTGTATCCGAGAGAAGACGGCTAAGGGCAAGCTTATTGCTCGTATTGCGATGAATGTCGTCAGTCAGATGGGACAATTCCGTCGTGACCAGAGCAATCAGTGGCTCACCCAGACCGTCGCTTTGCAATATGTTCCCAAGGGTGTTACCGACCTGGTCGTTACCTGTGAGGGTGATGCCGCTGTCAGCGTCAACTGGGTACAGTTCAAGAACCGTGAGAACTATTTCCACGCTGTTGCTGCCAATGCATCTGCTGCACAGCCTGATGCCAATGGCTTCATCCGTCGTTGGATGCTGCTGGAGCCTATCGACTATAATGTTCGTTCGAATACTATCCTGACAGATACCTATCTGAATGAGAATCTCTCCAAGCAGTATTTCAAGGGACAGTTTGATGACAAGAAACTGCCTCGCGATGGTGAGAAGGTGACAGCTACAGGTATTGCATTAGCTGGTGGCCCTGCTGATACGAGAATGCAGATGGGCCCTGCCCAAACTAAGGAGGTCAAGCAGACCTTGAAATGGCATGCTGTTGAGAGCGAGAGCTACAATGTTAAGGTGTTCCGTTTTGCTGAGGCCAACGGTTGTCAGCCCTACAACTCTCTGTTCTGGGGCGTTACCGTCATTGATTGTCCCGAGGAGATGGACGGCGTTCGTCTGGCTATTGGTTCCAATGGTGCTTCTATGTGGTGGCTCAACGGTAATCGCGTCTTGACACTCGATGGTGACCGTCGTATGGTGGAGGATGACTGCGTATCACAGCGTCTGACACTGAAGAAGGGACGTAATATCCTGCGCTTTGCGTTGGTCAATGGTCCTGGTCTAAGTGATTTGTGTGCCCGCTTTATTGACGAGAAAGGTAACCCAGTAAAGAACTATTCAATCAAAGTACAATAAGATGAAAAGACTACATACACTCTTGGCGGCACTTGCTGTTTTTACTGCTGCCAATGCGCAAATTGGTGCACCTTATATTCACGATCCCTCGACACTCGCAGAGTGTGACGGTAAATGGTATACCTTCGGAACGGGTGGGGGAGGCATTATCTCTGACGACGGTTGGTCATGGCACAGTGGTGCCGAGCGCCCGGGTGGTGGTGCTGCTCCCGATATGATGAAGATAGGTGATCGCTATCTCTGCATCTATGGTGCTACAGGTGGTGGCCTCTTTGGTGGCCATAACGGTCGTATCTTGACGATGTGGAATAAGACGCTTGATCCGAAGTCACCTGACTTCAAGTGGTCAACAGCTATTGAGGTCGCATCGTCTGACGGTATGGAAGACTGTGACGCCATCGACCCCTGCCTGTTGTTAGACCCCACTACGGGTCGTCTATGGGCTACCTATGGTACCTACTTCGGTAATATCCGCCTTATTGAGCTTGACCCGAAAACCGGTGAGCGTGTGAAGGGTAATGTTGAGAAGGACGTGGCTATCGACTGTGAGGCTAGTGCCCTCATGTACCGAGACGGTTGGTACTATCTGTTGGGAACTCATGGTACTTGTTGCGATGGTGTCAACTCTACCTATAATATTGTTGTGGGTCGCTCACGTTCTGTAGAGGGACCATACGTTGACAATGTAGGTCGTGACATGTTCCACGGTGGTGGCCGTATGGTGATTGCTGCTGGCGACCGTGCCACTGGTGCCGGTCACTTTGGAAGTACCGTTATTGATGAGGGTGTCGAGGTGATGTCGTTCCACTGGGAGGCAGACTTCGACATGGGCGGACGTAGTGTCCTCGCTGTTCGTCCATTGTTATGGAAGAATGGCTGGCCCTATGCTGGTGAGCGCTTCCGTGGTGGTACGTTTGCTATTGAGTCTGAGCGCCGTGGCTACTCGCTGGAGATGGCTGTCGATTTCGTCCGCATGCAGCAGGAACGTCAGCGTTGGAACAATCGTAATCAGATGCAGCAGCCTCCCAAGCCTGTTGCTAATCAGAAATTAGAGGATGTCATCAGTACATGGCCGGATGCCAACACACCTGTGGCTGTTCGTTGTAGCGACTATATGTTCCGTCCTCACCAGTTGTGGACCTTCACTCCTGTGCCAGAGGCTGGTGGTTACCTGAGTGCTCCGTATTTTAAGATTACCATTGCTGGTACAGACCGTGCCTTGACAGCAACTGCCGACAAGGAGTTGGTAACCGTTGCCTATCATGGTGGTGCTGAACAACTATGGCGTGTCGAGCAACTCACTGATGGCACCTACCGCATCATGCCGAAAGAGGTTCCTGGCATCGAAGGTGTGAACACACGCTATTGTCTCTATTCGGCTGCCGACAGTACTCCCACACTGGCCGTCTATGACTTTAGCAGTGACAACTCTAAGTGGAATATCCGCAATCACTAATTAAAACAATATAATGAAACGACTTTTATTATCTTACCTCTTACCTTTTACTTCTTCATTCTGTCTGGCGCAAAATCCTTTTGTGCAGACCTGGTTTACCAGTGACCCTGCACCAATGGTACATGATGGTACTATGTATGTCTATACGGGTCATGACGAGGACAATGCCGACTTCTTCTGGATGCAGGAGTGGCGCGTTTACTCTACTAAGGATATGGTCAATTGGCAGGACCATGGTTCGCCACTGGCACTTGAGACCTTCTCTTGGGCTGACGACCGTGCCTGGGCAGGACAGACCATTGAGCGTGACGGCAAGTTTTTCTGGTACATCTGTGCTCATAGCAAACTGTCTAACGGCATGGCTATCGGTGTCGCTGTCAGCGATTCACCGACAGGCCCGTTCCGCGATGCCCTTGGCAAACCACTCTTCGAGAATGGTTCGTGGGACCATATCGATCCGACAGTGATGATTGACGATGATGGCCAGGCGTGGCTGATGTGGGGTAATCCGCAGTGTTACTACCTAAAGCTCAACCGCGATATGATATCATATAGCGGTGAATTGGGACGTCTTGATATGACCGAGGAGGCCTTCGGTGGACCAATCATGAGCAAGCGTGAGAAAGGTAAGAAATATAAGGACTCGTATGTGGAGGGTCCGTGGCTGACCAAACGTAACGGTACCTACCAGTTGCTTTACGCTGCAGGTGGTGTTCCTGAACACATTAGTTATAGCACGGCTCCGCACCCCACAGGTCCTTGGAAGTATGCTGGCGAGATTATGCCGCTGTGTGATACTAAGTCGTTTACGAACCACTGTGGTGTGGCTGACTTCAAAGGTCATAGCTATTTCTTCTACCACACTGGCAAGCTGCCCAATGGTGGCGGTTTTGGTCGTAGTGTGGCCGTAGAGGAGTTTAAATATAATGCTGATGGCAGCTTTCCCACCATCATGCCTACTGACGAGGGCGTGGAGCCAATTGCTAAGTTTGATCCCTACCGTAAGGTGGAGGCAGAGACCATGGCGTTCTCGAAAGGTGTGAAGACCGAGCAGAATGACGAGGTGGGTGTGTATGTTACTGACATCCATAATGGAGACTATATCAAACTGCAGGCTGTACACCTCTGCTACAAGACTCCGCGAACTTTTACAGCTCGTGTAGCGAGTGGTCTGCGTGGTGGACAGATAGAGATTCGTCTGGACAGTGTCGGAGGAAAACTCCTTGGCACGTTGAATGTTCCAGGTACTGGCGGTTGGGAGAAGTGGCAGACCATTACTACCGACTTGGCAGCCCTCGACAGCTACCCCTCTCGTCTGCATACCCGTGACCTTTACTTGGTCTTCAAGGGTCGTAAGGGTCCGAAGCTCTTCAACTTCGACTGGTGGGAGATGCGCGGACTGGAGCAGGTGAACATGCCGTTGTTCCAGACCAAGTACACTGCTGACCCCTCGCCACTGGTGATTGGCGACACCTTATTCTTATATACGTCGCACGATGCCTCTCCTGAGGATATCCCCGATCCTAACGAACGTAATAACGCCGGATTCTATATGTACGACTGGTTGCTGTGGTCAACGACAGATATGGTCAACTGGACGGAACATGGTGCTGTAGCATCACTGAAGGACTTCTCTTGGCGTAGTCGTGAGAATGGTGCTTGGGCTATTCAGACCGTAGAGCGCAATGGAAAGTACTACCTCTATGCGCCACTGCATGGTCATGGTATTGGTGTCTTAGTGAGCGATTCTCCCTATGGTCCCTTCAAGGATCCTCTTGGTGAACCGCTGGTATGGCAGAAAGAACACTGGGATGATATCGATCCTACCGTCTATACTGATGATGATGGTCAGGCCTATATGTACTGGGGCAATCCTCATGTCTACTACACTAAGTTGAATAAGGACATGATCTCCACTCAGGGTGACATCTTCGTGCTGAATCCAAAGGATGGTATCATGCGTCCTGTTAAGCAGGAGGGTGCTAAGGCAAACCTCCGCGCACCTTGGGGCGAGAAGGCTACATGGACTGTGAAGAACTATCAGGAAGGTCCGTGGCTCTATAAGCGTAATGGCAAATACTATCTCAGCTATGCCACTACTTGCTGTCCTGAGGCTTTGGGCTATGCCATGAGCGACAGCCCCACAGGTCCTTGGGAGTGGAAGAACTACATTATGAAGCCAACCCAGCGTGACCGTGGTAACCACCCTGGTATCTGCGATTTCAAGGGTCATTCGTATGTCTTCGGTCAGAATTACGACCTCATGCACCTCGATACCTATGAGCACCATGAGCGTCGTACAGTCTCTGCTACTGAGATTACCTACAATGCCGATGGCACTATTCAGGAGGTTCCTTATTGGATGGATCAGCAGCCTATGAAGCAGCTACACTGGCTGAACCCCTATCGTCGTGTTGAGGCTGAGACCATGAACTGGGGCTATGGTCTGAAATCATCAAAGATGGGCATCCAGAATACGGGCGTTGTTAAGGATATGCCGGAGTCTACGGGCAAGCGTAACATGTACATTTACGACATCAATGACGGCGAGTATATCCGTCTGCGTGGTGTTGACTTTGGCAAGGGTGCTAAGCAGTTCAGCATCATCGCTGCAGCCGCCGCTCAGGCTGGTTGCACTGTTACCCTGCGCCTTGATAGCGTGAAAGGTAATGTCATTGGTACGGCAACCATCAAGAGCACAGGCTCTGCAGAGAAATATAAGACATTTAACGCTAAGGTCAGCGGTGCTACGGGTGTTCACGACCTTTACCTCTGCTTCGACAAAGCACAGGGTGACGTCCGTCTCGACTACTGGCAGTTTAAGTAATAACTAACTATGAAAAAAACTTTATTATCAACATTCATGATGTGCGTGGCTGCAGTTGCAGCCGTAGCACAGCCCGCTGGAGGCTTTGGCGGTTTCCAGCAGCAGACAAAACTGGAGACTTCCCAAGAGTGGAAGGACGTGAACTACGCAGGTGATGACAAGGCTTATCATACCTGCGACATCTATCTGCCGAAAAAGGAAGCAAAGAGCTATCCTGTCGTTATCCATATCTATGGCAGTGCTTGGTTCAGCAACAATGGCAAAGGTATGGCTGACCTCGGTACTATAGGCAAGACTTTGCTTGACAACGGCTATGCTGTTGTTTGTCCTAACCATCGTAGCAGCATGGATGCCAAGTGGCCTGCTCAGATCAACGATATCCGTGCCGTCATCCGTTTTGTACGTGCCAATGCCAAGAAGTATAAGTTCGATACCTCATTCATCGCTACCAGCGGATTCTCTTCCGGTGGCCATCTGGCATCTGTTGCTGCTACCACCAGTGGTGTAAAGCAGACCAAGGTAGGTACGGTAGATATCGACCTTGAAGGTACTGTAGGTGATTTCCTCAAAGAGAAAAGTACGGTTAATGCGGCTTGTGACTGGTCGGGTCCTGTAGACCTTACTGCAATGGATTGTGGCGAAGGTATGAAGATGGGTGCCGACTCTCCTGAGGATGTGCTGCTAGCCTCTAAGTTGGACAAGGAACCTGACAAGTATCGTAGTCTGAGTGCTACCTATTACGTCAATAAGAACAATCCTCCCATCATCATCTTCCATGGTGAGAAAGACAATGTTGTTCCTGGATGTCAGGGCAAGATGTTCTTCGAACTGTTGAAGGCCGCAGGTGTCAAGACCGAGGGCACGTTCCCTGCAGAGGGCAGCCATGGTGGTCCGCAGATGTACACTGAGGAGAACCTGCAGAAGATGGTAAACTTCCTCAATGAAGTGAGGAACAATAAACGCTAAACAATAACAAGTAACCAATAAACGTTAGATGAAGAAATTATTTATTCTCGGTTGTGCGCTCTTTGCCGTTCTGATGACGCGAGCACAGAACCCTTATCTCCCCTTGTGGGAGCATGTGCCCGATGGTGAGCCACGTGTCTTCGATGATCCAGACAATCCCGGCAAGAAGCGTGCTTATATCATTGGTTCGCACGATGTAACCTATACTGCCTACTGCGGTCCTGATATCCGTATGTGGTCGGCACCCGTTGAAGACCTGTCGAAATGGCGCGATGAAGGTCCGATTTTTACATGGTTTGTCAATGGGCAGTGGGACACGATGTTTGCCCCAGACCTTGTAGAGACAGTTGACAAGGCTACAGGCAAGAAGACCTACTGGCTCTATCCTCATAGCCGTGGATGGCAGCGTGTGCCAATGGTCTGCAAGAGCGACCGCCCCAACGGTCCCTTCAAACCTGTTAACCTGACAGACGATGGCACCCGTTGTGTTGAGGGTTCGCTCATCGACTTTGACCCCTCTGTGTTCATTGAGACGATTACTGACAAAAGGGACAAAGACTTCGACAAAGGCTATCGTGCATACGTGTTCTATGGTTTTCAGCACTCTACTGCTTGTGAACTTGACCAGAACACCATGTTCTCGAAGCGTGAGGGTACTGAACTCATTGACCCGTTCATCCCTTCCAGCAGCGCCGATGGTCGTCTGCTCGACAAGTCAGGTAGCGAGTATAAGGCCCTCTACAAGGGACAGAACCCGCTGGACTTCAACTTCTTCGAGGCCTCTTCTATCCGTCAGGTAGGCAATAAGTACGTGATGGTATTCTCTGGCTACTCTGGTAAGGAGTATGGTTTAGGCAACACGAACTCTGCCCTGCGTTATGCCTATGGTGACTCACCTCTCGGCCCTTGGCGTTCAGGTGGTGTACTGGTCGACTCACGTGGTGTTGTCCTGAATGAGGACGGCTCGAAACTAATAACCACCAATGCTGCCCACAACACCCATGGTTCGTTGCAGGAAATCAATGGACAGTGGTATGTCTTCTATCATCGTCCTCCCCGTGGCTTTGGTAATGCTCGTCAGACGATGGTTGCTCCTGTGAAGATTACATGGGACAAGAAGTCTGTGGCTAAGGGCGGTAAGGTGACCATTACTGGCTATGATCCCTATGCCAAGGACAATGAGTGGGTAGCTGCTGCCTCTGATGGCAATACCTATACTGGTGCAGAGGTAACTAGCGAAGGCTTCCAGATTTTTGGTTTGCCACCTTATAAATACTATAGTGCTGGCTATGCCTGCTTCATGTATGGTCCCAATAGCAACAACTGGATGCAGGACAACCACGATGTGTGGAATAATTCCATGGACCTGGCTGGTATTCAGAACGGTGGAATCATTGGTTTCAAATATTTCGGTTTCGGTGGCCTGGCTCAGGACATGAAAGGCGTAAAGGCTTTCGAAGGCATCAAGAAGGGTGATGAGGCCAAACTTAATTTCAATCTGACTTCCAATGGTAAGGGTGCCTTTAAGATTCACATAAAGCTTGATGATCCTTGGAAAGGTGAGGAGATCGGTGTGCTTAATGTTTCTGATAGATTCCCCAAAGGAAAGGCGCTTACATACTCTGTGCCAGTTCCTGCTGTGGAAGGTCTCACAGGTAAGCATGCCATCTATCTAGTGGTTGAAGGCCCGGAGGTTAAGCAGCCTGAACAGCCACAACGTGGTCAGTGGGGACGTCGTCCTCAGCAGCCTCAGCGCCCTGAAGGTCTCTTCGACCTCCATGGTATTGGTTTCGCTAAAAAAGGCAAAGGAGGCATTCCTGCTATGGTTCCAGAGGTAACCATCTCGGTTGATGGACAGAAACTGAATATCCCTCAGACACCTATTATGTCAACCAATGCCAATGGCTATACCGAGTGTAACCACTATCAGTTATATGGTCCACTGAAGGCCGGCTCTAAGTTGGAGGCTACGTCTAACGCTCCTAAGGGCGTGAAACTCGAGGTAAGTCCTATCGTTGAGGGTCGCGCTACAGTGAAAGCTACTTATAAGGGTAAGGAGAAGATATTCCTGATTAACTAATTATAAAATACGGATACAATGAAACACTATTTACTTACTGCTATGATGTTGCTGTGCTCTGTATTGGGAGCAAAGGCAGAAGTTGATCCGAACTTTTACATCTACATTTGTTTTGGTCAGTCCAATATGGAGGGTAATGCCCAATGGGAATCTCAAGATGTAGGAAACGTTGATGAGCGTTTCCAGATGCTGGCAACATGTAACTTTAACAATACTACTCCCAAGCGTACGTTGGGCAACTGGTATAAGGCTGAGTGCCCTATTGTCAGTCCTGATGGTAAGTTGGGTCCTACGGACTATTTTGGCCGTACCATGGTTCAGGAGCTCCCTGATAAGAAGATTGGTGTCATTGCCGTTGCTATGGGGGGCAGTCCTATCGAGATGTTTGACAAAGACTTGTACGCAGAGAAAATTAAGGAGAAGGAGAGTAATGGTGGTACGCCTTGGTGGGCAACACTGGCAAATCGTCACTATGGTGGCAACCCTTACGGCCGTATCATAGAGATGGCCAAGAAGGCTCAGGAGGTAGGTGTCATCAAGGGTATCCTGCTACATCAGGGTGAGTCTAATAATGGTGATGAAAAGTGGCCTGGCATGGTGAAGAAGATATATAAGGACATGTTGAAGGACCTCGGTCTCAGAGCTTCTGATGTACATATTTTTGTCGGTGAGACTGAGTATGAGGATCAGGGCGGTGGCTGTTCTTGGCATAATCATGTTGTGGCTAAAATTCCCGATGTCATTCCTACAGGACATGTAGTATCTGCTGAAGGTATTCCTGGAAATGGCACTGATCCCTGGCACTTTTCTGCAGCAGGCTATCGTACTTTTGGAAAGCGTTATGCAGCTGTTGTGCTTGACGTGATGAACCATCCCGAAAAGTATACCAAATATTATACTATTGATGAGCGTCTTACCGGTTCACTATCAGCCTTGTCAGGAAAGAGTTTTGCTATTGTCAACGAGGCAGAGCACAATGCTTTCTTCTGTCCGGGTGCACAGGATTTAGGCTTTGATAATTTCAAAAATGCATTCGATATTGGTAATGAGGGCTATCAGTTCAAACTTTCGAGAATTACTGGCGGACGTTCCTTGAAACTCGTTACCCCCGATGGAGAAGAATATCAGGTGAATGGAGAAACTGCCTATCTGAATTCACAGGCTGTTGATGGAAGTTGCTGTTTTGTCAACGGACTGAATGGTCAACGAGGTTTCGACATCCCTGATGGTGCTGTGTGGACCATAGAATATGTCGATGGCAAGGGATGGACGTTGCTGAACAAAGGCACAGGCAAGTATCTTAAGGATGCTGCACATCCTGCTATGTTCGACGAGCCTACTTATTTCACTTTCTGCACGCTGAAGGAGACCAATGAGCCTACAGGCATTACAAATGTTAAAGGTCAGAAGCCAGTGACGAAGACAGGTGTCTATACGCTCGATGGCCGTCGTGTTAACGCAGAGAACCTGCGTCCAGGACTGTATATTATGAATGGTAAAAAGGTTGTAATAAAGTAAGTTCAGCAAGAACTTATTCACAAAATCTCCCACCTATCCGTTGAAGTTACCTAAGCTAAGGGGCTTCCGGAGGTGGGAGTACTTTTTTATTATAACTCTTTGTGGTAGCAGCGGTGACGGCGAATCTGGGTTGATTCCAAATACTGCCACTGTGATAGTACACCTTCGTTGCTCTCCATCTGTGGACCTGTTATTGCCCAATCAAAACCATAGGCCTGGAACTGACGGATAAGATCGTCGAAAATGAGGGCATTGGCTCCTTTTGAGCGGTATTCTGGAAGCACGCCAATAAGCAGGAGGTCAACGGTGTCAGTCTTGTGCCACTTGAGTGTCTTCAGCAGGTGCCACCACCCAAAGGGTAAAAAGCGACCATCGTTGGTTTTCTGTAGGGCATGTGAGAACGAGGGGAAAGTGATGCCGAAGCCTACTAACTTGTCACCATCCATAATGCCAGTTACCAAATTGAGGTCTGCAATCTTGATATAGTCGTTAACAAGTTGGCTAATCTGGTAGTCTGACAACTGACTGAAGCCATAGAGATCCTTGTAGGTTTCGTTGAGCAGGTCGAAAATCTTCTTGCCCCAGCCGTCGTTAACGAGTTCCTTGCGTGAGAACTTATGTACACGCAGACCATAGCGCTTGCGCACCATTTCGGTAATCTTAGCAAATTTGTCGGGCACTACCTCAGGGACCTTGACGCGCAATTCCACCCAGTCGTTGGCCTTTTCGAAACCAGACAGTTGTTCCATGTGCTGAGGGTAGTATGGGTAGTTGTAGTTGATGTACATCGTGGAGAGCTCGTCGAAACCTTCAACAAGCATGCCTTCACGGTCGGTATCAATAAAACCTATCGGACCCGTAATCTCTGTCATGCCTTTTTCGCGTCCCCAATCTTCAACGGTTTTAAGTAAGGCTGTACTGACTTCCTTATCATCAACGAAGTCAAACCAACTGAAGCGAACCTGTTTGCGATTCCAGCGCTCATTGGCTCGTTTGTTGATGATTGCTGCCACACGTCCTACGAGCTTTCCGTCACGAAAGGCCATAAAATACTGGGCTTCGCAACACTCAAAAGAAGTGTTCTTGTCTTCTCGCAATGTCGACATCTCTTCGCTGTACAGGAAAGGCACAGCAAACTTGCAGTCGCGGTATAAATCGTAGTAGAACTGCACAAACTGTTGCAGTTCCTTGCGGGTAGTCACTGGTTTAATTTCAATCTTGCTCATGGCACTATTCCCTTATTTGTGTGCAAAATTACTGCAAAAAACTGAAACACACAAATAATTATCCTGATAAATTGTCTATATATTGCCACAACTGATGATAAAACGGGTGACGAGTCATGGTAGGAGCGTTACCAAGTATGATGAGTTTCATGCGTGCACGAGTGATGGCTACATTCATGCGACGCAGGTCGCGCAGGAATCCTATTTGCCCTTCATCATTGGAACGTACCAAGGAGATAACGATGATGTCGCGTTCCTGTCCCTGAAAACCATCAACGGTATTGACACTGATGAGCCGACGGAATGGCTTGAAATATTCCCGTTTCATCAGCAGACGGCGAAGATATTGCACCTGAGCACGATAAGGCGAGATAATACCTACATCAATGCGTTCGTCGAGTAAACGCTGCTTGCCAATCTTCTCAAAATAGTTCTGCAGGGCCAGTAATGTTAGCTCTGCCTCTGCCTTGTTGATACGACCAAATGACTCTCCGACGAATTCTTCCTTGAATGTTCCTACGGGGGAACTGTCGGACACAAGGTCTGTGAACTCAGACGTGTCTATCCACGTCATCGGTATGTCCATGTCGAGAATGTTTCGGAACTTCACTTCTGGAGCACTCTCCACCTGTCCGCCATAGAAATAGTTAGAGGAGAAACGCATGATGTCGTCATTCATGCGATACTGTATCTTCAGTAGTGTAACTGCCTCTGGATGCATCTCCACAATGCGTTCCATGAGCGTCTTGCCCAGTCCTGCCTTCAAGGCTGCAATGCTTTTGACGGTGGGTGGCAACTGACAGTGGTCACCCGCCAATACCACGCGGCTAGCACGTCGCAATGGTATCCAACAGGCAGCCTCTAAAGCTTGTGCCGCCTCGTCGATAAACAAGGTGCCAAACTTCTGACCGTCCAACAACCGATTGGCAGCGCCCACTAATGTAGAGGCAATGACGCGGGCCTCCCCAAAGAGATCATTGTTGATGCGAATCTCCAGTTCGGTGGCGCGACTCTTTAGGCTTTCCAATTTCTGGTGATACTTCTCATCGCCCCGCTTACGGTGGCTTCGCAGATCACGGATAGCTTTACGGATAGCCCACAGGTGCGGATAGTCTGGATGTGCCTCGAAACGTCGCTCATAGGTGAACGAGAGCATTTTGTCGTTGACACGTGTTGGATTGCCGATGCGCAGCACATTGATGCCTCGGTCAACGAGTTTTTCACTAATCCAATCGACAGCCATATTGCTCTGTGCACACACTAGTACCTGATTCTCGCGCATTAACGTTTCGCGGATGGCTTCAACGAGAGTTGTTGTTTTTCCCGTACCTGGAGGACCATGCACAATAGCTACATCCTTGGCACGTAGTACCATATTGACGGCATTCTCCTGTGTTTGGTTAAGATACGGGAAGTGCATAGGTGGAAAGACAAAGGTCTCTGGTTTCTGGCGCGAATAGAATAGGTCGCGGAGATAACCCAAGCGTCCCTTGCCACGAATGGCACGGTCTAGTGCCTCCATCATCAGACGATATGATGTCTCGTCGAACGAGAGTTGCACACCCAGCGAAGAATCGGTAGTAGTGGTGCTCTGCAGCTCTACGACGGAAAAGCCGTCTGGCACGGTGATGACCATACGGTCACCATCAACATAGCTTACGATGCCTGTAAGACGAAAATGGTGTATGGTTTTTTCTCCACTATCTATCCGAAAGAACGATACAGGTTTCCCAAACTCAAAGTTGTGCTCAATATCAGTGTCTGCGGTGCGCACTACCTCGATCGCTAACTGGTTTAGCGAGTTGTAGTAACTCTTGCTGTACTTGATGGGCCACCAGGCATCACCTCTCTTGACCTTCCGCTCCATACCCGTTTGCTGGGTCTGTTGTCGGAAGGTCTCCTTCTCGGTCTCATACTCTAACTGTAACAGTAGGCGTTGCTGTTGAAGTGCTTGTATAGGTGATGTCTGTGTCATAGAAAATCGGGGGTTGTCTGAAAATGCATCTTTTCTCCAGTTATTGGATGTTTGAACCATATCTCTGCAGCATGCAGACAGAGTCGTGAGTTTTTGGTGCCATAGAGCTCGTCGCCAACGATGGGGTTGGCTAGTCCATCGGGGTGTGCGCAATGGATGCGCAACTGATGGGTACGTCCCGTTTCTGGCCATAGCGCCACCAGATGGTCGTTGAGGAACTCATAGCGTGTAACAGCGCGTTTGCCGTGCTCCATATCAACCACCTGTCTTGGTCGGTTCATAGGGTCTGGACGTAAAGGTAGACTGATGATACCTGTTCCCTGTCCTACATGTTCCAGCATTGCTACATATTTCTTTTTTACTTCATGGTGAATGAATTGCTGTTGTAGTGAGTGATAAGCATTGATATGCTTTGCCACGATAAGCAGACCACTGGTACCCATATCCAGCCGATGGGCAACGGTACTATTTGGATAACGCTGCTGCATAACGGTTTCTACGCTATACTCCTCAACGCGCCCTGGTACTGACAGCATACCGCTGGGCTTATCAATTACGAGCAGGTCGTCATCTTCGTAGACGATGGGTATTTCCATATGTTCAAAACGTTGTGCCTCTGGGTCTGGATCAACATCCAGTCCTTGCATCATCCACGTCAATATGGGTTTGCATTTGCCACGACAAGCGGGATAGTAATTCAGGTGTTGACGTAGTTCCTCCTTGTTAGATTGCCCCCACCAGAATTCTGCCATACAGATGGGGCGTAGCCCATGCAGATAGGCATATTGCAACAACTTTGGAGCGCAACAGTCACCTGTTCCACCTGGTGGCAGCGGGTATTTCTGCCTAAGCTTAGGACGGTTGTAGTATTCTTGCCAGATATCAACAAGGTCTTTTACCTCACCATGGGCGTTAAGTAGCTGATATTGGTGGAACAACCATGTCTGCAGTTCTTGGGACATTTCTTTATCACCGCCCTTTGCTGATATCTCACGTTCGACGGTCTTGAAGTGTCCGTCAGGTTGCTGGGCATCATATACCGGTGGTACAAAATATGACCAGTCATTACGCCCTGCCAGTAGGCCGCTGTAGGCTGCAAGGAAAGACAAACCATGAGCATCTTCCACCACCAAGACGCCAAACATCTTACCTTTGTCAGCATCACTGCGTATCTCCTCATGTGTCGCAATATACTGCTGCACCTCTGCCGCCGCTTGTTGGCATAGGGGGTGTGGCTCATAGCAGAACGGATAGGTAAACCGTGCCGGTCGCTCATTGTTGGTATGGAGTGGATGTATGCTCATCTTGTTGGTTTTGCAAAGATACAAAAAACCACGAATATGACCAAAAACATCTTCTAATTACTTGCATATCACAAAAATAATTGCGGAAAAATGATGATTTGTCATTTATTTGTCGTATCTTTGCAAAATAAACAAAACAACAAACACTATGACATTTACAGAAAAAGCCAACAAAATATTCAATCAGGCTATTCGTGACTATCACTTGAAGGACAATGTAGATACGCCCATCAACAATCCATACGAGCGTGATACCATTGAGTATAGTCTCTATCTGAAGTGCTGGATAGATACCGTGCAGTGGCATTTGGAGGATATTATCCGTGATCCTCATATTGACCCTGCAGAGGCCTTGGGCTTGAAGCGTCGTATTGACCGCTCCAATCAGGACCGTACGGACTTGGTGGAGGAAATTGATACTTACTTCCGCAAGGTTTATGCCGACGTGCAGCCACAGGCTGATGCTCGTCTGAATACAGAGAGTCCTGCATGGGCTACCGACCGCTTGAGCATTTTGGCGCTGAAGATTTGGCATATGAAAGAACAAACCGAGCGTAAGGATGCAGATACGGAGCATGTGCAGAAGTGTCAGGCCAAGCTTGATGTGCTGTTGGAGCAGCAGGTTGACCTCTCGACGGCTATTGACCAGTTGTTGGAGGATATCGAGGCTGGTCGTAAGTACATGAAGGTGTATCGCCAGATGAAGATGTACAACGACCCAGCTACCAATCCAGTACTCTATAAGAAATAGCCAAGTGCTAATAGCTAAAAGCTAACAGCCAATATGAGAAAAGAACACATACTCGTTATCCGCTTCTCTGCGATGGGTGATGTCGCCATGATGGTGCCTGTCATCTATTCGTTGGCTCATCAGTACCCTGATATCCGTATCACGGTGTTGAGCAGGGCGTTTGCGCGTCCCTTCTTTGAAGATCTTGCTCCCAACGTGGGATTTATGGCCGCTGACCTGAAAAACGAGTATCGTGGCATTAAAGGACTGAATGCACTCTATCGTCGATTAACAGCCAAGCAGTTTACGGCTGTCGCTGATTTGCATAGTGTGCTTCGTTCAGAATATCTCCGCATACGCTTTAATCTGGGGCACTATCGTGTGGCTCATATCAACAAACATCGTAAGGGGCGTCGTCGTATTACTTCTGCATCGAACAAGGAACTGGTGCAGCAACCTACTTCCTTCCAGAATTATATCGATGTCTTTGAGAAACTGGGGTATCCAGTAGACATACAGTTCAAGAGCATATTCCCTGAGGAAGGTGGCAACTTGAATATGCTGCCTGCAGGAATGTGTGTCAAGAAATCCTTTGAACAGTGGATAGGCGTGGCACCTTTTGCAGCTCATGAGGGGAAGACATATCCTCCTCGTTTGATGCATCAGGTGATAGAACAGCTTCTCGCCAAGTATCCCAAGGCTCGTATCTTCCTCTTTGGACGTGGTGAGCAAGAAGATAAGTACTTCACAGAATGGTGTGAGCAGCACCCTGCTTGCATTTATACAGGAAAACTATTGGAGTCGCTGCATCAGGAGCTTATCCTGATGAGCCATCTTGATGTGATGGTATCCATGGACTCCTCAAACATGCATCTGGCGTCGCTCACTGATACACCGGTGGTCAGCGTATGGGGAGCTACTCATCCTTATGCTGGTTTCATGGGGTGGGGACAGACGGAAGAGAATGCAGTACAGATACCTCTCGACTGTCGTCCGTGCAGTATCTACGGACAGAAACCATGTCTTCGTGGTGATTATGCTTGTATGCGTAATATAGCACCAGAGACTATCGTGGAGAAAGTCATGAAGATAATAGATAAGAGATAATCATTTTTTTATTCTAATAATCCCTTAAAACTAAAAGCTTATGAAAAAGTATGTTTGTGAGACTTGTGGCTACGTGTATGACCCTGAAGTAGGCGATCCTGACAATGGTATCGCTCCAGGTACTGCATTTGAAGACATCCCAGAAGACTGGGTATGCCCTATCTGTGGTGTTGGTAAGGACGATTTCTCTCCTGAGGATTAAGAGCTACAATTTGAATTTCTTGACGACGATACCGTCGTAGGTCTTAACGGTCAGACACACACTGTCTGGCCGTTGTTCTGTTGGTAGCAGAATACAAACGTAACGTCGATTGGTATAGTATTCGGGGACTTCTCCCTGATCGTGCAGTAGACGATAATACGCGGTTTTTGTCTGGTTGGCATTCTGGCGTATTTCGTCAAGTGCCAACGCCAAGGCATGTGTACCTTCTTTACCACTATCATCACGGCCGTTTTTCAGCAGCAGTCCGAGATTGATATACTTCCCATCGCGCGTCAGCCATGAGCTCTCCATTCCCACTGGGTCCTGTGGCTGTCGTTTAAACTCTTTGACATTGGTAGGGATTAAGGTAGGCAGACTTCCTATCGATGATACACGAGCCTTGCCGTTTTCCACCTTATTATAATATAGGAAAGCGCGATAGATGGTGTCTGCTGTTTCTATCCATGAGGTTTTCTGAGGGTTGGTAATGGTATAGTTCTCGCCTTCGTCAGTGAGGAATGATACTGCCTGTTTCTCACTATTTATAGTAAGACAGGCGAAATCGGCTTGCAGCAAGGAGTAGCGCCCTTCTCCTTTCTCGTAGCTGTCTGTCTCGCAGGATGTCAAGATGACGGAGAGGAATAATGTGATGACGATTGTGAGATGTCTATTCATCATTGGGCGCTTTTAGCTTGAAGGTAGTTGCGTACTGGGTTAGCATACATGGTCAGCATGCGCTCAGTCAAGAACGCTTCGTCCTTATTGGGAATGCTGATCTTCGCCAATTGCGCAGCCAGATACTTGTTGAAGCGTTCAATGTCTTTGGACGTATACTGGTCAGCATGCGATGAGGTTCCTTCCAGACGGTCTAAGGCAATATAGTTGCAGGGATACAGACGGTAGCCAGCATGTATCTCTTGGTCAATGTGCTGACTGAGTTGCTGGAAATACTCGTTACGGGGCAGCCCGTCTAGCTCGGCAAGCCACTGGTTGATGGGCGTTCCGCAATGATAGTGGACACGACCTTTGTAACCAAAGATACCTGTCTTCATATTGTCGAGGTCGTCCTGACGAGATTTCTTGAAAGCAGGGTTGTCACGCTTCTGTTGGAACTCCTGGGCTTTCAGATAATCGCAAGGATCGAACTCGTAACTGATGGTAAGCGGACAGATGTTTAGCTCTTGGAGCTCACCACCCATAGCCAGCATCTTCAGTACGGCATCCTGCGTATGGTCGCTGGAGTCCTTGGCACGTCCTTCGCGCTGAGCAATCCAAATGTTCTCTTTCTTCTCAGTGACAGCATAGTGAATATAGCGGCTCATCAACTGACTGGAGCGCATCATCTCATGGGCTGTCAGACCGCGACGCACAGTAAATGCTTTGTTCATGCGTACCAGTCGCTTAATCCAGGGATAGATGAGCAGGTTGTCTCCGATGCCTATCTCTACGGTAGTAGGATAGCCTGCCTCGACGAGTTTGACATCCAGAAAGGCAGAGTCGAGCACAATGTCACGATGGTTGCTCAAGAAGATGTAGCGTAGTGACTTGTCTGCAGGCAAGAGCGTATCTTCAAACGTGCAACCATCAGTATGTTTGCGGATAATCCATTTGACGACAGGTTTCATGAAGCGCTTCTGGAAATCGAGCGGTGTCTTGATACCCGTAAAGGCCAGTCGCAACAGTCCGTTGCGCAGACCTTTCGGTAACCAAGGTGCGAAGCCTTTCAAGATAGTGCTAAACTGGCGGTCATTCAACAAGTCGTTGAATGCCTGCTGCATCTCTGACGCCTCATAAGGACGTATCTCGTCAAACTCTCCTATTTCCATTTTATTTAATTCTTGCTTGTTCAGAGTCCTGTAGCCCCCTAACTTAGGGGGCAAATTCTAGAACTGGTTCTCTACGATATCGGTCAACACATCCTTCATCTCCAGACCTGCGGCGCGTACCTGCTGGGGAATGAAGCTGGTAGGAGTCATACCTGGTGTGGTGTTCACTTCCAGCATCGAAATCTTACCTTCCTTAGAGATGATATAGTCAATGCGGATGATGCCGTTGCAGTGGAGAATGTCGTAGATATGACTGGTAATCTCACGTACACGACGGGTAACATCCTCTGGTAGACGGGCAGGGGTAATCTCTTGTACCTGACCATTGTATTTTGCATCGTAATCGAAGAACTCGTTGTTGGTAACAACCTCGGTGGCAGGTAGTACCACCGACTTATCGCGGGTCTTATAGACACCGATGGAAATCTCTGTGCCCTCCAGGAACTGCTCAACCATAATCTCCGAACTCTCCAGCATAGCCTTACGAATGGCAGGAGCCAACTGGTCTTTGTTCTTGACCTTGCTGACGCCAAACGATGAACCATCGGCAGCTGGCTTCACAAAGCAAGGCATACCGATACGCTGCTCAATCTCGTCATCGCTTACCAGTTGCTCGTATCCCTGACGAATCAGCAGGGAGTCGGCGACAGAAACGCCATAGCCACGCAGATACTGGTTCAGCACGAACTTGTCGAACGTCATGGCTTCTACCAATACACCACTGGTAGAGTAGGGCAGGTCAATCAGGTCGAAGTAACCCTGCAGGATGCCATTCTCGCCAGGGGTGCCGTGAATGGTAATATAGGCATAGTCGAAGAGCTTGGCCTTGCCGTCTTCTACAAAGGAGAAGTCGTTGCGATCAATGCGTGCCGTAAGACCTCCAGGCAACTCGACGTGCCAGTCCTGTCCCTTGATATCTACGATATATACATTATAACGCTCCTTGTCGAAGAAGGAGTAGAGCCCCTGTGCTGAGCGCAGTGATACGTCGTGTTCAGAAGAGTCGCCACCACACACAATGGCGATGTTGCGTTTTAGATGTTTCATATTGTTCCTATAAATTTATTTTTCGTTATTACGTTATCTCGTTATCTCGATATTTCGAGTATAATTGCGCCATTTCTCTATCAGAGCCTGCATGTCGTCAGCTAGTTCACTGGTGAAGTCCATCTGCTCGTGGGTGATGGGATGTACGAAACCCAGTGTCTTGGCGTGCAGGGCCTGGCGATTGCATAGTTTCAGGCAGTTCTGTATGTATGCCTTATAGCTGGCAGTGCGCTCACCACGCAGAATCTCCATGCCTCCATAGCGTTCGTCGGCAAACAGCGGATGCCCAATATGCTTCATGTGGGCACGAATCTGATGTGTACGTCCTGTCTCCAGTCTGCATTCCACCAGTGTAGTATAGCCATAGCGCTCCAACACCCGATAGTGCGTGACAGCGGTTTTACCGATGTCTCCTCCTGCAGGAAAGACGGCCATGCGCTGACGATCCTTTGGATCACGGCCAATGTTGCCTTCTATGCGCCCAGTGTCTTCTGTGAAGTTGCCCCAGACTAATGCCTGATACGAACGGTGGGTATCGTGATTGAAGAACTGCGCCCCCAACTCTGTCTTGGCTTCTGGCGTCTTAGCAACGACAAGCAGCCCACTGGTGTCTTTGTCAATGCGGTGTACTAGTCCCACGCTAGGGTCATTAGGGTCGTAGCTGGGCAGATTGCGCAGGTGCCAGGCAATGGCATTGACCAAGGTGCCGTGGAAGTTGCCCACTCCTGGGTGTACCACCAGTCCTGCGGGTTTGTTGATGACCATCAGTTGGTCGTCCTCATAGACCACGTCCAAGGGTATATCCTCTGGCTCAATGGTCGTATCGTAATGTGGACGGTCCAGCATCAGTGTGATGACGTCGCCAGGGCGAACCTTATAATTGCTTTTGACAGGTGTGCCATTGACCTGAATGAATCCGGCGTCAGCAGCTTTCTGGATGCGGTTGCGTGAAGAGTGCTGTATGTGCTCCGACATGTATTTGTCGATGCGTACAGGTTCCTGCCCACGGTCTACTTCCATGCGCAGGTGCTCATACAGCTGGCCATCTTCGACCTGAAGGTCGCCATCAGCATCGCCATCCAAGAGTTCTATATCGTCGAGTTCTTCCGTCATTCCAATTTGTTGATTATGGTTCCTTGACTTCCTCGAATTCGTCAGCATCACCACTTTCTTCCACTTCCTCGGCACCAACCATGTCGATGTCGTCCAGGTCTTCTATGGTGCCCTTGCCAACCATCAGTGTCAGCGGGTGGTCTATAGAGACGCGGTCACCGTTTGATACGCGATGGCCACGACAAAGGATGCCATACACCCAGTCTTTCTCACCATCCACCATTTTGGGAGGGTCCAAGCGGAATCCCATAGCGGTCAGTCTGGCTTCGGCCTCACGGTAACTGGAGTTGTCAACGAGGTCAGGCAAGGCAAAGGAGGGTGATGAGGGAGAGTTGACTGTCACATAGATGACATGCCCTCTCTTTACCTTTTGTCCTTCGCCAGGTGTCTGCAACAAAATGCTGTTGGCAGGTAACTTCTTGTTATGGCCAGAGTCGCTGACAACGACAGTCAGTCCTAGTTCTGCGAGTTGGCGTTCAGCCTTCTCACAATTCATTCCTTTCAGGTTGGGTACTTCTATATTCTCGCCATGGTGCGTATAAATGTCCAGGCCGAAGCCCACACCTATGCACAGCAAGATGATGACCACCAGCATGGCTAACAGGTTGATGACCACAAAGCGATCAAATATCTTACGCAATGATTCTTTTATGTTCATGCTATCTCTTTAATGCTATGATTTCGCAAAAGTACAAAGAAATATTGAGACAACAAAAAAATTGGGTATATTTCTTAGAAAATACACCCAATTCTTATGCGTGACAGTTGTTCACGATTACTTTCCGTGATGCTCGTCAGATACAGTTAACTTCTTGCGGCCCTTAGCGCGGCGAGAAGCCAGTACGCGACGACCATTCTTTGTTGCCATGCGCTCGCGGAAACCATGCTTGTTCACGCGGCGACGATTGTGCGGCTGAAATGTTCTTTTCATTGTTTTATCTTATTTTTATTATTGTGATTCGTCAATTCGGGCTGCAAAATTACATAATTATTTCTAATTGTGCAAGTTTTGAGCGAATTTTTCTCAATATTTTATTCATTTTTCACGGAAAAGTTGTACCTTTGCACCCGCAAAAGAGATAATTACATTATTAAATAGCATATTTTATGATTAACTCACAAGACATTAAGAAGGGTACCGCAATCCGTATGGACGGTGCTATTTGGGTTTGCATCGATTTCCAGCATCGTAAGCCCGGTAAGGGAAACACTATCATGAACATCAAGATGAAGAACGTTACCGACGGTCGTGTGCTGGAGCGTCGTTACAACATCGGTGAAAAGTTGGAGGACGTTGTCATCGAGCACCGCGACTACCAGTACCTCTATGAGGACCAGGAAGGTCGTATCTTCATGAATCAGGAGACTTTCGAGCAGATTCCCATCGCTAACGACCTCGTAATCGGTCATGAGTACATGAAGGAAGGCGACGTCGTATCAGTTGTCAGCGATACTACCGATGGTACTATTCTCTATGCTGAGATGCCTGTTAAGACCGTTCTGAAGGTTACTCACTCTGAGCCTGGTATTAAGGGCGACACCGCTACCAACACTCTGAAGCCCGCTACGCTGGAGACTGGTGTTGAGGTTCGCGTTCCTCTGTTCATCAACGAGGGCGACCTGATTCAGGTTGACACTCGCGATGGTTCTTACCTGGCTCGCGCTAAGGAGTAATTGCGGGCTTTGCCCTAATTGACAATTGATAATTGACAATTGAAGTATTCAATTATTGTTCCTGTCTTCAATCGCCCTGACGAGGTGGACGAGTTGCTTGAGAGCCTTTGCTCCCAAACGCTTAAGGACTTTGAGGTCATAATTGTTGAGGACGGTTCACAGAAACCTTGCAAGGATGTTTGCGACAAGTATGCAAGCATCCTTGCTTTGCATTATTATTATAAGGAGAACAGCGGTCCTGGCCAGAGTCGCAACTATGGTGTGGAGCGTGCCAAGGGTGAGTACGCCATTATCCTCGATAGTGATGTGGTGCTACCTACAGGCTATTTAGCTGCTGTCGACTCAGCCCTCAGCCCTCAGCCCTCAGCCATTGTCGCCTTTGGTGGTCCTGATGCTGCTCATCCATCGTTCACCCCGATACAGAAGGCCATCAGCTATTCTATGACGTCGTTCTTTACGACGGGTGGCATTCGTGGTGGCAAGAAGAAGTTGGATAAGTTCTTCCCCCGTTCGTTCAATATGGGCATCCGTCGCGATGTCTATCTGCAGTTGGGAGGTTTCTCAAAGATGCGCTTTGGCGAGGATGTTGACTTCTCGTATCGCATCGTTGAGGCTGGCTATCAGCCACAGCTCTTTCCTGATGCATGGGTGTGGCACAAGCGTCGCACGGACTTTCGCAAGTTCTTCCGTCAGGTATATAATAGCGGTATAGCGCGTATCAATTTGGAAAAGCGTCATCCAGGAACGATGAAGCTTGTCCACCTGTTGCCAATGGTGTTTACTGTTGGTGTCATTGGTTGCTTGTTGCTTGCTCCGTTCTGTTATGGCTTGACGCTATTGCCCTTGCTGCTTTACTGTCTGCTCATCCTTGTTGACTCTACCCTGCAGAACAAGAACCTGTGGGTAGGCTGGCTAAGCATTCCTGCAGCCTTTACCCAACTGATGGGCTATGGCTTTGGCTTTATTGAGTCGTGGTGGAAGCGTTGTGTTTTGAAACAGGACGAGTTTACCGCTTTCGAGAAGAATTTCTATAAATGAACGAACGACTGACGATAGCTCATTGGTCAGAAGATGACCAGCCTCGTGAAAAACTGCGCGACAATGGTCCGCAGGCGTTGAGCGATGCAGAGCTACTTGCTATTCTCATTGGTTCTGGAACGCCTGGGGTTAGTGCTGTCGACCTGATGCAGGATATTCTGCACGACTGTCGTAATAACCTTAACACGTTGGGTAAGATGACTATCCGCCAGTTGTGTGAATACAAAGGAATAGGTGAGGCTAAAGCCATTACTATTCTTGCAGCCTGCGAACTAGGCAAGCGTCGTCAGATGGAGAAGCCTGAGGAACGTCCTGACCTGGGGACAGCCACCAAGATTTACAACCACATGCATCCTATCCTGCAGGATTCGGACGTTGAGGAGTTCTGGCTTCTGCTGATGAACCAGAACCATCGACTGATTAAGAAACTACGCATCTCGCATGGGGGCATTACCGAGGTTAGTGTCGATATCCGCATCATCATGCGTGAGGCCGTCCTTGCCAATGCTACCATCCTTGCCGTTTGCCACAACCACCCTTCTGGTAACCTGCGTCCCAGTACTGCTGACAACGACCTGACCAATCAACTGCAACGCGCTTGCCAACTGATGCGTATCCACTTCATGGATCACGTTATCATCACCGATGGCAACTATTTCAGCTACAACGAGACAGGACGCTTATAGGAATTATACGAGCATGTTTAGCAAGTTGCTATTCCCGATAAGAGAAACGTCGTTTCTCGATGAGTAACTCGTCGTTTCTCTCTTAGAGATAAGCCTAGTTGCTATCAGAGATAAGCCTAGTTGCTCATAGAGATAAGGCTTGTTGCTAAAAAGTAAAAATTGAACGGGCTGCACTCTGACTCATCAGATGGGCAGCCCGTTCTCCGTTAGTATGTTATGAAAAATTTGAGAGAAATGAAACTTCACAGTTTCGGTGTTTTAACTAAACATGATTTGTAAATATAGAGAAAGCATAGAAAATTATCAATTCTTTGGCCTATCCATGAGGATACTGGTGCTGTCAGCAGACCAGTCGCTCATGTTCTCGGCTTGGATGGGACTGACGGCAGCTACGCTGTCGAGGTCTTGCTGGATGCGTGCATAGTCTTGCGGTGTGTTCCAGCTGTTGTCCCAGGGTGCTTGCAGGGCACCACCGATGGTGAGGATGATGGCAATGACGGCTGCAGCCTTGAAGAGTGGCACCAGACGGCGTGTCAGTGAGATCTCACGAGCCTTGACAGTCTTGGGAGCCTCTTCCTCACGAATCATCTCAAGCATACGGGCATCGAAGTCATCGCCTAACTGCTGGCTGCTTGCCTCATCAGCAAAGAGGGCGCGCAGGGGCTCCATCTCCGCAGGGATGTTCTCCTGGCGGAAGAAAGAACGAAGGATGCTCTCCTCTTCGAGAGTAGTCTCAGCGTTCCAGTAGCGCTCCATGAGTTGTTCGATGTACTTGTAGTCCATACTTTTTTGCCTTTTTCTATATACAAAGACGTTTGTTAAAACAAAAAGTTACAGAAATTTCTTAAATTTTTCACGAATTGTTTGTCGAGCCCTGAAAATATTGACTTTCACCTGCTCTTCAGTGATGTCGAGGATGGTGGCAATGTCCTTATAGCTCTTACCCTCCATGTCGCGCAACTGCATGCAACTGCGTTGTTTCTCAGGCAGTTGACTAATCATTTGGCGAACCAGTCGGATGCGGTCGCTCTGAATGGCCTGTTCCTCTGGGTTGGAGGCGACTCCATGATCTTTAGGGTCGTAGGCGGCATCCAGCGACTGCGTTTGGTTGTCCATGCGTCGTACCTTATCTAATGAGAGGTTACGACAGATGGTCAGACAGAAAGCCTCAATGGAGTCTATCTGGTTCCACTGGTCGCGACGGTTCCACACCTTCATCATCGTTTCCTGCACGACATCCTCAGCATCCGCAGCATTCATCGTGATGCGGAGGGCCATCCTGTACAGCTCGTTTTTCAACGGCAGGATATCAGACTGGAAACTAATGGTCTTCATCTTGTTTGGGACTGAGACAGTCGCTCTTTTGCCTTTTGGTATGCTTTGGCTGAAGTGAATCCACTGGCCTCTGCAGCTGTTTCTACTGAGGAATTGGGATGCTGTGCAATGTAGCGGTCGTAGTAGGCAACGCGCAACCCATTGACATAGTCAGAGAACCCTCCGAAACGTTCTTGGAATACGCGTGATACGTAGCCTCGACTGAAACTACAGCGTTCTATGACCTGTTCCAGTTTCAGGTGCGGGTCCAGATAGGCTCCTTCTGTATCTACGAATTGTTCTATCTCCGTTGCTATCCTGTTGGTGCGTTCCTCTGCGAGCTCGTCGGATGCGTCATCAATGACCGTCTCTGCCTCGTCAGCATCAGAAAGAATGGCTGCTCGTCGCCAGACAGGCATCACGATAAGTAGCAATATGATGTTGAATACTGCCAACGGAATGAACAGCACAGCCATGATTTTGGGAGAGTCAAAGATATAGGCAGGCCACAACAGGGGAGTAATCACAACAGGTGCCAGCCATGCGCGATGGGCATATTCAGTGGGAAAATCTTCTGGGTTGGAATAGTTGACGTCACGCGACTCGTTCATCCATTGCCACACCTGCCATAAAGCTACACAAGCATAGCACATCATAAGAATGCTGACCGCAACAACTACATAGCCCCAAATGTTGACGAATTCCTGGCTAAGCAGTCCTGAGGGCCACCATGCATTGATGATAAGCGGCAACATGGTCAGCGTAGTGACGAGAGCAGCTAGGCGGGTGGTTGCCTTCCATTTGCTCCACTGCTTTACTGTACCGAAGAAACAAAACAGCAGTGCACCAAAATAGAAGAAATAGGTGCATGGGAAGTATGACTTTATCAAGAGCCATGCAGCCTCGCTATGCGGATTCAATACGTAGGGCAACAGGATTGTTGCACACAAATAAACGGTTACCTGCATCTTGCGGTCTGGCCAGATGTAGTCTCTACGTTCTTTGGGGGTACCACAATTGTGGATACCTCTGACAGCAGCGAAAACCCAGCAGGTGACTAAGTACGCCAATGCGGATAGTCCGTACCAATAATATATATCTGTATGTATCATATTCGATGGCAAAGTTACAATTTTTTTCCGTTTTAGCAAAAAAAGAAATGTTTTTTCGTATCTTTGCAGGCAAATAACAATTGAGGGATGATAGAATTCAGAAAAACAACGATTATATTTTGGCTTCTGACAGCGATATTGTTCGTATCTTGCAAGGAGCATCGAGCCACTCACCAGCACTTGGCGGTTGACAGTCTGATGAATGCAGCCTATCAGGCTCGCGACTATGATTCAATCTTGAGCCTGGCCAATTCGCACCAGCAGGAAGGTACACTGTCTGAATTGAAGGCTTGCTACTGGCGTGGCTATGCCTATTCACGAATGCGTAAGGTGAAAATGGCAGAGATGGAGTGGAAGAATGCGATTTCTCAGAAGGTGTCCAAAACGGACGATCTGGACTATTATGCACAAGCGGCTAACCGTCTTGTTGGCTTGCTCTATCTGAAGGCAGACTATGAAGAGGCCATGCGTGTGGCCTTGCCAGCCATCAAACTATTAAAGGAGAAGGACTACACCATGAATAATGACTACTCCAACCTATTGACCTTCATGGGTAGTTGTCAGTTGAAATTAAACCTTCTTGATGAAGCAGCCAATAACTTCTCCATTGCTTGGCAATATTATCTGCAGGTAACGGAAGCGGATCCAGCCATTGCCAACTATACCAGTGCCATTGTCGGCATTGTCACCATCGTCGATGCATATATTCAGACTGCCCACTATCATGAAGCCTACGAATGGACTAGCCATTTCGACAATATGTTACAGCAATGTCGCCAACATCCTAAAGCCCGCGAGGAATATATTGACAAGCAGTGGGCCAGACTCTGTCTTTATCGGGCTTGTGCCTTAGAGGGATTAGGACAAAAGGCTGAGGCTGCAAAAGCTTACTTGGCAGCTTTGCAAACCAATTATGCGAAAACGGGCGATGGAAAAATAGAGGCCACTAACTATCTGATGATTGCCGAACGCTGGCGTGAAGCTGCCGACAATTTCCAGATAATGGATGTACAGTTGTTCAATTATGATGTCAAGATGTCGTTGGAAACCATTCATTCCTATTTGCTGCCCAAATACCTCGCCAATGCAGGTGCACACCGTACAGACACAACCATAGCGGTGGGAATACAGATTTGTCATGCCCTTGACTCTGCTATTATCTGGCAAAAGCAGGACGACGCTGCAGAACTGGCCACCATCTATGAGACTCAGCAAAAGGAAACGGAACTGATGGAGCAACGTGCCACAATGTCGGATCAACGTCTGTGGATGGTTATTATCATACTGGGCCTCGTCATTCTCGCCTTTGGACTCTTTGTGTTCTTCCGTCACCGTGCTGCTATGCGTTTGGAAGCAGCCTACCATGACCTTGAGATTGCCAATGCTCGTGCTGAGGAATCATCACGCATGAAGAGTGACTTCATCCAGCAGATTTCCCATGAAATACGCACGCCGCTCAACATCCTGTCAGGGTTCACCCAAGTGCTGACGATGCCAGACATGAAATACGACGATGCAACCCTCGAGGATTTTAAGTGGCAGATTACGGAGAATACCGATCGTATTACCAGTCTTGTGAATAAAATGCTGGAGCTCTCTGAAGCCAAGAATAATACCGTCATAGAGCGTACTGACAAGGTGTCTCCTGTACAGATTGCTACAGAGGCCGTTAGTACCTCCAACATTGCCAATGCCAGTCATCTGACATTCGACATGCAGGTTTCGCCGGAAGCTGAGCAGACGATTATTCAGACCAACCTGTCTGCTGCTGTTCGTGCACTGTCGCAGTTACTTGACAATGCACGTAAATTCACAGCTCCTGCAGAGGGGCATCAGCATAAAACGTCTGCTGACCGTCAACAGAAAGTGGTCTTGCGCATATCAGCATCGTCTGGACGCTTGTTCTTTTCTGTCGAGGATACTGGTATCGGCGTTCCATACAAAGAAGCAGAACGCATTTTTGAGGAATTTGTCCAATTGGACGAGTACTACGACGGTACCGGTATTGGTCTCACAGTAGCCCGCTCCTTAGCCCGTCGTATTGGTGGTAATATTGTGGTTGACACGGCCTATATTGGCGGTTCCCGTTTTGTGATGACTGTTCCGTGTTGACCATCGATGGCCGTAGCCAGCGTGATAATGACGCGACCGACGCCTGCGTCAACGGCACTGAGGGCATTCTCAATCTTGGGCAGCATGCCACCACTGATGGTGCCATCAGCCTTGTAGCGTTCGAAGTCGGCGTGAGTAATGACGGGAATGACACTCTCGTCGTCATCGGGATTGCTCAACACTCCCTTCTTTTCAAATGAGAAGATGAGTGTCACGTCGTAGAGCGAAGCCAGGGCCTTTGCTGTCTCTGAGGCGATAGTGTCTGCATTGGTATTGAGGATATGGCCTTCGCCATCGTGTGTCAGCGGAGCCATCACAGGTGTAATGCCAGCCTCAATGAGGTGGCTCAGCATATCACCTTTAGCCTTATCAACATCGCCTACGAAGCCGTAGTCGACGGGTGAGCCATCGACCATTTTGACAGGGCGCTTATGGCTGTGGATGACGTCAGCATCGGCACCTGTCAGTCCGAGGGCATTGACACCATTGGCCTGCAGACAGGCTACTAGGTTCTTGTTGACCAGTCCGCCATACACCATCGTGACCACTTCCAGCATATCCTTATCGGTGATGCGTCGTCCGTTGACCATCTTGGTCTCGATGCCCAGACGCTCAGCCATCTTGGTGGCTTTGCGACCACCTCCATGAACCAGCACCTTGCGACCTTCAATGGCTGAGAAGTCGCGTAGCAACTGAGAGAGCTGTAGTTCGTCTTCGACTACAGCTCCTCCTACTTTAACTATGGTTAGTTTCTCCTTCATATTCTTTTTACTAGTTATACTAGATGAACTAGATATACTAGTTACTCTAGATAGGTGTAACCGTAGAGTCCTGAGCGATAGTTGTTCAGGAACTCCTTACCCTCTTCCAATGATATCTTGCCCTGCTTGACGCTCTTGGCTACCCAAATCTCTAACTGGCGCACCAGTTTCTTGGGGTTATACTGTACGTATTCGAGCACCTCCTCAACAGTCTCACCATCGAATATCTGGTCGATATGGTAGGCACCATCCTTCACAGAGATGTGTACAGCAGTGGTGTCGCCAAACAGGTTGTGCATGTCACCAAGAATTTCCTGATAGGCACCCACCAGAAAGACGCCCAAGTAGTATTTCTCGCTCTTCTTCAGCGTGTGCACAGGCAGCGAGTGCGAGTTGTGGCGGTTGGTAGCGAAGTTGGCTATCTTTCCGTCAGAGTCGCAGGTGATATCCTGAATGGTGGCATTACGTGTAGGACGCTCGTTTAGGCGCTGGATGGGCATAATGGGGAATATCTGGTCGATGGCCCATGAGTCAGGCAACGATTGGAACAGCGAGAAGTTACAGAAATACTTGTCTGCTAATAGCTTGTCGATGTTCATCAACTCCTCAGGAACGTGTTTCAGGTTCTTGGCGAGCGCATGAATCTCATGACAGACACTCCAGTACATCGCCTCAATCTCTGCACGTGTCTTCAGATCAACGATACCGTGTGAGAAAAGGTCAAGCACCTCCTCGCGAATCTGCTCGGCGTCGTGCCAGTCTTCCAAGACGTTGCGTGGGCTGAGGTTGTCCCATATCTCATAGAGGTCCTTCACCAACTGATGGCTGTTCTCGTCGGGCTCAAACTCCTCAGGCATCTCAGGCAGCGAGGCCGTCTCCAGCACGTCGATAACGAGTACCGAATGGTGTGCAGCCAGCGAACGACCACTCTCCGTAATCAGGTTGGGGTGGGGCAGTTCGTTCTTGTTGGCAGCATCGACGAAGGTGTAGATACAGTCGTTGACATACTCCTGGATGGAGTAGTTGACAGACGACTCACTTGATGGTGAGCGTGTGCCGTCGTAGTCGACACCCAGACCACCACCACAATCTACGAAGTCCACATTATAACCCATCTTGTGGAGCTGCACATAGAACTGTGAGGCCTCACGTAGGGCAGTCTGTATGCGACGAATCTTGGTAATCTGCGAACCGATATGGAAGTGGATGAGTCGCAGACAGTCTTTCATGTCCTTCTTCTCCAGCAGATCGAGGGCTTCCAGCAGTTCGGCACTGGTCAGTCCGAACTTCGAAGCATCGCCACCACTCTCTTCCCATTTGCCACTGCCACTGCTGGCCAGTTTGATGCGGATGCCGATATTCGGGCGCACACCCAGCTTCTTGGCCTCACGGGCAATGATGTCCAACTCGTTCAACTTCTCTACAACGATGAAGATGCGCTTACCCATCTTCTGAGCCAGCAGAGCCAGTTCGATGTACGATTGGTCCTTATATCCGTTACAGATGATGATAGAGTCGCTCTGGCACTGTACGGCAATGACAGCATGGAGCTCAGGCTTGGAACCAGCCTCGATACCCAGGTTGAACTTACGACCGTGTGAGATGATTTCCTCAACAACGGGCTGCATCTGGTTCACCTTGATGGGGAACACTACATAGTTCTCAGCCTTGTAGTCGTACTCCTCTGCGGCTTTCTTGAAGCAGCTCCATGTCTTCTCGATACGGTTGTCAAGAATATCAGGGAAACGCAGTAGTACAGGGGCCTGCACGTCGCGTAACGACAGTTCGTCCATCACCTCACGCAGGTCTATCTGCGTGTCATCCTTACAAGGAGTAACATAGATGTCTCCTTCTTCGTTGATGCCGAAGTAGCTGGTACCCCAGCCGTTGATGTTGTACAGCTCCTTAGAGTCGTCGATGGTCCATTTCTTCATAGTTTGATGGGTCTATTGGGATGAATGGGATATATGGGTTATAATGATAATAGGGACTTGATGCGTTCCACGCTAGTGGCTATCTTGTCGTAGTTGTCAAGCACGTTGACGTCGAGGGTGTGGTGAGCCTTCTCATAAAACGGCTCACGCTCTTTCAGATGTTCCGTGATATAAGCAATCAATTCCTCAGATGTCTTGTCCTTCAGCAGGGGGCGCTCCACTTTCGCCATGAGCAGGTGTTTGTAGAGCGTTTCTGGGGTAGCCTTCAGATAGATGACGTCACCCTGCTGGTTCAGATAGTCCATATTGTCGAAGAAACACGGCGTGCCGCCTCCACAGCTGATGATGACATCCTCAAACTCAGCCACCTCATGCAGCATGTTGTATTCTATCTTGCGGAAACCTTCTTCACCTTTCTCGGCAAAAATCTGTGAAACGGTCTTGCGCATGCGACTTTCAATATACCAGTCGAGGTCATAGAACATCATGCCGGTCTCCTTCGAGAGTGCCTTGCCCACGGTGGTCTTGCCTGACCCCATATAGCCTATCAGGATGATGCGCTTCATTTCTTTTGCTTCTCAATGAGGGCCATACACTCTGCGTAGGTCAGCTCAGTAGCTTTCGCATGCAGGTTCTTGGGGATTCGGTAGTTCTTGCCGTCGTAAGCCAGATAGGGACCGTAGCGTCCGTTGAGCAGTTCCAGCTTCTCATCCTCTACGAATATCTTCATGTGTTTCTGAGTCTCCTGCTGGCGCTTCTCGTTGATGAGGTTGACAGCCTCTTCCAGTGTGACAGCCATTGGGTCGATGTCCTTAGGCAGTGAGGTGTATTTCTTCTGGTGCAACACATAGGGACCGAAACGACCGGCACCGATAACGACGGGCGAACCTTCGAAGTCTCCCAGGGTGCGTGGCAGCTGGAACAGTTCCAGAGCCTCTTCCAGCGTCAGTGCCTCCATACTCTTCTCGCTGGGCAACTGTGCAAACTGGGGCTTCTCGGTATCCTCGGCAGAACCTATCTGTACCACAGGACCGAAGCGTCCAATCTTCACGAAGACAGGTTTGCCACTCTTGGGGTCTATTCCCAACTGGCGCTCACCGGCCTTACGCTCCTGACGGGCATTCATGGTCTTCTCTACGGTGGGTTCGAACTTCTTGTAGAAACTCTTCAGCATGCCTGTCCATGATGTGCTACCCTCAGCAATCTTATCGAAGTCCTGCTCTACCTTAGCGGTGAAGTTATAGTCCATGATAGAGGGGAAATACTTCATCAGGAAGTCATTGACAACGATACCGATATCGGATGGCAACAGCTTGCCCTTGTCCGAGCCTGCCATCTCCTTACGTGTCTTCTGTGTAATGAGCTTACCCTTCAGTGTGTCGATGGTATAGCTGCGCTCCTCACCTTTCTTATCGCCCTTGTGCACGTACTCGCGCTGCTGGATGGTAGAAATGGTGGGGGCATAAGTTGACGGACGGCCGATACCCAGCTCCTCCAACTTGTGTACCAGCGAAGCTTCCGTATATCGCTGAGGACCTTGGCTGAAGCGCTCTGTAGCCTGAATCTCGCGACGGGTCAGCACCATGCCTTTCTTCAGCGGTGGCAGGATGTGGCTCTCCTCTTCCTGGTTGTCCTCATCGTCAATAGATTCGCGGTAAACCTTGATGAAACCATCAAACTTCAATACCTCACCTTGGGCAACAAACAGCTCTTCAGTACCACTGACAGCGATGTTGACAGTAGTCTTCTCTATCTCTGCATCAGCCATCTGACTGGCGATGGTGCGCTTCCAGATGAGTTCATAGAGCTTGCGCTCCTGAGCGGTACCCTCAATCTCCGTGCGATCCATGTAGGTAGGACGGATGGCCTCGTGAGCCTCCTGGGCACCCTTTGAACTAGTGTGATACTGACGTACCTTACTGTATTCCTCGCCATAAAGCTTCGTGATTTCCTCCTTGCTGGCATTGATACACAGACCGGAGAGATTCACAGAGTCCGTACGCATATAGGTAATCTGTCCGTGCTCATACAAGTGCTGGGCGACCATCATCGTCTGACTGACGGTGAAGCCCAATTTGCGAGCAGCCTCCTGTTGCAGGGTAGAGGTGGTGAAAGGGGGTGCAGGGGTACGCTTCAGTGGTTTCTTGCTGACAGACTGTACGGTATAGGTGGCGTCGATGCACTTTTGCAAGAACTGTTCTACCTCCTCGTGGGTCTTTAAGCGCTGTGCCAGAGTGGCCTTTACCTCTGTTTGTGAACCATCGGCATTGGTGATAGCAAAGATACCAGCAACGCTATAGTAGGCCTCACTCTGGAAATTCTGAATCTCACGCTCACGCTCTACTATCAGGCGGACAGCAACACTCTGCACGCGGCCTGCTGACAGGGCGGGCTTCACCTTACGCCACAAGACGGGCGACAACTTGAAACCTACCAGACGGTCCAGCACGCGACGAGCTTGCTGCGCATTCACCAGGTTCATATCCAGGTGACGTGGTGTCTCAATGGCCTTCAAAATAGCCGGTTTGGTAATTTCGTGGAAGACGATACGGTTGGTCTTCTCCTCGTCCAGCCCCAGTACTTCGCAAAGATGCCAAGAGATGGCTTCTCCCTCGCGGTCTTCATCGGATGCGAGCCAGACCTTCTCTGCCTTCTCTGCGTTGCTTTTCAGTTCTTTGACGAGTTTAGCCTTTTCTTCGGGTATCTCGTATTCGGGTTCGAGCGTTCCGGTGTCGATACTCATCTCCTTCTTTTTCAAGTCGCGGATGTGACCGTAGCTCGACATGACCTTGTAGTCGCTGCCCAGGAATTTCTCAATGGTTTTCGCCTTGGCAGGAGACTCTACTATCACCAAATTCTTTTGCATTATCTTACCTTTTAATTGTTTTCTTTATTCGTTTGGGCGGCAAAAGTAAGCAAAAGTTTTGGTTACACCTTATTTATATATGTAATTTTTTATTTTCTTAACGTTTCTGTCAAAAAACGGATGACGGCGTTTCGGATGCTTGTCAACCCGAACTCAGCAGGATTAACTTTGTTAATAGGTATCCAAAGAGCCTCGGCTGCATCGTCGGCAGCTTTTACGACGATGGAATCACCGTGAACACGAACAAGGAAGTCCATATCAAGCGTATGGACCCCCATGCCGCTATACATATAGACGTTGGGTGAAGAGAAAAGGTATTCGATGTTCTCAACGTCAAGTCCTGTCTCTTCTTTGATCTCTCGAAGCATACCCTCCTCAACGGTTTCATACATATCACAGAAGCCACCAGGCAGGTCAAGGGTTCCTTTAGCGGGGTCTTTGGCTCGTCTTACCACCAGCAGCTCGTCCTTGTCGTTAACGATGAATGCAGCTGTAGCAGAACAGGGATTGGCATAATAGGTAAATCCGCAATCCCTACATTTCTTACTCTTGAAGTTGTTGACTTCAAAGTGTGTGCTGCCACAAACAGGGCAGTATTTGAATTTCTCTAAAGGATGCTCCATTACTCCCAATTATCGGTACGGAAGGGGAAGAGTGGCAATCCTCCCTGATTGGCCAGGTTGCCCAACTGCCAGTTACGGAAACAGTAGCGCACGGCAACAGGTTCCTTGACCTCGTCGCTCTTGATGATGATACATTCATCCCAATAAGCACCGCCAGGTTGCCAGAAATGCTGAGCCTTGGCAGGATGGAATACGCGGTCGGCACCTGCAACCTCAAAGCCTTCGATGTCTATGTAGCGACTGGTACCACCACACTCGTTGTTCAGGTGAATCAGAACGCTATCGTTCTTGATAAGCATATCTTTATATGACGGACTCTCACAGATGACGCTCTTCATGCCATAGGTCTTGTTGAGAGCCAGGAAAGCCAGTCTCTCACCCACCTTCTGCTTCTGAGCAGGATGTATCTGGGTCGTCTCGTAAGGATAGACGGCATCGTTGGTGCATACCAGTCCACTGTTGGGGATAATCTGTGAGGCACGGAATTGCTGCTCTTGCAATAGCGCATTCCATGTACCTTGTTTGTTGCCGCTCTCGTAGGGAGCTATCTGTACAAAGTAGAATGGTATCTCGCCCAGTCCGAACTGCTGGCGCCATTGTTCAACGAGTAGTATCAAGCGTTCTGAATACTGGTTACCTGGATCGCCAACATTCGAGCAGCCCTGATAGAACAGGATGCCCTTGACGGTATAGTTCAGGATGGGATGGAATGTACCATTACCCCATACCAGCGCACGATGGTAGTCCCATTCCTTCTTGAAGTTGACGATGCCCATCGTGTCGGTAGGCTCCTGGGTGTATTTCTCCAGATTCTCCTTGGTCAGCCAACTCTCCACGCGACTTCCACCTTTGTTGGCTTCGATGAGGCCAATGGGGATGTCGAGGGTCTTGTTTACCAGCTTGGCAAAGAAATAACCCGTTGCAGAGAACTCACCAACCGTCTCTGGTGAGCACTCGCGCCACTGGGTGTCTGCATCCTCTTGGGGAGTCATACGCATGATACTGGGAATTTTGGCCGAGCGTACTTGACGCTTGCCAGCACACCCCAGCACCTCTTGGTTATAGTTTACCACAGGACAACCTCCAAAGCCTTTGACGGGCATCTCCATGTTCGACTGTCCGGCACAGACCCATACCTCGCCTGCGAGTACATTACTAATGGTTACCTTGCCGTCACCATCGTCAAAAGTAATGCTCAGCGGTTCGTAGGATGCTGCTGGCGATTTTACCGTCAACAACCAGCGACCCTGCTTGTCGACTTTGGCTTCTGCCTTCTGGTTCGACCACGACGTAGTGGCTATCACCTTCTTGCCTGGCTTTGCCCAGCCCCACAGACGTACGTCGGTCTGTTGCTGAATCACCATATTGTCACTGACCAGGTGTGGCAGGCGCACCTTAGCCTGCAGCGTTGTGGCCACTGCCACAAGCATCATGAAGAATAGTCCTTTCTTATTCATAGCTATTGGGGTTGTTGTCTGTTGTCGTACGGGTTTACTTATTCAGCTTCCAAGTCACACCGTCCTTGGTGTCTTTGACCTCGAAACCGGCAGCGGCAAGTTCGTCGCGAATCTTGTCGCTGGTGGCCCAGTCCTTATCGGCCTTAGCTTTAGCACGGAGTTCTAGAACCATATCCATCACCTTACCGAAGGCAGCCTCACGCTCATCGTTAGTACCACTCTTCTCTGCCTTCAGACCAAGGATGTCCTCAGCAAAGAGGTGCATGGTGTCGGAGAGCTCTTTCAGACAGTCGGCACAGATGGTGGCCTTATGGTCTACGAGCTTGTTGATGACGGTGCAAGCCTCGAAGAGGTTGCTGATAACCTGTGGTGTGGCCAGGTCGTCGTTCATCGCGTCGTAGCACTTCTGGCGCAGACTCTTAACCACCTTCTCAGTCTCGGCATCACACTTGTCTGATACCTGAACGCGCTCCAGGTCGGCAATGGCATTCATCAACTTCTCCAGTCCTTTCTCGGCAGCCTGCAGGGCCTCGTTCGAGAAGTCCACGGTACCACGGTAGTGGGCAGAGAGCACGAAGAAGCGGATGGTCATGGGCGAGTAGGCTTTCTCCAGCAACGGGTGGTTACCTGTGAAGAACTGTTCCAGCGTGATGAAGTTATTGTACGACTTACCCATCTTCTGACCGTTGATGGTCAGCATGTTGTTGTGCATCCAGTATTTAACGGCAGGATGGCCCATCGAGGCCTGAGCCTGTGCAATCTCACACTCATGGTGGGGGAAGATGAGGTCCATACCGCCGCCATGGATATCAAACTCCTCGCCCAGATACTTGCGTCCCATCGCTGTACACTCGCAGTGCCAGCCAGGAAAACCGTCACTCCAGGGTGAGGGCCAGCGCATGATATGCTCGGGTTGCGCCTTCTTCCACAGGGCAAAGTCAGCCTGGTTGCGCTTCTCGCCAACACCTGCCAACTCGCGACTCTCATCCTTGATATTCTCCAGTGAGCGACCAGAGAGAATGCCATAGTGGTATTTCTTGTTATAGGCCTCGATGTCGAAATAGATGGAGCCATTCGACTCGTAGGCAAAACCATTATCCAGAATCTGCTGTACAAGCTGCTGCTGTTCAATGATGTGACCCGTAGCATGGGGCTCGATAGAGGGGCGCAGCACATTCAGTGCATCCATATACTGATGGTAGCGGTTGGTGTAGTACTGGGCAATCTCCATAGGCTCCAACTGTTCCAGACGCGCCTTCTTGGCAATCTTGTCTTCGCCCTCGTCGGCATCGTGCTCCAAATGGCCTACGTCCGTGATGTTGCGCACGTAGCGCACCTTGTAACCCAGATGTTTCAGATAGCGGAACAAGAGGTCGAAGGTGATGGCAGGACGGGCATGACCCAGATGGGGGTCACCATAAACGGTAGGACCACAGACATACATACCCACATTGGGGGCGTGCAACGGCTCGAAACGCTCCTTCTGGCGCGTCAGCGTATTGTAAATAACCAGTTTTGATTCCATATGCTTTCGTTTAACTGGGCGCAAAGGTACAAAAAAAAAGTGAAAAGTGATTGCTGTGCAGCAAATTTTCACTTTTCACTCTTTATTTTTTGCTATTCCTATCCTCTGGCCATTCGGTAGATAGCCTCCATGTCCTCAGCCTTGAGTACCTTCAGGGCTCCGCAGGTAGAGGTGTAGTCACGACTGCACTTACGCGTCATCTCCTTGATTTCCTCATCAGTGATGTCCTTGCCGATGAGCTCCTTGATGTTGATGGGCATGCCGATAGCGTGGTAGAAACGTTCCATAGCCTCAATACCCTTGTTGGCGGTGCCCTCTGGGTCGGTGAAGTCGTTGGGCACATCCATCACGTTGACGGCAAAACGCACAAAGCGACGCAGGTTCTCGTGCATCGTGTAGCGTGCCCAACTGGGCCAGATGGCTGCCAGACCAGCACCGTGGGTAACGTCGAACATACCACTGAGCTCATGTTCCAATTGGTGGGTAGCCCAGTCACCGGTACCACCACAGCCCGTCAGGTCGTTGTGCATCAGCGAACCGCCCCACATAATCTGTGCACGATAGCGGTAGTCCTCAGGATCCTTCAGCACAGCGAAGACCGCATTCTTGATGTTACGCAACGACGCCTCGGCGAGGTCGGTGGTCAGGTCCATGTCGTCGTCCTTGGTGAAGTAGCGCTCCATAGTGTGCATCATCATGTCGGTGACACCTGCTGCCGTCTGATAGGGGGGTAGTGTGAACGTACGCTCTGGATTCATGATAGCAAACTTGGGGCGCGACAGGTTGTTGGAGTAGCCCCGCTTTACGTCGCCATCCTCATTGGTAATCACGCTCGACTCACTCATCTCGCTGCCTGCAGCGGGAATGGTCAGCACAGCGGCTATGGGTAGCATCTCCTTAGGTTCAGCCTTGCCCAGGTAGATGTCCCAGACGTTGCCTTCGAAAGGTACACCGTAGGCAATACACTTTGATGAGTCGATGACACTACCGCCACCCACTGCCAAGATGAAGTCGATACCTTCCTTGCGACAGATGTCGATGCCCTTTTGCGCCAGGGATAGACGTGGGTTGGGTACCACGCCACCCAACTTGGTGAACTCAACGCCACCAGCTGTCAGTAGTCCGCAAATCTTGTCTAGCAGTCCTGACCTCTCGGCGCTCTTGCCACCATAGTGTACCAGCACTTTTGTGCCACCATACTTCTTAATCAGTTGAGCCACCTGTTCTTCTGACTCTTTACCAAATACCACCTCTGTCGGTGCATAGTAATTAAAATCTTTCATAGTTGTAATGTCTATTATAATTTGATGTTTGTTGTTTGTAGCATATTGTCGGCACTCGACCCAAAGAACATTAACTAAAAAATGGGCTATGATGTGTACCATAGCCCAATTTTAATATACGAATGGTAGAAAATCCTTTATTTGACGTACTCTGCAAAGTCAGTCAGGTGCATGTCGCCCTTGCGAGCCAGCGTGTCGTGCATGGCGAAGGCGGCAGTGAGGTTGTGACGGGTCTGACCCATCTTCGAAATCTTTAGGTAGTCCCATAGCAGCTGCTTGTAGTCGGGATGTGCGCAGTTCTCGATGATGCACTCGGCACGCTGTGCAGGGCTCTTGCCACGCAGGTCGGCAACACCCTGCTCGGTGACGATGATGTTGACGTCGTGCTCTGAGGAGTCCTGATGAGAAACAAAAGGAACGATAGAGCTGATGACACCACCCTTGGCCACGCTGGGACAGGTGAAGATAGAGAGGTAGGCGTTGCGGATGAAGTCGCCCGAACCACCGATACCATTCATCATCTTCGTACCGCTGATGTGGGTAGAGTTGACGTTACCGTAGAGGTCGGCCTCGATAGCCGTATTGATAGCAATGACACCTAGGCGGCGGATAATCTCAGGCGAGTTCGAAATCTCGCTCTGGCGCAGGGTCAGGTGCTGCTTCATGTAGTCCATGTTGTCGTAAACCTGCATCAGGCAGTCGTTGCTGACGGTCAGCGAGCAAGCCGAAGCATCCTTCACACGACCGTTGAGCATCATCTCGATGACAGAGTTCTGAATAACCTCGGTGTAGATGTTGAAGTCGGGCACATGCTTGTCCTCGCCCAGGGCACCGAGGATGGCGTTGGCTGTTGAACCCACACCGCTCTGCAGGGGCAGGAACTCCTTGGGAATACGACCCTTGTGCATCTCCTCTACGAGGAACTCAGCGGTCAGGAAACCAATCTTATCGGTTACGGGGTCGCTGTCCTTGAAGGCACGAGCCTCGTCAGGGATGTTACACTCTACGACACCCACCACCTTCTCCTTGGGAATAGAGACGTAGGGCTTACCAATGCGGTCGCCAACGTGCTCAATGGGAATAGCCTTGCGGTAAGGGGGATCCAGAGGCTCATAGACGTCGTGGATGAACTTAGCGTTGGGATTGTGGAACGAGTTCAGCTCCAGGATGACGTGCTTAGCCAGACGGGCAGCCGTAGGACTGATACCACCAGCAGCAGTCAGATAGACGTGATAGTCGTTGCCTACCTCCTCGATGTCGCAAACCTCCAAAATCGCCCAATCCAACGGACCATAGAAGCCATAGCGCAACTCCTGTGCCATGTGACTCAGGTGCAGGTCGTTGTAGGGAATCTCGCCCAGATTGACGTGCTTACGGAAGTCGGGGTTGGTGGTGTAGGGGGCACGATAGAGGATAGCCTGAGCGTTTGCCAGGTCACCATCGGTGCTCTGTCCGGTAGAGGCACCAGTGAAGATAGCCACCTTGAACTCGCGGCCAGCCTCGTGCTCAGCCACAGCAATCTTTGCTAACTCTTTGGTGGTTGCCTTAGCCACACCGGCAGGCGTAAAACCACTCATGGCGATATGGTCGCCATTCTTAATCAGTGCTGCAGCCTCGGCAGCAGTCATACGTGTATAAGCCATGTCTATTTATTATTTGACAATTTACAATTTACAAATTTTGCGTGCAAAATTACGCATTTTCGGCCAAACTGCCAAAAGAATTATTATAAATATTCCATCAATACGTCCCAGACGGCGATGATATGACAGACGGAACCTGCCAAGACGAAGAAGTGGAACACGGAGTGCATAAACTTCTTCTTGTGTAGTGAGTAGAAGAGTGCACCTGTGATGTAGCAGACTCCCTCGGCGACAATCCAGATGAAGGCTGCTGTGGAGACGCTGTCTATCAAGGGCTTGAAGGCTACCAGCACGCTCAGTCCCATGCCGATGAAGCAGAAGGTCTCCACGTTGGAGTGCTCCTTCAGTTTGATGAAACTGACAAAGGTACCCGCAATGGCGCAGGCCCACACAAACGTGAACAGCGACCATCCCCAATAGCCTTGGGTGCGTAGTGCTACCAGTGTCAGTGGCGAATACGAACCCGCTATGTGCCAGTAGATGGCGGCATGGTCCCACTTGCGGAACCGTTCGCGCCATTTCGAGCGCAAGGGTAGGGCGTGATATACCGTTGAGGCCACGTATGAGCCCATCATACCGAATAGATACAGACAGACACCCAGTCGTGCCCATGGGTTGTCGCCTCTGAACGACAGCCACAGGGAAATCGCACCAAAGACCGCCCCCATGACGATGCCTCCGGCATGCGACCATGAGTTCCATAATTCTTCCTTATGAGTGTATCTGATAGCCATATTCTGATGCCACACTCTGCCCCTTTTGGTCAGAGAGCGGCTGCAAAGGTAGTAAAAATTCGCCATTATGAGTCATTTTTTCTTCTATTTTCTTGTTTTTCCGTTTAAAAAGTCGTATTTTTGCAGGAAATTGATTGACTACGATGAAGATTTGTGTGTTCTGTTCAGCAAACAGTCAGATAGACGCCGCCTACTTCCAACTGACGGAGGAATTGGGGCGTTGGGCGGCCAAGAATGGTCATCTGGTGGTCTTTGGTGGAGTTAACCAAGGGCTGATGGAGTGTTTAGCAAAAGCTGTCAAGGAGGCTGGCGGCCGGACATTGGGTGTCGTACCCTCTATTGTCGAGGAGACGGGGCGTACGTCGCAGTATAACGATCGGGTGCTGACGTGCCACAATCTCAGTGAGCGCAAACAGCTGATGCTCGATGAAAGCGACGTTTTTATCGCCCTGCCGGGTGGTGTGGGCACCCTCGACGAGGTCTTCACCGTTGCCGCTTCCTATACCATTGGCTATCACCGCAAGCGTGTCATCCTTTATAATATGTTAGGCTTCTGGGATGCTGCCATCCAGCTGTTCGACGACCTGCAACAGCGTGGCATGGTGCGTGGCCGTTGGCGCGACTACATCTGCGTAGCCAACAACCTGGACGAATTAGCCCGACAGCTCCTTACGACATAAGAGGACTGACAGCACTCGTGAGTCTGTCAGTCCCCTCTCTCTTACATCTTCCCTCTTCTCTGCAAAGCAGAGTGTGGCGTTCTCTCTTTGAGAGTGTGGCGTTGCAATGCGAATTCATCTTACATCGTAATCGGTCCGTAGCCTGCGCACGACGTAGTCGTAATCGCCGTCAGGAATGCTGTGAGTGCAGCTACAATGACCTTCACCGCCACCTCAATAATACTGTTCTTCTTCATTGTTTCAAGTTTTAGGTTTTAAGAGGCTGGGGCCTCAGTCCTCAGATATCAGCCCTCAGCCATCTTACATCAGACATCAATTCTGGTCATTTCCGTCCCCGCCCGGTTCGTCACCGCCTCCACCGTTACCTCCGGTGTTGCCACCGCCACCTGTGGGGGTTGTGGGGTTCGTGGTCGAA
>CACYBB010000003.1 GCA_902772585.1 uncultured Bacteroidales bacterium | reverse complement strand
AGTGAACTGGGCTGGGAACCCAAGGTGACGCTGGACGAAGGTCTGGACCATATCATCCAGTATTTCCGCGAATACTTGAAACTATAAGAACCCAAAGATAAAAAGACATTTGATGGAAATAAAAAAGAGGATTCACATGGAAGTGAACCCTCATTTTTGTTGTTCTGTCAGGTGACAGTTATTGCATTTAAAGATGAATTAACGATGTTCCACGCAGGTGGTCACCCTCGTCGTCCGTGGGAGGATTGTTCTGTGGGAAGTAAGGATTCAGCTTAAAGAGACGGCTCCAGTTCACCTTCTTGTCGAACTCAGTCTTATAGTAGGTGTTGGCGAACGTCTGCCAGGTCTTATTGCTGCTAAGTTTTTGGTCATAATCTTTTTCGCCATCCCAATAGAAAAACTCGTCACCGTTGTCGACATTATACATATCGAAGTATTTTTGTTTTTCTGGATCGTAGCTGCGAACATGGATAGCCTGGTTGTTCTTGTTAAATTGTGCACCCAGCGTGACGCTATAGGTCAGGTCGTAGGGCTCATTTTCGTCGGGCTTGGTATAGATATGGAAGCACTGTGCATCCTTGACGGCCTGGTCGAAAGCGTTCGCTAGCTTAACAGCCTCATTGTCAGCCACAGTCTCGCCCTCCTGCACGAAAGCCTCGGCAAGGTGACGGCAGTAGTCCTTGACGTCGTAAAGCGCACTCTCGTTGAAGTACTGATAGGTGTTTTCGGCAGCAGTCTTCACAGCTTTCTGATTGGCCTTGCTCCAGTTTGTCTCCACATAGTCAACGATGTTCTTCAGCGGGGTATAGACATTTTTCAGCTTGCTCATGTCGGTCAGCGCGAAGTCTACGTACTTAGCATTGACCATATTCTTGTTCTCTTTGTAGGTATCATAGTGTGTCTTTGCCGATGATTCTGCCCATGTCTTCATGGCTTTAACAAAGTCACCATCTTTTGCTGCTGCTTTCAACTGCTGGACGAATACCTTATGGTCCGATGCAACGGTTGAGTGGCCTGAACCATAATAGTAATCGGTAAGGTTAAGGAATTCGGTAATAGACTCCATGTTGTTCATGATGCAGCAGTCGAAGATGAGTGCCTTCAAAGGTACGCCAGCCTTTTCAATAGCTGTGCGCATCTCCTTGTTAGACATCAGTAAGTATTTCTGCGTATCATCCTGCATGGCACCACGGGTGGGGAGGAGACTCTTATCGTAGTCAGCACTGACGCTATAAGCACCGCCGTGGTCGGAAATCAACAGAATATAATTCTTGGCAGGAGCTACCTTCTGGCAGTACTTAATGAAGTTTGCCAGTGAGTCGGGCTGGTAGATCTGACATTTTTCGCCCTGAGTACCATACTCGTAGCCACTCAAGTCAAAGTGCTGTTGCTGATAGTTGTATTTGTTGTGAGTCAGCTCGAAGCGGTAGCACTGAGCAGCCTTGCCACCCCAGGTGCGGCCGGGATTGTATTTATCCAAATTCTTCTGACCGGAATACTTGAACTGTACCATGTAGCGAACATTGGGGTCGTCGATTTCAAGACCATTCAAGGCTTCACCCCAGTTGTTCTCGGTAGCACCATCCAAGTTGTAACCACCACAGCTGTAGAACATCACGGTGTAGTCTACAACGTCCGTACGAACCTTGTCACCATTGCTACCTTTGCTACCATTGTCATCGCTGTCAGAGCATGACACAAAGAACATCGCAGCCAAGAAAGCAACCGATAAATAATAGTAATTTTTCATCCTTTTCCTTTTAATTTGTTGTAGTTATATTCTCTTTTAAAAAGAAATCCAAGCTACTGATAATCAGTGACTTGGATTTTCTTCAGTCGGGATTACTGGACTCGAACCAGCGACCTCGCGCCCCCCAGACGTGTGCGCTACCAACTGCGCTAAATCCCGATTGTTTTGCTGTTAAGCGGGTGCAAAGGTACGGAGTTTTTTCGAAACACGCAAATTTTCTAAGTACTTTTTGCGAAAAAGTTATATAATTATTGTTATTTCTTTGGTTAATCAGCAAATATTTCGTACTTTTGCGAGTTATTATAAGTAAGGTACACGAAAATATGCAATATAACATCATAGCCCCTGAGGCACTAAACCAGACTATCAAGTTGCCGGCATCGAAGAGTATCTCGAACCGTGCGCTGATTATTCATGCCCTGTCGGGTAGTCATGTGCTACCAGAAAATTTGTCGGACTGTGACGATACGGAGGTGATTGTCCAGGCACTCCAGAATAATCCCTACGAAATCAACATCAAAGCGGCTGGTACGGCCATGCGCTTTATGACGGCCTATCTGGCTACCCGCGAAGGTGAGGAACACGTCATCACGGGAACGGAACGTATGAAACACCGTCCCATCGCTGTGCTGGTGGATGCGCTGCGTCGTTTGGGTGCCGATATTACGTATGTTGGTGAAGAGGGGTTCCCTCCACTCCGCATCAAGGGTAGGAAATTGGAGGGCGGATTGCTGGAGGTGCCAGGCAATATCAGTTCGCAATATGTCTCGGCGCTGCTGATGATTGGTCCGATGTTGAGCAACGGACTGACGTTGCACCTGATGGGTGACATCATCTCGCGTCCGTATATTGACCTGACGCTGTGGATGATGCGCGAGTTTGGAGCCGCTGCCGATTGGAGTGACTATGAGACTATCAGCGTACAGCCCCAACCCTACAAGGAGCGTGCGTACTATATTGAGAGTGACTGGAGTGCGGCATCGTACTGGTACGAGATGATGGCACTGTCGAAGCAGAAAGACGACGAGGTGCGCCTGGAGGGACTGATGGATGGTTCGAAGCAGGGCGACAGTACGGTGCGCTACATCTTTAGCCTGTTAGGGGTAAAGAGCATCTTCGGTACTACTGAGGAAGGTGTGCCCACCATGGTAACGCTGCGCCATAGTGGCCGTTGTGTGCCCCGTCTGGAATATGACTTCATGAACGCCCCCGACCTGGCGCAGACCTTTGTTGTGTGCTGCTGCATGCTGGGTGTGCCCTTCCACTTTCGTGGACTATCGACGCTGAAAATCAAGGAAACGGACCGCATAGAAGCGCTGAAGAAGGAGATGCTCAAGTTGGGCTATGTGGTGCACGACGTGAACGATTGTGAGCTCTATTGGGACGGCGAAAAGCTGGATCACGGGGACGATGCTGTCGCTATTGATACCTACGAAGACCATCGCATGGCAATGGCCTTCGCTCCTGCTGCCTTCCGTTTGGACAGTCTGCGCATCAACAACCCGCAGGTAGTCAGCAAGTCGTACCCCAGTTTCTGGGAGGACCTGCGCAAGGCGCAGTTCGTAATTCATAATTCGTAATTCCAATGCAATTTCTGCTGATTGTCGTCATATCGCTTGTGGTGCTGGGCATCATCGCTGCTATCGCCTCTATCGGTAGCACGGATGAACCTATTGTCACCAAGGAGGGCGACTGTGCCTCGTGCAGCAGCAGAAGTGAGTGTAAGTTGGCGGAATTGAAGGAAGAAGGAAGAAGGAAGAAGGAAGAGAGGTGCCATACATCGGAAGGCGTCAAATCGTCTCTGACATCTTACCTCATACTTCTTACATCTGCAGCAGCGCTGCTGGCAGGCTGCTCCACCAAGCACAATACAGCACAGAGCCGTTTCTGGCAGTCGTTTACGGCACGCTATAATACCTATTACAATGGTTCGCAGGCTTTCATAGAAGGCAGCATAGAGAAGGAGAGCGGCAACAAGGACAACTGTACGGAACTGATTCCGCTGTACCCCGTTGCCAACAAGCAGAGTCGTGAGTTGGGAAAAGGTAACTTCGATCGTGCCATTGAGAAAGCCGAGAAGACCATCAAACTGCACAGCATCAAGAAGCGACCAGAATGGAACAAAGGTCGCAGGAAGACGCAAAGGGACATTGAGTGGTTGAATCGTCGTGAGTATAACCCCTTCCTGTGGCATGCCTGGATGTTGCTGGGTAAGTCGCAGTTTCAGCAGGGACAGTTTGAAGAGGCTGCAGCCACCTTCTCCTATGTCTCGCGACTCTATCAGACACAGCCTGCCATTAGCGGTATTGCCCATGCGTGGTTGGCCAAGAGCTATACCGAACTGGACTGGCTCTACGATGCCGAGGACATCATTACCAAGCAGTTGCGCGACAGCATCCACTATCGGGCGCAGAAAGACTGGGACTACACGTTGGCCAACTACAATATCCGTGCAGGTCGCTATCAGGAGGCTTTGCCTTATCTGCGCAAGGTCATCAAACACGAAAGGCGTCGCAAGCAGAAATCGCGTGAGTGGTTCCTGATGGGACAGATGCAGGCATTGCTGGGACAGAAGGAAGAGGCCTACCAGTCGTTCAGACACGTTATCCGTCTGAATCCGCCCTACGAGTTGGAGTTCAATGCCCGCATTGCCCAGACCGAGGTGATGCCTGCTACCGATGCCAAGGGAAAGATTAGTAAGCTGAAGCGCATGGCCCGTTCGGACAATAACAAGGAGTTTCTGGACCAGGTATATTATGCCATTGGTAATGTCTATCTCACCCAGCATGATACGCTACAGGCCATTGAAGCCTATGAGGAAGGATGCAAGAAGGCTACGCGTAGCGGTATTGAGAAAGGTGTGCTGCTGCTGACGTTGGGCAACGTCTATTGGGACAAAGAGAAGTATGCCGATGCTCAGCGCTGCTATGGTGAAGCTATTGGTTTGCTGGATAAAGACCGCAAGGACTATAAACAACTGGACGAGCGCTCGAAGGTGCTCGACGAGTTGGTGCCACACACCAGTGCGGTAGAGTTGCAGGACTCGCTGCAGCGTCTGGCCCTTATGCCGGAAGCCCAGCGCAACAAGATTATCGACAAGATCATTGAGGACCTTATCAAGAAAGAAAAGGAGGAAGAACGCGCCCGCGAGGAAGCCGAGGCTGAGAAGATTCAGCAACAGGAAGAGGCCAGGAACGGTAATCGAAACACTAGACCGACCCCCACTGCTCCACAGCCTGCAGCTACTGGTCAGTCGGGACAATGGTATTTCTATAACCCACAGGCTGTCAGTCAGGGTAAGCAGACCTTCCAGCGACAGTGGGGTAGGCGAGAGAACCAAGACCATTGGCAGCGACTCAATAAGACGGTGGTGAATCTGGAACAGGAGAATGCAGAGACGACAGACAGTCTGACGAATCAGGACAGTGCAGAAAATCAGGAGGGTATGGAGAACGTGGAGACTCCAGCAGGAACCACTGCACCCAGCAGTTCCGACACTGCGCCCAACGATTCCATTGCTGGGTCTGGCGCTGCTGCTGACAGTACAGCCCTTGACCCCCACAATCGCGAATACTATCTGGCACAGATACCATTCACGGAGGAGCAGGTGGCTGAAAGCAACAATCTCATCAAAGACGGTCTGTTCCATTCGGGCATCATCTTCAAAGACAAACTCGATAACTTACGACTCAGCGAGAAAGCGTTAGGTCGTCTAACCACCCAATATGCTGACTACGAGAAGAATGACGAGGCGTGGTATCATCTTTTCCTGCTCTACTCACGACAAGGACGTACTGCGGAGGCCGACCATTGTCTGGAGATGCTGAAGAGCTATTTCCCGGAAAGCGACTGGACGATACTGCTGTCGGACCCCTACTTTGCTGAGAACCAGCGTTTCGGCGTACATATCGAAGACTCTATCTATGCTGCCACCTATGAGGCCTTCAAGGCCAATCGTCATGAGGAAGTGGGAGCCAATGGTGAAATCTCAGAGAAGCGTTTCCCATTGGGACAGCATCGTCCGAAGTTCCTCTTCATTGAGGGTCTCAGCCTGTTGAACGAAGGACAGGCAGAGGCTTGCATCGAACGATTGAAGCAGGTGGTGGAGCAGTATCCGGAGAGTGAGGTCAGCGAGATGGCAGGTATGATTATCCGTGGTGTGCAGCAAGGAAGGACGTTGCATGGTGGTAAATTCGATATCGGTGACGTCTGGTCTCGTCGCGCTGTCGATATGGCTGCCGACTCCACCAGCAACGACACGCTGACGATGGAACGTGAGACGAACTTTGTGTTCCTGTTGGCTTACCATCCCGACTCAGTGAACCATAATCAGTTGCTCTACGAGATGGCAAAATATAACTTCTCGAACTTCTTGGTACGCAATTTCGACATCAATGTCGATCAGGATGCCCACGGACTGGTACGCATGATGATTAGCGGCTTCCTCAACTATGATGAGACCCGCCAGTATGCCCGTCAGTTGTATAACGACCAGACGATGGCTGATATGCTGCGTCCTTGTCGTCCTATCATCATCAGTGAGAAGAACCTGCCGTTGCTGGGTACCACCTACAGCTACCGAGACTACGAGCTGTTCTTCGAGAAAGAGTTGGAACCACTGGAGGTCTCGGAAGAAGATTTGCTTGACGAACCGGAAACCATCATACAGAACGAAGAGGACGAAGACGGTGAAGATGGCCAACAACCAAATGATGACAGCCAAGAGCCAGACGACCCGTTGTTCAACAATGCTCCCCAGCAACAGAACAATGGCTACATGGAGTTTGATGATGACTTCTGGCATTAGTCGTAATAACGATATAACGAAATAACGTAATAACGAATAAGTAATGACCAACGGATTGCTGCTTTGGGCTGACGATGAGATGGAACTGCTCCGCGCCCACTTGCTCTTTTTAGAGAAGAAAGGTTATGAGGTGGTGACGGTGACCAATGGTACCGACGCTATTGAGGAGTGCAAGAAGCGCACCTTCGACCTGGTATTGCTCGACGAGATGATGCCTGGCCTCAGTGGTCTGGAGACCTTGCAGCGCATCAAGGAGATGACGCCGCAGGTGCCTGTTGTCATGGTGACAAAGAGTGAGGAGGAGGACATCATGAACCAGGCCATTGGTCAGCAGATTGCCGACTACCTCATCAAACCTGTCAATCCCAACCAGATACTGTTGACGCTGAAGAAGAATATCCACCGCAAGGAGATAGTCACTGAGACCGTGCAGAGCAACTATCAGCAACAGTTCCAGCAACTGTCGATGCAGATTATGGACTGTCGCACGTGGGATGACTGGGCGGCTGTCTATAAACGTCTGGTGCGCTGGGAACTGCAACTCAGTGCCACAGACTCGCAGATGACTGAGATGCTGGAGATGCAGAAAGAGGAGGCGAACCGCGGTTTTGCCAAATACGTGAAACAGCATTATCTAGACTGGATGAAGGGCGACGAGCACCCGATGTTGTCGAATGAACTGTTCAAGACCAAGGTGTTCCCAGCACTGAGCGAAGGTGAAAAGGTGTTCCTCATCGTCCTGGATAACTTCCGCTATGACCAGTGGAAAACGTTGGAGCGCGAGATTGGCGACCTGTTTGATATCGATGAGGATGTCTATTGTAGTATCCTGCCCACTGCTACGCAGTATGCCCGTAATGCCATCTTCTCTGGACTGATGCCTGTACAGATAGCCCAGATGTTCCCTGACCTGTGGGTCGATGAGGATGAGGAGGAAGGCAAGAACCTCAACGAGGAACCACTTATTCAGACGCAGCTGGAGCGCTATCGCAAGCGTAACACCTTCTCGTATCATAAGATAAACACTTCGCAGGAGGCTGACAAACTGCTGCAGCAATTGAACTCGTTGGAGAAGAACGACCTGAACGTGGTCGTCTTCAACTTCATCGATATGCTCAGTCACGCCCGTACAGAGTCGAAGATGGTGCGCGAGTTGGCTAATAACGAGTCGGCATACCGTAGCATTACGCTATCGTGGTTCCGTCACTCGGCAATGGCTGACCTCTTCCGACAGTTGGCGCAGAGCGACTACCGCATCCTGATGACCACCGACCACGGTAGTATCCGTGCCACCAATCCAGTGAAGATTATCGGCGACCGCAATACGAATACCAATCTGCGCTATAAGTTGGGTAAGAACCTGGCATACGACTCCAAAGACCTCTTCGTCATCAAGGAGCCCCAGAAGGCACATCTGCCTGCACCCAACCTCTCGACGAGTTACGTGTTTGCTACGGGTGACGATTTCTTCGCTTATCCCAACAACTACAACTACTACGTCTCGTACTATCGTAATACCTTCCAGCACGGAGGCATCTCGATGGAGGAGATGATTATACCAATCATATCATTGAAAGGAAGAAAACGCTAAGTTTTCGACATAACGATATAACGACAATGGAGATAAAGATTCAAGACATAGAGCATATCCGTGAAGCAGCACGGGAGTTTATTAAACATATTGGCGACCACCGTGTCTTTGCCTTCTATGGGAAGATGGGCGCAGGTAAGACGACTTTTGTGAAGGCAATCTGTGAGGAGCTGGGCGTGGAGGATGTCATTACCAGTCCCACTTTTGCCATCATTAATAATTACGAATTACGAAATACGAATGACGTTGCAGGAATTCGGAATTCGGAATTCGGAATTCCCAAGGACATCTTCCATTTCGACTTCTATCGTATCAAGAAGTTGGAAGAGGTGTACGATATGGGTTACGAGGACTATTTCTACTCAGGTGCTCTCTGCTTCATCGAGTGGCCAGAGCTGATAGAAGACGTGCTGCCCGACGATGCTGTACGTGTCAACATCGAGGAGCAGCCGGATGGTAGTCGCCTGGTTACCTTTTAACGAATAGTACAAATGCTATGCTTCACCCTGTCGGAACAGGTGGGTGAAGTACTTGTTGTAGAGTTCGGAGAGTCCCTGACGATTGTCGATGGCCTCACCGACCACGAGCATCGTGGTGAGTGTGAGGTTGTTGTCGTGAACAATCTTTGCCAGGTCTTTCAGTACGCCACGATAGATTTTCTGGTCAGGCCACGTAAGATGATAGCAGGCAGCAACGGGCGTATCCTCGGGGTATTCCTGCAGGAGTTCGCGCTGTACATCATCAACGATGGCTGCAGAGAGGAAGATGCACATGGTGCTTTGGCTCTTGGCCAACAGGTGCAACTGTTCTTTCTCAGGCATGGGCGTTCGTCCCTCACCACGCGTCAGGATGATGGTCTGTGTACGCTCCGGAATGGTAAACTGAGAGCGTAGTTCGGCGGCAGCGGCAAGGAACGAGGAGATTCCTGGGGTGATGTGGTACGACATCTGGTGCTTATCGAAGAATGCCATCTGTTCCTGAATGGCGCCAAAGATGCAGGGGTCGCCAGTATGCAGTCGGACAATGAAGTGTCCCTTGTCGTAGTGTTCCTTCATCAGCGCACACTGTTCTTCAAGGTTCATATCGGCAGAGCTTCGCACCACGGCACCAGGCTTGTGACACTCCGTCAAGGCCTTGGGAACCAGAGAGCCGGCATAGAGAATCAGGTCGGCCTTCTCTAGCATCTTACGACCACGCACACTTATCAGGTCTGGGTCGCCAGGGCCTGCACCAACGATTTCGATATGGGCAGCGGACTGACACGGACTGACACGGACATGTTTATAATCGATGGCAAGGGCTGCAGTCCAGTTTTTGCCCTTTACCTTGGGAATGATAAGTTTTCCGTTGTTAGAGCCGAGGATGGCGGCAGCTTCGCATACGCTGGGAGTGCCGACGTGCTTGGCAACAGTATCGCTGGGATTGGGAACATCCACTGCAGCCAATTCTTCTGCTGTATAAAATACGACCTCTTCGTCGTATTCGTCTTCGAGCATTGCACAGAACTCTTCGTCCTCTTTCACGTCGATGGTGCAATAACGATGGGCACAGGGCAGAATGCCTCTCTCAGCAAAAGCTTCGTCTATCTGATCGTAGATGGCATAATAGTCATCAGGATGATGAGCCAGCCCGAAACCTATGGTTCCCACCATCGGTACGAAATGCAGTTCGAGCATACCGTAGGGCGCAGAGCGATTGTAGGGCGTTACCATGATCAGTAGTTTGTATTTCCGTGGGTCTGCCTCGCTGATGTCGTTGATGATAGTGACGTGGTCTGGCTTTGTGTCCTCTAAGTAGTCCGTACCTTCATCGCGAGCCTCCAACAATAGGGCGGTTGGTTGGCGATTGACGAAAGCAAAAATACAGTCGTTCATATCTTCAACATCGCTGGCGACGGGCCAGTCGAAACGCTTCTCGAAAGTGTCGAGTGCCCAGAGACCCGCATTGTCGCTTTGAGTGGTAATCACCTCGTTGGCACCAATAACATCTGCAATTTCTCGTGTCAAGTCGTTGGCTCCACCCACATGGCCACTGAGTACGGAGATGACGTTCTTTCCCAATGAGTCGATACAGACCACTGCTGGGTCTGTGTGCTTGTCCTTGATATATGGTGCAATGGTACGCACACAGATGCCCATAGCGCCAATGAACACGAAAGCATCAAATTTCTTCCAGTTGGTCTTAATACTGTCGCGACGTATGAGACAGGCACCCAGTGCCTCCTGTAAACGGGCAGCGATAGGGGTACCTGCCTCGTTAATCTGTATAATAGCTATCTTTTGCATTTTAGAATTGTTATCGGGTGGTTGTCATTGAGTTGAATGTGAAGTGGTGGCTCCTGTTGGAGGTGAAATTCCTCGCAGGCCTCATCCCAAAGTTTCTGACTATCGGTAGTAACTTTGGGAGCAATAACGCTGTTCATCACGATGATGCCACCAGGGGCGAGAACAGTCAGTACCTTTGTCATAATTTCCTTCAAACGGCCACCGTGACCTCCGATGAAGACAGCATCAGGGGTTGCGTATGTTGCGACCGAATCGCAACAAACACAGAAATCACCCATGTGGATGTTGATGCCAGGAGCACCGAAGCGACGGGCATTCTCCTGAATGATGGCTTCACACTCAGGGCGAATCTCAAAGGCTTCGATTTGCAGGTGTGGGAACTGCAGACGGGCCTCGATAGAGATGCTACCCGTGCAGAAACCAATGTCCCACAAGACGTGCCGATGGGGTAGGTCGAGGGCCTGGAGTGACAACAGACGGATGGGCATCTTGGTAATCATCTTTTCACGACCATCAAGCAACATAAAGTTTGCATCGGGAATTCCAAATGGTATTGCATCGGACTGGCTCGGACTATTTCGGACTTCAGTATCAATAGTCTGTTTGGGTCTGTGTCTGTCCGATGCCAGAATCACGCAGTTTGGCATGGAAAAATCACGCTTGGCAGCCTCTTCGAGGGTAAGCGTCGTTACCTTTTCTAATTGCGGGTTGCCAAGATGTTCGCCCACATGCATATTATAATAGGTATAGCCGTAATCCATCATGCGTTGGGCAATGGCTGCAGGGGTGTGTTCCTTGTCAGTCAGAATACCTATCTTCTCTGTCCTTTCAATGAGCGCCTTGTCGAACTCAGGCCAAGGGCGACCAGTCAGTGAGACGATGCGCATATCATGATAGGGCATCACCATTTTGTGAGCCAACAGTTGCAGGGAATTGAAGGAGGGATAGATTGTAATAGCTGCATCAGGAAATACACGGCGCAAGGTATTGGCAAAGCCAAAAAACAAAGGATCTCCAGAAGCAAATACCACGACTTCATCATGGTATCGCTTGAAAACAGCATCCAAAGGAACAGTAATGTCTATCCACTCTGTATCTGCAGGTAGCAACGACGCCACAATCTCATGGTGGCGCTTGCCACCAGAGAAAACATTGCCATTCTTGATGATTTCCAACACTTCTGGTGGGAAGAACGGCTGTGGATTATCAGTAATTCCTATTACGATGAACTTCATAAATCACGACCAGGTTTCAGTTGAGCAGCATCGTCAAAGGTCAGGATGGCGTTGCAGAGCGTAGCAGCGAGATTGCTGCCACCCTTACGACCCTCTACAATCATCTTGGGAATCTGTTTCAGCGTCTTGACAGCATGTTTGCTTTCACAAACATGAACGAATCCCACTGGAGCAGCAATGATACCTGCAGGATGCATCTTCCCCTTACGGACCAAATCACAGATTTCAAAGAGCGCAGTAGGTGCATTTCCAACGACATATAGTGCTTCAGGGTATTCCTCTGCAGCTTGTTGCATGCAGGCTTGACTACGTGTGATACCCTTCTCGTCTGCCATCTGCTTTGTTCTGGGGTCATTGATATAACAATGCACTTGGATGCCGAGTCTTTCCAAAGCGCCCTTACGAATACCACTGGCAGCCATTGTAACATCTGTGACGATATGTTTCAAGCTACCATCGACCACCTTATTATATAATATCTCCGTAGCACGTTCGTCCATCCAAAGACACTGTTCCATGCTGAAATCCACAGTAGTATGTATGGCATGCAACAACGGCCATAGTCGCCATGTGGGTACGTCAGGATGCTGCATCTCAGAGAGGATAGTACTGAAGGATTGCATCATAATGGTTTGTCCAGGTTTCTCTCCTTCTTGGTCCTTATTGCGATAATAACCTCTTGGAGTAATCATTTTGCCCTCATAGAGATACGACTGTGAATTGCCAATGAGGATGACTGTAAACATATCCACATCTTCTGGATCGAAAGCACCAAGGGTGGTCATCTTTACTTCCTGTTCCTTACGACCAGCCTGACGGACATAGCCCACAGGCGTATCAGCAGAACGCTCCTGAAGGAATAGTTCCTGCAGACGATAGAGTTGCCAATAGCGCCCATGCGACTTAGGGTTATAGATAGCAGTGACGAAGTCGCCCACAGCAGCAGCCTTGATGCGACGCTCTATCACTTCCCAAGGGGTCATCAAGTCGCTCAGGGAGATGAGACACAGGTCGTGACCCAATGGAGCACCCAGCAACGATGCTGCCTTTTGGAAAGCAGAGATGCCTGGGAGGGAGAGGACGTCGATACTTGGCGACGTTTTTTCCGTCGCACACGAGCGTTCTTTTTGCATCTCGTAGATAAGCGGAGCCATCCCATAAATGCCGGCATCGCCAGAGGATATAACTACTACGGTCTTGCCTTGTTCTGCCAACAAAAATGCCTGCTCGGCACGTTCACGCTCTTTCTTCATGCCCGTGTCGATACACTCGCAACCTTCCTTGACGTAGGCCTCAATAAACTGGAAGTAGTATTTATAGCCTACAATGACATCTGCCTGCTGTACCGCTTCGAGTACGGCAGGAGTGATATCTTCTGCACTGCCAGGACCTATCCCTGCAATAATGATTTTTCCCATATTGTCGTTGTCACTATGAATGGCAAAGATACAACTAATATGGCAGATATGCAAATTTCTGTATGAAAAATTTGTTTATTCAGAAATAATGCGTACCTTTGCCCCCGAGAAAGCTTATCATTTTTTTAATGTATAACTAAAAATAGATGTTATGAAAAAGATTCTTTTAGCTGTGATGGCTGTTGCTGCCATCGGTTTCACTTCATGTGGTAACAAGACTCAGCAGGCTGAGGCTACTGACAGTACAGAAGTCGCAATCAATGCCGAGGAAGAGGCTAATGCCGTTATTGACAACCTGAAGGCATTTGTTGCTGCTGGCGACGCTGAGAAGGTGGCTGCCGCTCTGGATCAGGTGAAGGAAATGGTTGGTGAGTTCGTGCTCAATAATCCTGACGCTGCCATGACCTATGTCACCACTGTACAGAACTATCTGAAGGATAATGCAGAGCAGGTAAAGGCTGTTGTTGAGAAGAATGCTGATGCAGCTTCTGCTGTTGCCGTCTTTATGGAGACAGAGCCAGAGGTAATGGTTAGTGCTATCGTTGAGACTGTCAGCAATAAGGCTGAAGCAACAAAGGATGCTGCTGCAGACGCTGCTGTTAGTGCAAAGGATGCCGCTGTGGATGCTGCCAAGCAGACCGTTGACGAGGCTAATGCCGCTGCTAAGCAGAAGGTTGAGGAAACCAAAGAAGCTGCCAAGAAGCAGGCTAACGAAGCTGTTGACAATGCAGCAGACAAGGTAAAGAAAGGCTTAGGCATTTAAGTTTTTTCGCTGAATAAAAGAGCCGGTTCGCTGAATATATTTCACGAGCCGGCTTTTTTAGTGTACCTTTGTTGTTGATAAAACAATAAAAGCGCCATATGCAACGTTATTTATTTTGGATGAAGATACAGTCACGACAGGAGAACGTCATATATTTGGCACTCTGGGGCATGCTCTTTGCAGCTCCAGTACTCAGTTTGTATATCCGTACGGTAAACAACAGTTTCCTTACCTTCAACTGGACGGAGATATTCATCGCCTGGAAACTTTTTGCTGTCTATCTGCTCATCTTCCTCATCCATAATTTCTTGCTGGCACCATTATTGATTTATCGTCGCAAGCGTGTGCTTTATGCAGCAATGATGGCAGCTGTCTTCTCCCTTTTTGTGGCCTATCAGTGTAGTCAACGTCCCAAATTCATGGGGCGCAGGCCTATACCGATGGAAAGAAGGATTGACAAGGAACACGAGATGCCAAGAAGAGACCACGAACCGCATATGATTGGAGAAAGGGAAGACCATAAGAGGCCGCCTCGTGAGTTTCGATGGCAAGGACAACGTCCGCCTGTCTTTATCGGCCAGCACGACATTGTGGCGGTAGTCATTCTCGTCTTGATGTTCGGTATGAATATCGGCATCAAACTCTTCTTTAAGAACCGCACTGACCAAAAGAAGCTGGCAGCGCTCCAGAAGAAGAATCTGGAACAGCAGTTGGAGTATCTGAAATACCAGATCAATCCCCACTTCTTCATGAATACGCTGAACAACATCCACGCGCTTGTGGATATTGACCCTGAGAAGGCGAAGGATACCATCCTCGAACTATCGAAGATGATGCGGTTTATCCTTTATGAGGGTGATAAGAGTGGGGTACCCCTGGCTCGGGAGTTCGATTTCATCCGTCATTATGTGGCACTGATGCAGTTGCGCTATACCAATAAGGTGGAGATTCTTGTAGACCTGCCCAGCGAGGCACCAGACAAGACAGTACCTCCCTTGATGCTTATCTCCTTCATCGAGAATGCCTTCAAACACGGCATCAGCTACCAGCACGCTTCATTCGTACATATCAAGGTGGCTATCGATGGTGATATGCTTCATTTCACGTGTAGCAATTCTAAAGCAGAAATACCAAATCAAGAGAAAGGTGGCGTCGGCCTGGCTAATGTCAAGCAGCGTCTGCATCTGCTTTACGATAGCAACTTCGAATTGCGCATCCAAGACAAACAAAACACTTATATTGTTGAACTAACTATCCCACTCACATGATACGTTGTTTGGCTATTGACGATGAACCGCTGGCACTTCAGCAAATCGTCACCTATATCAGTAAGATTCCCTTCCTCGAACTGGCAGCACAATGCCAGAGTGCTCTGGAGGCTCGTCAGTTTCTGGAACAAGATACTGTTGATGCTATCTTCTGTGACATCAATATGCCTGACCTCAATGGCATGGACTTTGTCAAGTCATTGGTTACCCCACCGCTCATCGTCTTCACTACCGCTTACGCTGAGTATGCTGTCGATGGTTTCAAGGTCAATGCTGTCGACTACCTGCTCAAACCTTTCGGCTTGCAGGATTTTCAGCGTGCAGCATCACGTCTCAAAGAACGATTGGAGGGTAGTACCCCTGTGGTAAGTGCCCCCATGGTCAGCGGATTGCCTGCTGACACCAGCGACGACACCATCTTCCTCAAGACTGAATATCGCATTGTGAAGGTCAGCATCAGTGACATCCGCTATGTTGAGGCCATGAGTGAATATCTGAAGGTGCATATTGTGAGCGACAGCCGTCCTATCATCACTCTGCTGTCGATGAAGAAGATGGAAGAACGCTTGCCGGACTATTTCATGCGCATCCATCGTTCCTATATCGTCAATCTTAAGATGATTCAAGAGGTCAACAAAAACCGTATTATCATGGACAAGGACACCTATCTGCCCATTGGCGATATGTATAAAGATACTTTTCAACAGTATCTTGATACGAAATTTCTTGGCAAATAACAAAAAATGTTGTACCTTTGCCGCGAAATTCTAAAAAACAACATAGAAACATGAAAAAACTATTTATTCTGATACTGGCAGGAATGATGGCAGCCCCTTCATTTGCGCAGTTTAACACCAGTCGTAGCCGTAGCCGTTATAACCACAACGATACAGAGAGTTATTATGGTGTCCGTCTTGGACTGACAATATCTTCTATGTCGAGCGATATGGCTACGCTGGATACTGATAGCCGTACAGGTTGGTCTTTCGGTGCTGTCTATGGCCTGCAGTTGGCAAACTCTACTCCAGTTTGGTTAGAAACGGGAGTAAGCTACTCTGAGAAGGGTGGTGAGAGCAAGATTTACGACCAGACATTTGAGAAGATTACCTATCGTATGTCTTATTTGGAAGTCCCCATTGTTATCAAGTATGGTTTCGATATCGTTGACGATCTGTATATCGATCCGTTCCTTGGTGGCTATCTGGCATTAGGTGTTGGCGGCAAGACCAAGACCTATACCCGCAATGTCGATGACCGTACCTCAGAGAGCAGCTATGACTACGTAAACCGCTTCGATGCAGGTTTGCGTGTAGGTTGTGGCCTGGAGTATCAGATGTTGTATGCGGAGGTCGGTTTTAACTTCGGTATAGCCAACATCGGTAAGAGCGATTTCGATGCCGTTCGCAACCGCAACCTCTTCATCAATGTGGGTGTGAACTTCTAATCAGAGCATTTAATAACAACAATAAACCGGCTGAGAGCATCGCTGCTGTCAGCCGGTTGTCTTTTCATAGTATCATATTTAATCACTTAACAATTTTCTTGCCATTGATGATATACATGCCTCGTGGCAATAGGTCAGGGTCAGTACCTACATAGCGACCATCAAGCGTATAGACGCGCATGGTCTTTATCTCTTTGTGGGCGCTTATTGACTGTATGGCTGTAGCATTAGGATCAACAGCCAATACCTCGTCGAGGAAGAAACGTCCCTTCTCAGCAGCAAACGTCACCTTGACATTACCTGTTGCAGTGATGGTTGCGGTACATTCAGTAAACGCACCCTTCTCCATCGTCACTGTAGCGGGAGAAATCGTTCCGTTGGATACCGATAGATTGAGTGTCGTACCATCAGCATTTGCATCCCATGCACCAGCGTTGAAGGTCAGCGTTGCAGTACCATTGATAGTAATAGCAGGAGTCGTTGCAGAACCATCAATTTTACCTGTACCGAGCTTGACACACTGGTTAGCACCATATGCTTTCTCGGCTGCCCAACCTTCATTGTCTGTAGTGAAGGCTCCTAATGCTATACCGCCACTCCAGAGCCCATCATTACCACCCGTACTATTGCATTCGTCGAAAGACTCATAGAACAGATAGTTGCCTGTAGGTTGCTCTTCCGCGCTGCCACCGTAGTTGGCAACGAAGTTGAAGGAGATAGAACCATCGTTGTTCTGCTTGATATTTTCTACAGACGAGTCAATCCAATAAGTGCCGTTGGTATTCTTGTTGAAGAACTTGGCAGCCTTCTCAGCAACCTTATCATTCTTCTTAACCTTGAAGTTCTTGTTGAATGCTGTCACAGATCCATAAGGGAACAAGGTGGCATCATAGTAGTATTTTTCACCTTCATACATTTCATAGGCATACTCACCATCGGCAGGTATTACCGTCATGCGTTGATGGTCAGGATCGTCGTTGGGTCCATTATCTTCCCATACTCTTGCATTATAATCACAATGCAGAATGAGCATTCCTACATCTGGCAATGATGCGTCCCATCCTTCCTTCTGACGGTTCTCCAGCATCATATACTCGTTTTTGTTGCCCTTATTATAAATAATGTAGCTCTCGCCTTTGTTCTGCAGCGACTTCATATTCGTGACTGCAACATCCTCAGCATTCAGTTCGATAGGCTCCAGCCATCCAGCCATCCAAAGTTCGTAGCTGGTATAGCCCGCAGGCTGATAACCGTTACCGTTGTAAGAACCAGAGCACATCAGGTCGTAACTCCCCATGCCCTGACCGCCAGAGTAGTCGATGTCGTAGAAGTCTGGATACCCGAGACAGTGGCTATATTCGTGACACATGGTACCGATACCACAGATATCACCATCACCATTCAACTCAGAACCACAGGCATAACCGTCAACCTTTAGGTTATTACCTACAGTGACAGGACCTGAGCCTTCGCCATAGTAATTGGCAGCATACAAGCTATATGTATGTGGCCAGATGGTGTCATCGGCACCGCCGTCGGCCTCGCCCATGCCAGCATAAATCACATATACCTGATCGACATATCCGTCGTTGTCCCAGTCATAAGATGTCCAGTCAGATACTTGTTCCTTAGCCAAAGTGACAGCTTCAATGACCATCTCTGCAGGGCATTTGTCCTGTTCCTGGTCAGAATCTTCTATTGCAACATTCTCGCCATAGTAGCTGGCTTCATGGCTGACAGTCAAAGGACCCACAACGTCGAAGTCTAGCTCAAACTGGCCACGGCTCTGTGCTTTGAAGTAGTCAGCCATGGAACCCTTGAAGTTGCCCTCAGAGAAACCCTCCTCATTGGACATGCGTTTGAAGAATGTATTATCGTGGCCATTCTGAAACGTCTTGTCCTTGAAGTTAACCAACAACACGATGGCTTTTTTCTTACCAGTATAGTTGCCCACCTCACCAACACGACGCTGAGCTAGACGCTTTGCACGCTGGGCATTGATCTTAGCTCGACGTGCTTTCGCTCTCTTAATAATCTGCTGAGCATCAACAGCTACATAGACATCACCCTGAAGAGTGTATGCCTGACCATTCTCAGCTTTCCAGAAGTGGCCGTGTTCGTCGCCAACAAGTGTGGCACGAACCTCTGTGCCATCCTGCAATTTCAATGTTTTCCAAACGCCACGCTTGGCAGGAACAGCCATCATCGTCATGGTGACAACCATGAGTGACAGCAATAACAAAATCTTTTTCATATACTTCAAATTATGATAATAATTCAGTCTTGCCCTCACGGACTTGATGTGCATCAAGAAACGCAAAGGGCTGCAAAGGTAGAAATTCTTTCAATATCTACCAAATTTGCAGCCCTTAATTATAGCTAATTAACTTATTCTCCAATCACGACCTTTCTGCCATCTACAATATAGATGCCACGAGTAGGATTCGTCACACGCTGACCACGCAGGTTGTAGATGACGCGCTGGCCAGAGACAGTGTTGGTCTGTACGTCATAAATAGCGGCACTACCATTGTAGTTGTCGTAGCTGAATGCTACATCCTGCTTGTCGCCCCAAATATACTCTTCCAAACCAGGATAGTCGATAAATGGGTTGCGGTTGTTCTGAATGCCATAGACGGCATTGTTGCGGTTTGTCTCCTTCTCGCTGACGGGGTCATTCTTTGCCCATTTCATCAGCATAGCCAGTTGCCACGAGCTAAGACCAGGATAGGTGTTGCCATCGAGGGTAGCTTTTACGCCTGTATCTTGGCCATTTTTGTCAACACCAAAATTGACATACCAAGTAGGTATTTGTTCCTCATAGCAAGTGACCATATAGAAATAAGTGCGTGCAAAGTCGCCTTTGTAGATGTCATTGGGTTCAAAAACAATACCAGAAAACCCAGGATAGGTACATTGGCCTAATTTACTGAAACCTTCATTCGACGTATAGCTTTCGCCATTTGTTTCCCCAAAGGGGTTATTACCACGCTTGTTGTTTACGAGTTTGTCTGTAGGATACATATGGTGGAGGTCTGTGTACATTGGGGTATTTTTATTTCCACCAAACCAACTGTTGGGAAAAGAATGTTCACGATTAAACTTGTCACCCTCTACAGTTCCTCCACTGCCTTTGTCCTGGTCGTTTTCAAAAGTAAAGTTGCTGGTGCCAGAATACATATCCCATACTTTGCCATCTTCACGAGCGTCTGTAGACTTAAAGTCTGTCCATAGATCTCCATACGAGCGTTCAGTATGGTTATAAATGATGCCGCATAGCGCCGTCTTCAGCGCGGCACCTTTCTTTCCATCAGCATTCTGATAATACGTGTTAGAACCATTGGGTCCCTGTGCCCAGGCACCACAACCGCAAGCAATAAATAACGATAACAGTAGTAGTCTTGTTTTCATAGAATATAAGATTGTTAGTTAGTATCTTTTCAACAGGGCAAAGATACGCACTTTTTTCTAAAAAAACAAGAAAACTACTGTCTTTTTTCGTTTAGTACTCCAATATCAGGGCTTGACGGGGTTTTAAGGGCAGGTTCTCGCGCAGACTGTATTTCTGTCCGGTAATGACATCCTCGCCCATGGTTTGATCGGAATCGAAGAGCTCTGCATAGCGCTTCATCTCCATTGTAGCATTGCGGCGCGTACCGTTGATAATGGTGATGACACCATGACGATGCCAGCGACGAGCTACGACATAGACACCATTATAGGGTATAAACTGGGTCTGATAGCCGCGAATGATGGTCTCGTTGCCCTGACGCCAGTGTAGCAGTTTAGAGAGCCAGTCGAACATCTCGTTCTCTATCTTTGTGCGACCCTCACGAGTGAAGGCGTTATGTGCATCGCCAGGGAATCCGCCAGGGAAGTCCTTGCGTACATGTCCATCGGTCTGGGCCTTGGTGCCGTTCATCATAATCTCGGTACCATAGTAGAGCTGAGGTATGCGACGTACGGTAAGCAACAGTGCCAGACCTTGTTTCAGTGCCGTGATGTCCTGCCCGTCACCTAGAAAACGATCGGTGTCGTGATTGTCCAAGAATGCCATTACGCTCGATGGGTTGGGGTAGAGGTAGTCGTAGCAGAATGAGTTATACAGACGATTGAATCCGCGCCACCAGCTATCGGTAATCTCGTGCTTGGCAGAGTCGAGTTTCTCTTGGAACGAGAAATCCATGACGGTTTTCAGATAACTGTTCTCCTCCGACAGTTTCGAGTCCTTCTGCCAGGCTGCAGTGTAGGCGGGCTCTGTCACCCATGTCTCGCCCACAGTGTTGAAGTTGGGGTACTCCTCGTCCAGTTCCTTCATCCACTGTGCCATCGGCTTACGGAAGGCATACGGATAGGTGTCCATGCGGATACCGTCGATGCCAGCGGTCTCTATCCACCAAATACTGTTCTGGATGAGATAGCGCATCAGGTGCGGATTGTTCTGGTTCAGGTCGGGCATGGTGCTGACGAACCATCCTTCCGTAGTCTCGCGCATATCCACCTCTGAGGCGTAGGGGTCCAATACGGGTGTCAACTTATACGAGGTCTGCAGGAAATCGGTGCCACGTGAGTCACTGGTACCTCCCGATTGTTCCAACCATCCTGGCAGGTTCAACCAGTCCTTCGAGGGTAGGTCGGCCACCCAGGGGTGCTCAAAACCGCAGTGGTTGAAAATCATGTCCATAACCACTTTCATGCCTTTCTTGTGGCAAGCATCAATCAGTTGGCGATACTGCTCATTGGTACCAAAGCGAGGGTCTACTCGATAGTAGTCCGTGCAGGCGTAGCCGTGATAGGTGGACCACTGGCCCTGATCGGGTGAGTCGTTCTCCAGAATAGGCGTAAACCACAGCGCTGTCACGCCTAGCTCGGTGAAGTAGTCTAGGTGCTGCTGCAGTCCCTCCAAGTCTCCGCCATGTCGAAGCGATGGAGCCGTGCGGTCTTCCTTGTAGGTGCGCATGCCTTTTATCTGTGCTTGATGGTTGGCTCCCTGTGCAAAGCGGTCGGGCATTAGCAGGTAGAGTACGTCACTGATGTCGAAACCCTGACGCTTGTCACCGCTCATCTCGCGCTGTTTTAGCTGGTAGCTCACTATCTCACTCTTAACTTTCCCTTTTTCATTCTTCACTTGGAATGTGAGTTTCATTATGCCTGGCTTCGCATCCTTTAAGTTCAGGTATACCAGCAGATAGTTCGGTGAATCCAGTCTTACGATGTCTTCGATGGTAACGCCTGGGTAGTCCGTCGTCACCTGCTCGGTGTTGCGGATGCCCTTACCGTAGACCATCAGCTGCACTCTAGGGTTCTTCAATCCCACAAACCAGTCGGTGGGGTCAATACGTGTAATCGTCTGTTTCGTCGCTGCACTCATGGTCAAAATGTTCGCAATAAAAATAGCTGTAAATAGGAATAATCTTTTCATATTACGTCTTGAGTTAGTATTTTCTTTTGCAAATATACTACTTTTTCCTTTATCTTGTTTCTTCTCGCCTTACCTTTTTTTTAAAACCGTGCAAAATCGATTGCACAGTGCCTTTAGCTGTTGTAATATGAAAATGAAAGAAAAAGGTGGACGAATCGTTGGTGGTTCGCTCATTTTTTTGTACTTTTGCAGTCAGAACTAGATATTATAACAAGAAAATGGGAAAGATTATACTTACAGGTGACCGTCCAACAGGTAAGTTGCACTTGGGTCACTATATCGGATCGCTGCGTCGCCGCGTAGAATTGCAGAACGCTGGCGACTATGACAAGATGTTTGTATTTATGGCCGATGTACAGGCCTTGACAGATAATGCTGACAATCCAGAGAAGATTCGTCAGAGCATCATCAACGTGGCACTGGATTACCTGGCCGCAGGCTTGGATCCAGAGAAGTGCACACTATTTATACAAAGTCAGATTACCGAATTGGCTGAACTGACCACCTATCTGATGAACCTTGTCTCGGTGAGCCGCGTACAGCGTAACCCAACTGTGAAGACGGAGGTGAAGATGCGTGGTTTCGAGGGTGAAAGCATCCCCTTGGGCTTCTTCTGCTACCCCGTGTCGCAGGCTGCCGACATCACGCTGTTCAAGGCTACTACGGTGCCTGCCGGTGAGGATCAGGAACCGATGCTTGAGGTGACGCGTGAACTGGTGCGTCGCTTCAATCAAGTCTATGCTCCCGTACTGGTGGAGCCAAATATCATGCTGCCTGAGAATGCTACTGCACGTCGCCTGCCAGGAACGGACGGCAAGGAGAAAATGTCGAAGTCGCTGGGCAACTGCATCTACTTGTCTGACGATGCTGATACTGTATGGCAGAAGGTTCGTTCCATGTACACCGATCCTGAGCACATCAATCTGAATGACCCGGGGCACGTCGAGGGCAACGCCGTATTTACCTATCTTGACGCGTTCTCGAAGCCTGAGCATTTCGCATTATACTGGCCTGAATACCAGAACCTTGATGAGTTGAAGGACCACTACCGTCGTGGAGGCCTGGGCGATATGAAGTGCAAGAAATTCCTGAACCAGATACTAAACGAGTTCCTGGAGCCTATGCGCCAGCGCCGTCATGAGTTGGAGCAGGACATCCCTGAAATCTATAATATCCTGAAGAAGGGTACTGAGAAGGCCCGCGAGACTGCCGCCCAGACCATGGACGAGGTTCGTCAGGCCATGCGTATCAACTACTTCGACGACGAGGAACTCATCCGTAGCCAGGTAGAAGCATTTAAGAACAAATAAATAACCAATTAAAAACAACCTATTATGAAAAGAATTCTTTGTGTGGCCGTTCTGCTGGCTGCTCTTGCCACAAGTTCGCAGGCACAGCGCAAAACGCAGATTGTAGAGACCGCCAAGCCCACTCAGGCTCCTGACGGTAAAACCATCAAGAGAAAGGTGGCCATAGGCCGTTTCTCTAACGAGACACAGTATGCCAAGGGCATCTTCTACGACAAGGAGAACGACCCCATGGGTAAGCAGGCACTGGATATTCTGTCTGCAAAACTCGCAGCATCGGACAAATTTCTGTTGCTGGAACGTAGCGACTTGGCCCAGCTCTTGGAAGAAGCCAAGAAGAGTGACAACGGCCTGCAGACCATTGGTGCCGACTATATGATTATTGGTTCCATCACGCAGTTCGGTCGTAAGAACACAGGTAAGGAAGGTGTTTTTACCTCTACGAAGATGCAGACTGTAGAGGCTGCCGTTGCTATCCGTCTGGTCGATGTTTCGACAGGTCTTATTGTCTATTCTGACGAGGCCAAGGGACAGGCACAGATTACCTCCAAAAGTACACTGGGCGTGGGCGGACGTGCCGACTATGATGCAACACTGAGCGACAAGGCCATCTCGGAGGCCATCGGTCAGTTGGTGGAGAATATCATCAACAAGTGTACTGACAAACCTTGGCGCACCTTCTTCCTTACCTACGATGATGATGCACAGATGATAGCCGGTGGTGGTAGTCAAGGCATCAAGGAAGGCGACACGTTTGCCGTAAAGACTCGTGGTAAAAAGGTGAAGAACCCACAGACCGGTTTGATGATTGAATTGCCGGGTAAGCAGATTGGTACTGTAACCGTAACGGCTACTGGTGGTGATACTCCTGAGACCGAGTACTCGTTTGTGGAGTATAATGGCTCGACACCTGTTGACGCAAAGAAGTTGAACGATTATTATATAGAGGAGATTAAGAAATGAAGAAACTATTACTGTGTACAATAGCTCTCGCCGCCCTGATGCTGGTAGGATGTAAGAGCAGCTATCCTGTCGCTATGCAGACAGGTGTGGAGGATCAGGCTTACCTCGTTTTTGTGGGACCATTGGAAACCTATGGTAATGGTCAGTATCCTGTGCAGGTCGATATAGACGGCACACAATTCGATGCCAAGGTCGTCAAGCCTAAGGTGGCCAACCGTAAAGGCTACCAGTATGGCGTAGGTATTGGTCGTCGTCACCTGAAGGTTACTTTCAGGGGTAAGACGCTCTATGATAAGGAAGTATTTCTGTCGAATCAAGAAACCAAAGTTATCAATCTGCCATGAAGAAGTTGTTTATAGCTGCTGTTACCGTGCTGACTCTTGCGTCATGCGGTACCGTACAGCCAGATTTGTACACGTGGTACGACTCTGAGGATGCTACCTATCAGTATACGAAGCGTGCTTCAGATGAGAAACTCGCTGCCGCAATGGAGCAGTACAAGAAGGTGATTAACATGCAGAAGGGAGCCCGCCAAGTGGCGCCTCCGGGAGTGAATGCTGAATACGGTTATCTGTTGGTCAAGTCCGGCCAGAAGCAGGAGGGTCTGACCCTGCTGAAGCAAGAGATAGCCCTCTATCCTGAGTCAGAGAAGTTTATTTCACGAATCATCAAACAACTGGAGAAATGAAGAACTATATTGCAATAGCCTTTGTGGCACTGACGATGGTCTCATGTGCCACGTCATCGTCTCTGACGCGTGAAGCCCGCTATCCGAAGATGTACGAGGAGAAACCTACCAGCATTGTTGTGATGCCTCCCATCAACCGTACCACCCATGTGGATGCCAAGGACTTCTTTTATACCACGATGTACACACCGCTCTGTGAGAAAGGTTACTATGTTTTCTCGCCCATGCTGACCATGGAAATGTTCCAGGCCGAGAGCGCCTACGATGCTGAGAACTTCCTGGAGGGTAGTCTGGCACAGTTCCGCAATGTGTTGGGTGCTGATGCCGCCATGTTTACCATCATCAAGTCGTGGAGCCGTAGCAATATCGGTGGTACGCTGACTGTTGAGGTGGAGTATATCCTTCGTTCGGCAGTTACAGGCGAGACACTCTACCAGCGTGAGGGTAAGGTCAAAATAGATACCAGTGTCAATACAGGTAGCAAGGGGCTTCTGGGTGCTCTGCTCGACGTAGCTGCTACTGCTGCAAAGACTGCCGCCACAGACAAGATTGAAGCTGGCCGCAAGTGTACAACCTTCGTGCTGAGCGACATGCCAGAGGGCAAGTACGGTCTGAACTTTGGTAAGGACCAGCAGTCTCCTGCAGGTGCTGCCCGTGTCACGGCAACGGTAAGTCAATAGTCACAATCAAGACACATACAGAAAGTAAGTAAAGTATGGCACTGAATCTGAACAAAAACCTGAAATTGTACTACTCTATCAAAGAGGTTGCCGAAATGTTCGGCATCAACGAGAGTACATTGCGCTACTGGGAACAGGAATTCCCATATCTGAAACCGAAGACGAGCGGTCCTGCTAAAATTCGCCAGTATCAGGAAAAGGATATTGAGCAGATACGCCTTATCCATAATCTGGTGAAGGTGCGTGGCTTCAAATTAGCGGCTGCGAAGAAGATTATCAATAGCAATCGTGACGGCGCTGACCGTAGGGCAGAGGTGTTGACCCGACTCATCGGCGTGCGTGATGACTTGCAGGCACTAAAGCGCCAAATGGACTACTTGCAGTAGTGCCAAGCATGATTGATTGTGAATACGGCCTCGGGGGTAATCTTCGAGGCCTCTTTCTTTGTTAGCTGGCGACTCCATGAAACACGTTGAGCAGTAGCAGCTCCCTCACCATAGTTGTTATACTCCAGGTAGCGGGCAGTCTGCTCGCGTTCTTTCTGCCAGTGGTGCCACCCCTCAGGACGTATCTGGCGGGGTAGGTCGCAATTCATGAACAGTGTGTAGCCGTAGTCACGCCATGGACGGCCCAAGTATACTTTCTCGACACCCTCTGCGCAGCGGATAATACACTGGTTGAAGATATACCCGTAAGGTACATCCTTGGGTGTTGAGGCGGCAGTGATGTATGAGTCGGCCTTACAGAAGATTTCACAGTGCTCAAACCACGCTGTTGATGGACCGAAGATGAAGTCTGTGGTACCCTCGATGTAGCAGTCCCTGAAGTAGAGACGGGTGCGGGCATTACCTGTATAGATGGTATCCTGATGTCCCAGGAAACGACAGCCGATGAATACCAGCATATCGCCTTCAGTGTGTAAGGCTACGGCTTGCCCCAAGCGCGCGGAGTTGTTCTCGATGGTGAGGTTCTTGAAGGTTATCTGACTACCTTCCACTCTGACGGTATAGGTGCGGAAGGTGCCCATCTTATTGATATTGGCATGGTCGTCCCATGTGATGATGGTCTCATCACGACTTTCGCCACAAAGCTCAATGTTGGTCAGTGATTGAGGAATGATTAGCTTCTCCTTATATATACCTTTCTTTATATATATGACCTTGTGGTAGTCCATAAAGGCACGGCACACCTCAATGGCATCGCTCACATTGCGGAACTGACCTGTTCCGTCACGAGCCACTACAATCGTATCCGGATTGTCGTAAGGATTAGCACCATAGACGGCAATGCAGCCCCATATGGCGCAAATGAATGATAGTAGTAGTTTCATTTCTGTTGTAGTTTGTTTCTTTATTTCTTACATGATTTGCGTCACATCTTGGATGTCGGCAATCTTTTTCAGTTGGTTGATGATGTTGCGTACATCGTCGCGGTCGTGGACACGTAGTTCTACCGTGCCGTCGAAGACACCTTCTTCACTGGCAATGGTGAGCTTGTGGATGTTGACGTTCATCTGGGAGGAGATGATCTGCGAGATGTCGAGCAGCATGCCGACACGGTCGATACCCTGCAAACGGATGGTAGCGTCGAAGAAGAGTTTCTTGTGCATATCCCACTTGGCATCAAGGATGCGGTTGCCATAGCTGGCCTTGAGCTTAGCGGCAACGGGACAGGCGCGCTTGTGAATCTCTATCTGGTGCTTACCATCGATGAATCCCAGCACATCGTCGCCTGGGATAGGGTGGCAACAGTGTTTAAACTTGTATTGTTTGATATTGTCGTCGGTGATGAAGATTGGTTTCTTGCGATTGAACTTCTCCGGTACCACAAATAAATCAGTCTGCTCTTCGGCAACTTTTTTCTGCTTGCCTCTGTCGAGGAAGGGCACGAATTTACGCCAGCCACGCTTGTCGATACCATTTTTGCCCAACAGTTCATCAACGTCTTTATCACCCAATAGGATGGTCTTTTCGCCAATAGCTTGGAAGAACTCTTCGCGATTACGTATTTCGTGGAACTCCGTCAGCAGTTCTGCGGCATTAGGAATATCGTTGATGCTGTTCTTCTTCAAGAACTCACTGAATAGCTCTTCTCCTTGTTTCTGGAATTCACGGCTGTTATGGCGCAGGATGGCCTGTATCTTACCCTTGGCTTTGGCGGTGGACACGAAGTTAATCCATGAAGGTTGTACGTGCTGGGCTTTGGAGGTGAGTATTTCCACCTGGTCGCCGCTTTGTAACTTATGACTCAGTGGCACCAGCTTGTGGTTGACTTTGGCACCAATACAGTGAGAGCCCAGGAAAGTATGAATAGAGAAGGCAAAGTCTAGTGCAGTACAGCCTGTTGGCATGGTCTTGATTTCGCCTTTAGGCGTAAAGACGAATATCTCTGATGCAAAGAGGTTGAGCTTGATGGCATCGAGAAAGTCCATAGCGTCTGGCTGTGGATCGTCGAGAATCTCCTTGATGGTGCGTAGCCAGTCGTTAAGCTCTGTCTCGTCCTCCGTATATTCTTCTTCTACACCGTCTTTATATTTCCAGTGGGCGGCAAAGCCTTGCTCGGCAATCTCGTCCATACGGTCGGAGCGTATCTGTACCTCAATCCAGCGTCCTTGCTTGGACATTAGGGTGACGTGCAGTGCCTGGTAACCATTGGCTTTGGGGTGAGAGAGCCAGTCGCGCAGACGATCGGGATGACTCTTGTAAATCTTTGAGATGGCAACGTAGATGTTGAAACATTCATTGATTTCTTCCTCACGGTTGTTAGGGGTGAAGATGATACGCACAGCCAGAATGTCGTAGACCTCGTCAAAGGTAACATGCTTGTTCTGCATCTTACTCCAAATGGAGTAGGGGGTCTTGACACGCTCTTTGATATGGTATTGTACACCCATTTTGTTCAGCGACTCTTCGATGGGAGCTGTGAACTCGTCGAAAAGTTCATGACGTGAGGCTTCTGTACTGGCAAGTTTTGCCTTGATGGCATTATACTCTTCGGGGTGTTCGTATTGGAAGGAGAGATTCTCCAGTTCTGACTTAATCTTGTTGAGACCTAGGCGGTTTGCCAAGGGCGCATAAATGTAGAGCGTCTCGCCAGCAATCTTATACTGCTTGTTGGCAGGTTGCGACTCCAGGGTGCGCATATTGTGCAAACGGTCACAGATCTTGATGAGGATAACACGGATGTCCTCACTCATGGTGAGCAGCAGCTTCTTGAAATTCTCTGCCTGTGCGGAGGCCTGCTCGCCGAAGATACCACCAGAAATCTTTGTCAATCCGTCAACAATCTGAGCAATCTTCGGACCGAAGATGTTCTCGATGTCCTCTGTGGTGTAATCGGTGTCTTCAACAACATCGTGGAGCAAGGCAGCACAGATACTGGTAGACCCTAGTCCTACCTCCTCGCAGGCTATCTGTGCTACAGCGATGGGGTGCATGATATAAGGCTCGCCACTGAGTCGGCGCACACCTTTGTGAGCCTGACGGGCAAAGTTGAATGCCTTGGTGATGATATCTACCTTTTTACGGTGGCGCGATGACAAGTAGTTATCCAGCAGTCGTTGGAATGCGTCGTTAATCAGTTTGTCGTCTGCGGCTTCACGCATAATCTGCTCTTCATCCATAGTTGTTTCCTCCCAGTTCTTTCTTTAACTGTTAACCATTAACATTTAACCCTCAACCAGTCTTTATCTTCTCCTGCGCTTGCGAGCCGTACTACGGCGCTTAGTGGCTGAACTGCGACGTTTTGTCGCGGTAGCACGGCGCTTTGAGTAACGAGCGCTACGGCGCTTGGAATAGCGTTTGCTCTTATGATAATAAGTGGGTACGTCGTCCTTTACCTCTACTTCGGTGCGCTTGTTGAGTAACTCGTTGACGCGATAGTTGCAGATGCTGTCTTGCAAGTCGATGAAACGGCCTACTTCTGTCTGTGGCAGACGGATGGGCGACAGCTCGGTAGCGCCTGGCACAATATCGCGGCGATACATAGGGTTCAGTGAGCGCAATAGGTCGATGTTAATGCCTACTACTTCGGCCACCTGCTCCAAATGGATGTTGCGATTGACCATGATGGTGTCAGTCTTGGCTGGCAGACGGGTGGTCATCGGACATATGTTATGCTGTGAGTAGTAGGTCATGATGTAGTTGGCAGCGATGAAGGCTGGCACGTAACCACGCGTTTCCTTGGGCAGATAGGGGTAGATGTGCCAGTAGTCTTTGTTCAACTGCTGACCGTTGGCTGTTTGGTCCTGTCCTTTTGTTGTGCCATTAGCCCTGTGGATGGCTTTGTTGATATTGGCAGGACCACAGTTGTAGGCTGCAATAACGAGATTCCAGTCACCAAAGATTTTATAGAGATCGCTGAGGTAGCGGGCGGCAGCATACGATGACTTGACGGGGTCACGTCGCTCGTCAACGAGTGAGTTGACTTGCAGTCCGTATTGCTTACCAGTGGCTAGCATAAACTGCCACAAGCCAGTAGCACCTACGCGTGATACTGCCTTGGGGTTGAGTGCTGACTCAATGATTGGAAGATATTTCAGTTCCAGCGGTAACTGGTAGGTCTCTAATGCTTCTTCAAAGATGGGAATATAGAAATTGGATGCACCCAACATGTAACTGATAGAGTGGCGTAAACGTCCGCTGTAGCGGTCAATGAACTTCTGCACGACATCATTGTATGCCATTTCCATCACGCATGGCATGCGATATAGACGGTCTACGTAGTCCTCCTTGCTATAAGTAGGATTGACATTCTTCATGTTACAGTCGTCAGGCTCATCAAGGTAGGTCTTTGCCATATAGAGATTGAGCAGACTGTCCAGGTCGTAGGTCATGGCCTCGGGAAACTCGATAACCTCCTCATTGCCTTCAGGGTCGATTACGGTTATCTCATCTTCTTCAGATGACTCGTCATCATCGTTGTCATAGACCTGTGCCCATGTGGTGGACACCATCAGTAACATGCAAAATATCAACAGTAGTTTCTTATTCATCAATCGTCTTATTTCGTTTTGGTTATTCTTTTAAAAATTCAGAAAACAGCTGAGTCCCACCGACTGCGCTTGTAATGGATTGCCGCCTCCTCGGTTGGGGATGATAGTAGGATGTATCTCCAGACTGAGGTCCTTGGAAATGTCAAATTCCGACAGTTCTGCATCGACATAGGCATCGATGACAGACAGCGCATAGACACCAATCATCACGAAGATGCTCATATCGCGCCAGCGACGGTACTTGTCTTTACGACCCTTGAAGAGTTCCTGATAGCGCTTCATATTGGCATCTGTAATCTGTACACCCAAGTGTAGGAACTTATTATAGCTGGCAGTGTTGGGGTCATTGTCCATGATGTCGAGGTAGGCTTGTGAATAGTCCTTGTACATCATATTGTTCCACGTCAGCGCATAGATACATCCCATGAATCCTCCGTAGAATATTGGGAGCTTCCAGTATTTGCGGTTGTAAATCTGTCCGGCACCAGGTATCACTAATGCCAACCAAAGGGCGCGTTGCGGATTGGGCTTCCATGTTGACCAGTCGCGAGGAACTTTCACCTTTGCCTGCTTAGTGGAGTCAACCATGATAGAAACTTCATCAGTGCGAAGCGTGTCGTTTGCTGACAGCAACTCAGAGTTTGGCGTCGCATTAACTTGCTTCGCCTCCTCTTGTGCGTGGCATGTCATGGCCATCGCAATAGTTACTATGATTACCAAAAGCCTACCCATTGGCTCCGTCCAGTGCATTCATGATATGTTCCAGCTGTTCTTCGTTATCAAACTGGATGGTTATCTTTCCGTTGCCTTTAGGTGAACAGGTCATCTGTACCTTCGACTGAAAGAAGGCGGACAGACGGTCGCGTAAGATATTGAACTCCTCTGGAAGTTTTGTGCGTGACTGTATCTTACCTTTGGCAGTCTTGATATCAACGCCATTCTTCAGTGTCTGTACCATTTCCTCTACCTGACGGACGGAGTATTGGTGTACCTGTACTTCCTTGAAGAGCTTAATCTGTTGCGAGGGACTATCGATGGCTAACAGCGCACGGGCGTGACCCATTTCTATCTCGTGGTTCTTCAATGCTATCTGCACCTGTGCAGGTAATTTCAGCAGACGCATATAGTTGGTGACAGCAGCACGACTTTTGCCTACACGCTCTGAAATCTTAGCTTGTGTCATTCCTGTCTCGTCGGCCAAATGCTGGTAGGCCAGTGCTATCTCGATAGCGTTTAGATCCTCACGCTGGATATTCTCTACCAGTGCCATCTCCATGGCGTTCTGGTCCTCTACGGTAACAATGTAGGCGGGAATCTTGGTAAGCCCTGCCAATTGGGAGGCGCGCCAACGGCGCTCACCGGCGATGATTTGGTATTTCTCTCCATTAACCTTGCGCAGGGTAATGGGTTGAATGATACCCAACTCGCGAATGCTGGTAGCCAACTCCTGTAACGCGTCCTGATCAAACTCACGGCGAGGTTGGTTGGGGTTCGGCTCTATCTGTGATATTTCTATCTCGTTGAGGTTCGAGCTTCCCTCAGTATGAACCTCGCTGGTATCTATCAACGCATCCAGTCCGCGACCTGTACCGATATCATCCAGTCCGCGTCCTAGTACATTGCTTGCAAATTTCTTCTTTACGGCCATATTCTTATCTTTTCGTTATAACGTAGTTCCGTTATATCGTTATTACGACTTAGAATTCTTTGAAATAATCTCTTTGGCTAAAGCCAAGTGGTTCTTCGAACCTGTGGAGTCTGCGTCATATAGAATGACGGGCAGTCCGTGTGAAGGACTCTCTGACAACTTGACGTTTCGCTGGATGACGGCTTTGAAGACCAACTCCTGGAAGTGACGCTTTACCTCGTCGTAAATCTGGTTAGCCAGACGCAGACGAGAGTCGTACATCGTCAGCAGGAAACCTTCGATTTCCAATTTGGGGTTCAGCTTCGTCTTGATGATTTTGATGGTGTTCAGCAATTTCGAGATACCCTCTAGCGCAAAGTATTCACACTGTACAGGGATAATCACGGAGTCAGCTGCTGTAAGAGCGTTAACGGTAATCAGACCCAACGAGGGTGAGCAGTCTATCAAGATGTAGTCGTATTCGTTACGAATAGGTTCCAGCAGTTTGCTGATGACGCGCTCACGGTTGTTTAGGTTGAGCATCTCAATCTCTGCACCTACCAAGTCGATATGACTGGGGATAATATCCAGTCCGTCAATGTCGGTTGTATATATGGCGTCGCGAACATCAGCTTTGTCGATGATGCACTCATAGAGTGAACAATCTACTTCCTGAATATTGACACCTAAACCACTTGAAGCGTTAGCCTGTGGATCGGCATCAACAACGAGTACACTCTTTTCCAGGGTAGCCAGTGATGCGGCAAGGTTAATGGTGGTAGTGGTCTTACCCACACCGCCTTTCTGGTTTGCTAATGCGATAATCTTTCCCATAATCTATATAATATAGGGTGCAAAGGTACGAATTAGCATGCAAAAAACCAAAGAAATTATGATTTTTTGCCTTTTTATTAAGGTTCGTGTGTAGTAAAATGTTGATAAAAAGTCATAGGTGGCTCTGGAACAGTCCAGAACCACCTAGAATAATCTTGTTTTACTTGTCTTATACTAAATGCTCGATAAGGTCGGCACGGTCACCTGGCAACATATCGATAACCGGAATCTCAATCATCGTGTAACAGCCTGGTTGTAAGCGCTTTGATGCACGTGCGACGTTGACCAGTACCTGAGCAGTCAAGGCGGGGTTGTTAATCTGCATGTTGAATTCCAGACGCTGGTTCTGGGTCTGTCCGCTAACGCCCTTACGCACCAAGTGTACGCCGTGACCCATATCACGAACATCGTCAACACTTTCTACCTGGAAAACGTGAGTTTCGTCGTTGGCGAAGTAGGGGTCAGCTTTGATGTCCTTTGTAACCTGCTCCAGTGTGTAGCCGTCTTCCAACTCTACATATACCATGCGACGGTGAATACCTTCACCCAAAGGAATGGTCATTGACAGTGCATTCTTTACTCCAGCCTTTGAACGGGCGCAGACACTGTGTCCCATTGACATACCTGGACCGAAGTTGGTATAACTCAGACCTTTAGGGGCAAGACTCTGCATCAGTGTACGTACTATCGAATCGGAACCTGGATCCCAACCGGCGGCAATGACGCTGACGGTACCTGTCTGCTTGTTTAGTTCCATCTGACGCTCGCGATAGCCACGAATCTGAGTGTGGATATCGAATGAGTCAACGGTGTTGATACCCAGCGGAACAATCTGCTTGGCATAATCCTCGCAAGAACGGGTAGGGGTAGCCAAAATGGCCACATCGACATCCTTCAGCTCCTTAATATCCTTTACAACCTCATAAGGAGTCAGTTCGATGGGTTTGTCTGCTGCTCCATTTCTGCGCACTACACCAGCGATTTCAAAGTCGGGGGCGGCCTCAAGGGCCTGGATAGTGTACTTACCAATGTTGCCGTAACCTACTACGGCTGCACGAATCTTTTTCATTGTCTTTTTACATTTATTTGTGTTGACATTGTTGCGAAAAATTAGCTTTTGCCGCTTTTTCGTGTGCAAAGTTACACTATTTCTTTGAAATACGTTACATTTTTCTACTTTTTTTCTTTTATTGGTTTGTTTTTGTTAAATGCCAGAAGTTTAAGTCGAGTGATGATTCCACTTCGTTTTCTATGTCATCCGGTAGGTTGCAGAAGAAATCAATGCCCGTTCTCTGCTCCAATTCGTCAATGCTGATGGCATAATCACCAAGGTTTGCTACCGACTGTGTAGTACTAATGTGGTCTGTCCAGAATGCCAGTGCCTGATAGGTATCTGTCTCCTTGTTATAATGGAGCAGGGCCATGTAGAAGTACTTGGGAATGAGCAGGCGGTTGTTACATAGCTGATAAGCAGTATGCCCATCGTTATAATAAACGCCATCAGTTTCAGTATTGTTAATAGTTACTTTGTCAGTAATTGTTGCGGCTTTGACAACATAGAGCGTGTCACAGGTTGCATTTGTCTTGCTGTTGTCGGTGGCAAACTGACGCACCTCGTCTTCCAATCGGCTCCACAGACCACCATTGTGCGACTGATATTGTGGCTGCATATTAGTCAGGAAAAAGGTCTGCTTGTTCTGGTCCTTTGAGCACAATCGATCTGCTGATGGACAAAGGTGACCACGGGAGAAACCGCTATTGCTGTAGTCTGCAAGCTCAGATGAAATGGCTACTTCTGAATCTGCTTTGAAGTCGTCGTTACGTTTTACACTTGACATGGTGTTACCGGCATGCAGTTGGTAGCATGTCCAACGATTGGCAATTTTAGAATTATCCCATTCTAATGAATAGGTTATGCCAAAGTCATTTGTACTTTTAACGATAATCTGGTTCTTAGTCTCTGCTCCGTCTTTAGTAGGTGATAGGTTATTATAACTTACCTGCGGGTATTCAAGTCGCCATGCTTCGGGATAGTTTGTCCACATTGATTCTCCCACTTTCGTCCAGTTGGCATTAATGTTGTTGTCTGGCACATAGTCAATCTTGGTGATCTGTGAATACAGATAATCAATGGATGTTGTGGAATTCTTCAAATACACCTTCATGCCGACACCTTCCAAATAAGTAACGTGTTCCAAGTCAACAACGTTATATGATATCTGTGTACTATTTACATCTTTTAGATACAAGGTCATAGTATGCTTTTTACCGTCAGCTGGAGGTCCTGCAGGCTCAACGGTAACTGCGGTTTGTGCTGACATGTTCAGCCCGAATAAGCTGAATACGAATATTATAATGAATGATGTCCAGTCAAAGTCGTCCTCACGTGATACGGCATCTGTGGCATCTTCCATTTCTGGATCAGATGAGATAATAACGTTTAGATCATCGCCCACTTCTGTGATGGATCCCATCAACATCTTTGTTGTTGCCATCTTGTGAATCTCTATAGTTGGATTGATATAATTCTTTTTCATACTTCAGTCCTCCTTGATTTATTTGATAACAACTTTCTTGCCATTTACAATATATAAGCCTTTGGTGGGCTTTGATATGCGTTGACCATTGAGGTTGTAATAATTCTCTACAGCCAATTTTATATTATCAATTTGCTCGATACCAGTGATATCCTCACCTTCAATAAATACACGGGCCTCAGTGCCTGCTGGTACATAGAAATAAGCACGCATACCCTTCAGTGTCGCAGTAGAACTGCTGCTGGGATAACCTAATTTGCCACTGGCAGTCAGGAACTGTTCCGTTTTGTCTGTTTTCAGTTCTGTTGGCGAGTAGATACCTTTGAAAGCGATATTACTGCCAGTCTGTTCTACATTCTGTGCTGGCGTGGCGCTCAATGTGCCAGTGAAAACGGGATTTGCAATGTCTACATCTGGTTTTACCAGATAGGGTTTCCCTGCTTCGATGCTGCTGGCTTCGCTGAATATTAGAACATCACCATTGACGTCTGTATAACTTCGGTATTTGCCTGCTATGTTTGATGCGATGGGTAAATCCATGGGAATAGTAAATGTATTCCAAATGCCGGCCTTCAGTGTGCGCTTCAACCGCAACGTTGCATTAACAATGTTGCTATTTGGTGAGACAAAATTCTCGTCCTCGTCAATGACATAAACTATAGGTTCGATATCGTTATAATCTACGGGACTGATAGTGTTGTTAGCCGTTATGATACCAGAAACATCGACCAATGCATTATCATAGATGCCTGTAACGGCAATCGTATTGCTATTACGTACATTTTCCATTGTTACCCATTCACCGACATGGTCACCTATTTCATTGGTGGCAATAGCTACTGGGGTTGTTGCTGCTTCTGTAACGGGCGCAGCTAGAGCCAGGTAGTTGGTTCGGGTATTATCTGTTGCCAACAGTTTGGGTAAACCATTGATTGTCTGCTTCTTGCCGACTATCCATCCTGCCACATGCTGGTTGTGAGCAGGTGTTGGATTAAATGTAGCCGTTGTTCCGAAGTCCATACAAAGTGTACCAGTATTGTCTCTTAGGTACATCTTTCCATCTGTTCCGTGTAGTACACGGGCGTTGGCATTATCTGCAATAAACAGTCGGACCTCATCATTATCGTTCTTAGCTTTGAAAGCTGAAATACTGTTGACAGTTTCTCCTTGGCTGTATGTTCTCGTCGTAACACTACTCGTTATATCTCCCACGAATGCAATGGCATTTATGGTAGTGGTTCCTTCAATATTAATGTTTGTGGTTTCTGTCGCTAGTATACCACTATTAGTAGATGGCGTGGTCCCATCTGTTGTATAGCGTATCGGTGCATAGTTCAGAGGTGTCAGTGTAATAGTTTTAGTAGCTTTTGTCTCTGTCGTATGTGGCCAAAATTGGCAGTCGTCTTCCAATGTGGGAGCGGGTACGGTGTTTATGTTCCTAACTACAACATCGTCAAGGAATCCCCGTTTACCTGTAAATGTTATTTGGATGTTTTCGGCGGTTGTAAGCGTAATGAGAACACTATAGTCGTTCCATTCTTCATTTACTAGTTCAATGTTTGTGTCTCCTGATATTGTTACACCATCATTGGCGGTGATGGTCAAATTGTTTTTTGTAGATCCATACCATCCCGCAGCACTAAAAGTTAACAAGGCATGTGTTGTGTTTGTTAGGGAAACAGCAGGTGTGGTACAAACACCATTGTCAGATCCTGTTCCAAATCTGATGCATTTAAAGGCACTATAGATTTTATTACTGCTATTTCCAGTCCAACCGTCATTAACGTAATGGACTGCTCCAGAGCCTACGTTTTTGCCGAAATCACCATCACGCCCGCCGTTTGTTTCGTTTGTATCGAACGTCTCGTTAAAGGCGACGGTGTTTTCCTGTGCCCACGCTCCTTGTGAAAATAAGGCGAAACACAGTAGTGCAAATAAATATGTTTTTCTCATAGTTTTAAAGATAAGTTAGTAATATTGCTGCAAAGATACAAAATAATATGGAAAAACGTACATAAAATACGTTTTTTTTATGCAAATACAATAAAAAAGGTGGAAAAGCCGTTTAGGAAATTGTATATATACAAATTTGTGGATTATGATTGACTACATCAAGGGTGAGCTTGCTGAGCTGTCACCCGCAATGGCTACGGTTGAGGCTGCAGGAGTAGGTTATGCGCTCAACATTTCATTGACAACCTACAGTGCCATTCAAGGCAAAAAAGACGTGAAACTATACGTCTATGAGGCTATTCGTGAGGATGCTTACATATTGTATGGTTTCTTGTCGAAGAAAGAACGTGAGATGTTCGAACTGCTCATTACCGTCAGTGGCGTGGGTGCTAATACCGCACGTATGATGTTGTCTTCGATGAGTGTTGCTGAGCTTTGTAGCGCAATCTCACGTGGTGACGAACGTCTCATCAAAGGTATTAAGGGCATTGGCAAAATGACAGCCCAGCGCATTATCGTCGATCTGCGTGATAAGATTGTCGCACTGGGAATTGCCGACGAGATTCCTGCTGGTGGTACTGTTGCTGCACCAGTCAATAATGCTGTTCGCGACGAGGCTGTGGCTGCCCTCACCATGTTGGGCTTCGCACCTGCTCCTACGCAGAAAGTGGTCGTCAGCATCCTCACCGAACAGCCTGACCTGCCTGTCGAACAGGTGGTTAAGTTGGCCTTGAAACAGATAAAATAATCTCAGAGAGACCATTGAGAATAGTAGTACTTGATGAAACGGTATCTTTACATAGCAGCAGTAACGCTTAGTGTAACGGCTATGGCCTTTGCACCGCAGGGCAACCGCATATCGCCAGCCGATGTGCGAGAGGCTGCTGATACCGTTGTCTCACAGGCTCGCTGGAAGGTACAGAAGACGGCACCTGTGGAAGTTGCCGATTTGGATTCCTCGGCCCTCGATCTGCATTTTCCTGAGAATATCAAGCAGGAGGTGGTGTATAACGATTCCATCAATATGTATGTCGTTGGTTCGAAGTTGGGTGACTCCTATCTGAATACTCCTATCTTAATGACGCCTGAGGAATACCGCCAATGGAGTGAAAAACGTGAGCGTGAACGCTTCTTCCGTCAAAAGGATGCTGAGAATGTTGCCAACAAAGGAAAGGAGAAGTTCGACTTTGCAGATATGCATTTCGACCTCGGACCTGCTGAGAAGATTTTCGGTCCTGGTGGCGTGCGCATCAAGACACAAGGTACTGCTGAGATTAAGTTGGGTGCCAATTTCAAAAATGTGGAAAACCCTTCGCTGCCTGAGCGCAACCGCCATACCAAGGCTGTTGACTTCGATGAGAAGATCAATATTAACGTGACGGGTAAGGTGGGTGACAAGGTCAATATGTCATTGAACTATAACACTGATGCTACGGTCGATTGGGATGCAAAGAATCTAAAGCTGCGCTATGAGGGTAAGGAGGATGAAATAATCAAACTTGTTGAGGCAGGTAATGTAACTTTCCCTTCCAACAATTCCCTGATCAAGGGCGCAAGCAGTTTGTTTGGTGTTCGTACCGATATGCAGTTTGGTAAGCTGAAACTGCAGACCGTCTTGTCACAGAAGAATTCTACCACGAAGAGCGTTTCATCCAAAGGCGGTACACAATTGACTCCTTTCGAACTGAATGTCGCCAACTACGAGGAGAACCGCCATTTCTTTCTGGCAAAGTACTTCCGTGAACACTACGATGCTGCCATGCAGCAGATTCCTACGTTAACTACGGGTATCAATATTACCCGTATAGAAGTATGGGTAACCAATAAGTCTGGTACGACGAGTAACTCACGTAATATCCTCGCTTTCTCTGATTTGGCCGAGAGCACCTCGGCAAAGTGGGGTGGTGGTACACCTTCAAAAGTACCTGACAACAATGCCAATAACGAGTATCAAGCACTGACTACTACCTATAGCGCTGCTCGCAACATGGATGAAGCCTCAACCGTTCTTGAAGGAGTGATGACTGGTGGCGCGGAGTTTGAAAAACTGTCTGCAGCCCGCCTGCTAACGTCTTCAGAATATACATTGAATGCCGCTTTGGGATATATCTCGCTCAAGACAGCCCTACAGACGGACCAGGTGCTTGCAGTAGCCTATGAGTTCACATATGGTGGTCAGACCTATCGTGTTGGTGAGTTTGCTGCAGACCATACGTCAGCTCAACAAGCCCTTTATGTCAAGGCACTGAAGAACACATCGAATAATCCACAGCAACCTAACTGGTCGCTGATGATGAAAAACGTGTACTATTTGGCAACGAATGTGGAGAAGCAGAAATTCCGCCTCGACATCAAGTACCAGAGTGACACTACGGGCGTCTATGTCACATATATCCCAGAACAGCAGACCAAGGATGTTATCTTATTACGTGCTTTGGGGTGTGATCGCTTGGACAACAATCTTAAGGTTCATCCCAATGGCTATTTTGACTATGTCGAGGGCTATACCGTCAGCAATGGTCGTGTGTTTTTCCCATCGGTAGAACCTTTTGGTGCCACGCTGGAGAATTTCCTCTTACGTCGTGGCGTTGACAAACAGACGGCAGCGAAGTATGCCTTCCACGAGCTTTACGATACAACACGTACGGCAGCCTTGCAGATGACAGATAAGAACAAGTTCCTATTGACGGGACAGTTCAAGGGCTCGTCAGCTAACGTTATCTCATTGGGCGCTTCCTATGTACCGCAAGGCTCTGTGGTCGTGACCGCTGGTGGTGTAAAACTTACCGAGGGCAGCGATTATACCGTCGATTACTCGGCTGGCGAGGTCACCATCCTCAATCAGAGTATCATTGATGCAGGTACTAGCGTCAGCGTCTCCCTGGAGTCCAATAACGACTATGGCATGCAGCGTAAACGCATGTTCGGTTTCAATTGGGAGTACGATTTCTCGAAGGATTTCCAGATAGGTGGTACCCTCCAGCACCTGAGTGAGCAACCATTGACATCAAAGGTAACTATGGGCGCAGAACCTCTGAAGAATACCCTATGGGGTCTGCATGTCAACTGGAAGACGGAGAGCCAATGGCTGACGAATATGCTCAACAAGTTGCCACTGCTCCATTGTACACAACCGTCGCAGATAACCTTTACGGGTGAGTTTGCCCATCTGATAGCTGGGACGGCCAGTGGCACACAGGATAATGCTTCCTACATCGACGACTTCGAGAATGCTAAGAGTGGTCTGAGCGTGCTGGAACCCACCCAGTGGGTTCTCTCCAGCGTTCCCAGCATGTTCCCGGAAAGCAAAGATAAGTCAACTGTTGCCAGTGGTTATAACCGAGCCCTGATGGCTTGGTACACAATTGACCCGCTGTTCACCTACCGTTCCAGCAGTCTCACGCCCAGCCATATCAAGAGCGACATCGAACAGCTCTCCAATCACTATGTTCGTGCCGTATACGTCAACGAACTTTATCCTAATCGTGACCAGTCGACCTACAGTGGTGCCACGAACACCTTGCCAGTTATGAATCTGGCATATTACCCTCAGGAGCGTGGCCCTTATAACCTCAGCACTGATGTTACCTATAATGGATTGCTCAACAATCCGACCAACCATTGGGGCGGTATGATGTGCAAGCTCAATACCAATGACTTTGAACAAGCTAACATCGAGTATATCGAGTTCTGGCTGATGGACCCCTTCATCTATACCAATAAGCTGCAGACTGAAGGTAGCGCCAACTATGGCGGTGACCTTTACATCAACCTCGGCGAAATCAGTGAAGATATTCTACGTGACGGAAAGAAATTTTATGAGAGTGGTATGCCCGTCGGTGGTACAGGCTCAGTAACCGAGACACAGTGGGGTAAGATTCCCTTGCAGCCTACCCAGACCTACGCCTTTGCCACTACCAGTGGTTCACGTGCCTTGCAGGATGTCGGACTCAACGGTCTGAACGACGAGGAGGAACGTACATTCTCGGCCTATGCCGATTTCCTGCGTCAGGTCAACGTCAATGATAGTGTTCGTCAGGCCTGGACTAACGACCCTGCCAACGATGACTATCACTATTTCCGTGGCTCCGACCTTGACGACCGCAAGGCCAGTATCCTTGAGCGTTACAAGCGTATCAATATGCCGCAGGGCAACTCTCCCGACAACGACCAGCAGACAGAGAGCTATGACACCAGCTATAAGACCTATCCCGATGTCGAGGATATCAATCAGGACTACACGCTTAACGAGTACGAGCGCTATTTCCAGTACAAGGTGAGTATCCGCCCCGAAGACATGGTGATTGGCCAAAACTTCATCTCTGACATCCGTGAGGCTACGGTCTCGCTGCGTAATGGTAATCGCGAGACGGTCAAGTGGTACCAGTTCCGCATTCCCCTGAATCAGTATTCCTCCAAAGAGGGCTCCATCTCCGACTTCACTAGCATACGTTTCATGCGTATGTTCCTTACCAACTTCCAACAACCCATCGTACTGCGTTTCGGATCACTCGACTTGATGCGCGGCGAGTGGCGTGTCTATAATCAGCCACTCTCTACGGGTAGCAGTAGCGGAACTCTCGAGGTTAGTGCTGTAAACATTGAGGAGAACAACAATAAGCGTCCCGTCAACTATGTCCTGCCACCGGGTATCTCGCGTGTTACCGACCCCTCACAGCCTCAGTTGACCGAAGCTAATGAGCAAGCACTCTGCATGGTGGTCAAGAATCTCTCTTCAGGCGAGTCCAAGGCTGTCTACCGCAATACGGTTCTTGACCTGCGTCAGTATAAACACCTCCAGATGTTCGTCCATGCCAACCACCTGCTCAACGATGCCACAGGTCTGCAGGATGACCAGCTGGCGGTCTTCATCCGCATGGGTAGTGACTATAAGAACAACTACTATGAGTATGTCATACCCTTGAAACTGACTCCAGACCGTAGTGACTACAATAAATATAATGTGGACGACTGCCGTGCCGTTTGGCCGTTGGCTAACATGCTCAATATCGACCTTAGCGTCTTCACGCAAATCAAGAAGGCGCGCAACAAGGCGCGTGCAATGGGTACCGCCAGTTATACGATGCCTTTCTCCGATTACGACCCTGACCAGCCTAACAACCGCATCACCGTGTTGGGAAATCCTACGTTGGGTGAAATCAAAACCATGATGATTGGTGTCCGTAACCTCTCGGGAGCCGTCAAATCGGGCGAGGTGTGGATCAACGAGTTGCGTCTGCAGGATGCAGTCAACAATGGTGGTTGGGCGGCATCGGGGGCCCTTAATATGCAACTGTCGGATATTGGTACGTTGAATGTCACTGGAAAGATTATCACCGAGGGCTTTGGTGGATTGGAAGAAGGGGTAGCTGCGCGAACTACTGATAACTACAAGACTTACTCCGTGACTACTACCATCGAATTGGGTAAGTTGTTCCCCGACAAAATGAAGGTCACTGCACCGTTGTACTACTCCTATACCAAGGAGACGACGAAACCGAAGTACAACCCGCTGGATTCGGATATGGAACTTGATGAGGCGCTTGATGGGGCTGCCAACAAGCAGGAACGTGACAGTATTGAGAGTATTGCCGTAACAAAGACCACATCGACTAACTTCTCTTTGTCGAATGTGCGTTTCGGCATCAAGACCAAGCGTCACCCCATGCCTTATGACCCTGCGAACTTCTCCTTCTCCTACAGTCACTCACACCGTGAGTCTTCGGGTAAGACTACCGTCTATGAACGCGACGACCAGTGGCGTGGCTCCCTTAACTATAGCTATACCCCCGTCTACAAGGCATGGGAACCTTTCAAGAAATCCAAGAGCAAGTCCAAATGGATGGCATTCCCAAAGGCTTTCGGGCTTAACTGGCTACCACAGAATATCTCGTTCAACTCAGAACTCTCTCGTACCTATTACGAGTTACAGGAACGCGATATGGATGACCTCAGCGGGTCCTCACTGCCAGTCACCTTCAATTCCCAGATTCTGTGGAACCGTGACTTCTCCCTGCGTTGGGACATTACCAAAAACCTCCATCTTAATTTCCAATCAGGAACACAGGCAGAGGTTGAGGAACCATATAGCGATAAACCCATCAACAAAGACCTCTACCCAGACCGTTATTCGGCATGGAAAGATTCTGTTTGGACCAGCATTAAACACTTTGGACGTCCTTTGGACTACCGTCAGACGTTTACGGCCTCTTATCAGCTTCCGCTCAATAAGTTGCCTATCTTCGACTGGCTGAATGCTGATGCCAACTATACTGCAACATATAACTGGGTGCGTGGTCGTGAGAAGGAGGATGGAACCTCGCTCGGCAATACTATCTCTAACAACCGACAGCTTACTATCAATGGTACGCTCAATATGGAGACGCTCTACAACCACTCGCCATTCCTCAAGAAGGTCAACGAGCGTTTCAAGAAGGCCATTCCTAAGCCCGATCCTAAAAAGAAGACCGCCGCCAAGAATAGTAAGACGGCCACCACTGGCAAGGACACCAAGGACGGCAAAGGTGTGCCCGGCAGTTCTACCGCTGGGAAAAATACCAAAGAAGAAGCCCAGCTCCCTAAAAACAAAAATGCTTTCCAGAAAGAACTGCGTCTCCTTCCCGATACCTCCTTCACGGTGTCACATAACAAGAAGTCGAAACGCCTCATTGTCACGGCCAAGACCAAGGACGGTCGCTCATATCCTATTAAATATAAGGTGGTTGACCAAAACAAGATATCCATCAAAGGCGTTGACTCAACGACCATCATGCTCACTGTCGTTGCCAAACCGGCACTTGACAACGAAGGTTGGTATAAGACGGCACAGTCTGCCGCACGCTTCCTTATGATGGTACGTTCCATTGGCATTAGCTACCGCAACCAGTATGCTATGTCGTTGCCAGGATTCATGCCGGAGATTGGTGACTTCTTCGGACAACGAACAGGAGGAGTTATGGCACCGGGACTGGCCTTTGCCTTTGGACTTACGGACGACTCGTTTATTGAAAAAGCTATTGACAATAAGTGGCTGCTCATGGCTGACAGTATTGCCACACCGGCATCAACCAACCAGACCATTGATCTCCAGTTGCGCGCTACCTTGGAACCTATCCGTGACCTCAAGATTGACCTCAACGCATCACGCACTGAGACCCGCTCCCGTAGCATACAGTATATGTACGCCAATCAACCTACCACTCAGTCGGGAACATTCAACATGACCACTATCTCCATCGGCTCCTCACTCGAACCTATGGGCGATGCTAACAACGGATATCCCTCCGCAGCCTTCGAGCGCTTCTGTGAGTCACTGCCTCGTTTCCAGGAGAAAGCATCGGCTCACTACGGTACATCTGTTGACAAGTATAGCGCTGCGGTTATGATTCCCGCATTCCTCGACAGCTATACAGGCAGTGGCGGTGGTAGCCTTGACCTCATTCCGGCTATTACTAAACTCCTCCCCAACTGGACCATACGCTACTCAGGGCTTTCCAAACTGAACTGGTTCAACGAACACTTCAAGTCGGTCAATATCAACCACTCCTACAAGAGCGTCTTTGCCCTGGGTAGCTATACCAGCAGCAGCGAGACAGCATCTGTCTTGGGATGGAATGTACCCACCGTCAGCATCAACGAGTCCTTCTCACCGCTCATCGGAGCCGATGTCACTTTCCTCAATAATCTCACACTCAAGGCTGAATACCGTCGTACGCGAGTCCTCAACCTCTCCATGACGAGTGTTCAGATCAATGAGAGCCGTTCCAACGATATCGTCATCGGCTTAGGTTATAAGCTCAGCGACTTCCGCCTCTTTGGTGCAGGCACTAGCCGCAAAATCAAGAAAGCACAGGGCGGCAGCAAGAAGAAAACCAACGATAAATCGTCAAATAGTAAATCGTCAAATAGTAAGTCCGGTGTCAACCACGACCTCAATATGCGTCTCGATATCTCTTGGCGCGACCAGGCTGCTATCACGCGTGATATCGCCACCTGCAGCTCGGCGGCCAGCAGTGGCAATGCTGCCTTTAAGATGTCTTTCATGGCTGATTATACGCTATCGCGCCTCTTGACCGTCTCTGCCTACTACGAGCGTCAGACCAACACACCACTTTTGTCCTCTAGCAGTTATCCTACCACTACCCACGACTTCGGCCTCAGCATGAAGTTCTCTTTGACACGATAATTTGTCATTCAGAACTGTTAACTCTTAATTCTTAACTCTCTTATCTCTTAATTTGTTTTTTTTTTCGTACCTTTGCACCAAACAATTTAAAACGATATGAATTGTAAGAAGTTTTTTGCACTTATGGCATGTCTGCTGTTGTGCTCATTCATTGATGTGTGGGCAGCCAGCGATAATGATTCTCTCCTGGAAAAAGTAGCTAAAGAGTATGCTGATATTCGTGGACTGTTTAAGAACATTGCGGGTGTCGATGTCGCTGTTCAGCAATCTGCCAGTTATCACGACAAACTGTTCCAGGTAAATAGCGAAGTGTTGCGTGCCGAGTTTGACGATGCACTGCCTGTATCCCAGATAGAGTCTATGCTAAAGTTTTATTGTGAGGACAATACCAAACAGACGCTTGCCGTGGAAGTCCTTCTTATGGAGAAGCATTTCCCGGGCTTCCTTGATGCCTTGATTAAGACCAAAAGCTCCTATCGCAGGCTGATGTCATTACCTACAACGGACTACCGGCATACGGCAGAGTTAAATAACAAGGAATTAAAAAAGATAGAGAGAGTTGACACAACCGCTTTAACGGCGCTCTGTCTGAAGAAGGGTACAGACTTGTTCAATAGTGTGTTGCTCCCCTTCAAGTCACCCAATGGTAATGTCCTGAACAGATTGACAGCCAAGGAAGACAAACTGGTGATTGAAATCCAGACTTCCGATAAGTCACTCATGGCTATGCAGGCGAATATGGATTTAATCAAAAGGGCACTTTATGTCTGTCCAATGATCAATAGTGAGTATTCAAAAGAAATGACGAAATTCGTGGAATACGGGTTCTTGTTGACATCTGATACGGGTAAAACCATAGAAGTATCGTATTCTCCGGAAGAACGAGAGCAATTAGACTCCTTGACGATAGATGCCACCGACCGGCAGATGTATGTAATATTGATCAATGGCATGTCAGAATTGCCGACCAAGGTAGGACCCTACCAGACGCGTGTGGGCTTTGAATATGCTGACAAAACACTCTCAATGATTGACGAAGTGCGAACGGATAATGAAAAGGTCAAAGAACTGATGAGGCATCAGGAACATATTAAAGCAGAATATATAGGACATATATTCAGTTCGGAGAAATTTTACCAGAACTTCTCCGAAAATGGAGTCAATATCAAACGCGTTTACCGTGGCCTGGGGAATAGTGACATCTCCTACATGATGACTGCCAAGGAGATAGAGAATCTCCTAAAGAGCCCTCAGCAAGTCAAGGATTCCCTCTTGTTGCAGAGCAAGATGGATCTACTCACTCTGCAATATTCTATGCAAAAGTGCAACGATGGTTATCTCTGTCCCCGACAAGTTGCTATAGAGGGAGGCTATGTCATATACTCTATCGTAGCTAACATCCCGTTGGCAAAGTACAAACAGTATGTTCAACGTGATTTATCCGAAAAGGCATTGGAGATATACAAATCTTCTTCTAATGGCATATTGCGTGATGCCGTGAAAAAGTTGCATAAGGGTTTTATCTACCGACTTTACAATTCCGACATGACGCTCCATCATGACACGGTCATTCCCTTGGACTCAAAGGCTCTTGTGACCTTGTGGTAATTGAAGCTTGTGGCTAAGAATATCAGGTAAAGAATACCGATAAGTATCGGTATGGTACTACCTTCTGCTTGACTGACAGGTGCGGTAGCTGAGAAGATTCGTTGGTATTTCAGCAGACGGTTGGTATATTCATCAAAGGTAGCCCAATTAGTTGCCTCAACCTCTGTCGCCATACGTGGTAATACCTCACTGATGTATTTCCGGTGTTCTTCACTGATCGTCGCGGGAAGGTCTATGTCGTCGGGAGCCAGCCATATAATGGTGCCGTCAGCTTGTTGGTGCGGAAAGATACGTAGCGACTGCCAGCCACCATATTGGAACACATAGTCAACAAATTGTTGTTCTACTGAAAGACTGTCGTTGATGGTGGCAGTCTGGCGGATAAAGGCATGGAGTGACATGAGACGACCCTCTTGGGTCTTGACCAGCAACTGACAGAAATGGGCTGCAATAGCCTGCGGCATAGGTTCAGCCCATGCCGTGGAGACCATTGCAGTCCATAGCAATATCAGGAGTGTTCTTCGCATTAGATAGCCTCAATGAATTTTACTACAGCATCGCGGTCTGCCTTCTTCAGCTTATAGAATTTCTCTGTGGCTTTATAAGCCTGTGATTGCTTGGAATAGCCGTGCCACATGATGGCCTCGATGACGGTACGTGCTCGACAGTCATGCAGACGGTCGTCAGCACCTGTCAGACGGCGACTCAGTCCGCGTCCCCAGAGTGGAGTGGTGCGGCACCAACCTGTGCGGATGTCGTTCTCCATGAACAATCGGTGCTGAACCATATCGGTATAGGGCCAAATGGTCTGTCCTGGATACTTGGGTAACATGGTGGCGGGGTCCTTGCCAATAGATTGCGCATAAGCTTTGATAGAGGCATCTACCCACATGTTGTCGCTACCGGTCTTCCATGACGGACGGTGACATTGCGCACACCCCAACTCAGTAAAGAGTTCCTTGCCACGTTGCACGTCGGCATCGTTGAGGTTACGGGCAGCAGGTACGGCCAGTCCTCGGTGCCAGACCATAAACTGGTAATATTGCTTGTCGTTCATTTCTTCCTTGCAATTGTAAGGCTTGCCGTTGAGCAGATATTTCTCAAAGGTTTCCTTGTAAGCTATGCTGGGTGTGTTAAGCACCTCATAGACACGATTTTTGATACCTTCATCAGTGCCGTCCGCATAGTAGGGATAGAGCTGGCTAGCCTCGTCAGCGCCATATTTCTTGATATAACTGATAACCTCAGAATCTTCGCTTTGTGCCTTGGCCCATGCGGTGGTGGTATAGAGCCAGTGACGGTCGGAGCGTGTGACATTGGTGATATTCCAGATGGCGTTGGCGCCGGCACCGTCCTGCAATGAACCACGTGTCATCGCATAAGTGAATCGCTTTAGCGGACCATGTGAGCCACGATGTGTACCCGTGTCGTTGTAGGGGGCCGCATAGTAAGCACTGGCTTTGAATGTACCTGCCTCCTTGTCCCACATATTAGGGTTTAGGTCCACAAACTGCGACTCCTTTTTCCATTGGGCCTCGATATCCTCATCGTCCAATGCATCGATGAGTCCGGTACCATAGACACCGATGGTTGACTCTAAGCGCACCTCGTAGTCGCTCGGCAGTGGGTTGGTGTTAAACGCTGTCACGGGGATGGTTACCTCAGGATAGATGAGTGAGTAGCGCTCGCCATCCTCGAATGCCATTGCCAGTCCGCTGGGCATGGTCTTGACTTCTTTCCATTCTATTTTAATCTGGTTCTCATCGATAGGAGCTTTGAAAGGAATCATAGCCTGCGTCTGTGGCATACCCGTCACCTCGCTAATGTATGAAGACGACTCGGTGGTGTAACGCACACCGTCGGTGGTGTAGGCTTCCTGTGGATGGTAGATGACCAACAGGTAGCCGTTACCAATCTGATTGGCACGATACTCTGTCTGTCGCTTGCCGTGACCATAGGATGGGTGACAAGCAATACAAGAGTTACGCACCCATGCCGGTCCTAAACCCTTACGTGGGTCCTGGTCGAATGTGTAGAGGTGTTCAAAGAAGTCCTCGCCGACATTAAAGTCATTCTCCATACCTGACAATTCTGCCGCAGGTGTGGGGTCGGCATAGCTGACGTTCGTAGTCGTTCCTAACTCGCCACCAGGATACCACTCTTCTGCAGAGAAATTTCCGATAGCCTTACCAAAGACTTCATCACCATCTGTCAGCTCGCCCAACTTGTTGGCTGTGGTGTTGGTGTTGTCATCAGAACAGGCTGTCAGCATGAAAAATGCTAACAGCCCATTGATGATAAGAAATGATAATTGTCGTATTTGCTTCATATGTTATAGGGTATAATTATTCCTCGTCACCCGATGTGCTCTCCCAGTTGTCTGGGTCGTCGAAGTTCTTGCCCCAGACGAGGCTGCAGTACTTCACGAATGGAGCCGGCATATTGCTGATGCCACTGATGGCTGCTACATAACCTTCCTCAATAGCTGTATTGATGCTACTCTTGTTGACGCTGGCAAAGAAGGTGTGGAAACTGTAGTCGCTGGCAGTCTTGCCATCGGTCGTTCCCAACCAGATATTGCGGATGGAGCGGATGTTGTCACGGAAGTCTGTGATAGAGTTATAGCTGTAAGGTGACTCTACATAGGCAATATCAGCATTGGCAAAGGGGTTGGCAATCTTGGCAGTGCCTACTTCGTTGCAGATAGCCAGACAACTGCCTTCGGTGTCAGCCAGCAGCTGAGAGATAGCGTCGGTAATGTTGCTGAAGGTGCTCTTTGCGTCCTTGCCTGCCAGTTTCATATTGTCACCGAACGACAGACCTTTCTCAGTAGTATATTCCAGATTGGCAGCCTTGACAACGGCCAGGCGGCTCTGGTTCTTCTCGCCCTCCCAAGCTATTTGCAACTGGTAGGTGCGCTCCTTCAACAGAGTGCAGATACGCTGAGCATAAGCCAACTCTGAAGCACCGCTAACTTGTTCGAAACCTGTGTAGGTGTCGTTCTTCTTGAGGTCGGCAGCCTTACGAGGTTGGCCATTGCGGAACAGCAGGAACTCCAAGGCGTGGAAGCCCAGGATGGTGGCATCTTCTATCTCTTCATCGCTGAAGTCTGTACGTCCTGACTGCAAGTAGGTCAGTAACAGCGAACGATTCAGAGGCCATGAGTCAATGGTTGGGTCAACGTCGAAGTCGCTGGCAGCACCACCTAGGAAAGCCTCTGAGCGCTCCCAATAAAGACGTGCTGCTTTGAAGTCATCACAAGCTTTCTTGATTTGAGCATCGGTAATGGTTTCTACAGTCAGTCCGTGAAGTGTCTTCTCCAGATCCTCCGTATTGTCTGCCAGTTGGGTATAGGTGGGTACAATCACGTTGTCAACAACATTCTCAATCAGTTTGTAGAGGTATGCCGTCTGTACGTCGTTCAACTTCGAGTTGCTAATGGTGTTATTGGCTTTCACCAACTGTGTCGTCAGGTTCTCGCAGGCATCCATGGCTGTGTTTCCGAACGTTTTGTTGGTGTAGCTGGCTTCGACAATGTTGCTTGGATAGTTTTCGGCATCTACGATAGGATTGGTCCTAACGATGTCAAAACTGAGTGCATTGTTGTCGTTGTTTTCGTCATTCGACTCACTGCAAGCGGTCAGTGTCAGAGCGCCCAGTAGGACGGCTACTGATAGGTTAAGAAACTTTTTCATTGTTATATTACTGATTTTATGTGGTTATAATTCTTATCTCTTAATTATCTAAACAGTCCTGCATACGCAATGCCGATATTGATGCTGGGCTCGTTGTTGTATTGACTGTCCAGAAAACGGTGGCTATACTCTGCCTTGACCACAATCTCCTTGACAGGCATATAGTTAATACCTGCTGCTATACGATTCACCTTGGTATAGCCATAGCTGGTGTTCTTGGTGTCCGAGGCATAGGGGTTGTAGGCCTCATAGCGTCCGAAGACATAGAATTTCTCCTTCTTGTCACGTAAGACTGCTATCTGCGAGAAGATGTCGTAGCCAGCCTCGATGCCAATGGCATAGGCGTTACCGCTGACGTAGGCAGAATGCTTGAAGGGTGACTTGGAATTCTTCCGGTTATACATGTATTTCAGCTGGTCGGCAGAGCCAAGATAGCCATAGTCGGCCTGTCCGCGGATAATCCAGTTGTGTGCTTGATAGGTGAAGTCAATGGAGCCAATGGCTATACGACCTTTATATTTCGTACTGACACCCTCTTTCTCTGTAGGGTAGGTGTTGCCGATAGAGTGACCATAGTATCCGCTCAGTCCAATGCGCAACCCGGGAATGCTATAGTTGTCGATACGAACAGCTGTGGCGTATTTATTGGCAACGTCAAATTCCATAGGCGATTTATGCCCTTTCTTTATCCAACCGACATTGGTAAAGTTGTCTGCGTTCAGTCCGGCTAACAATTGAGCCTCATAGCGAAAATCCTTGTACCGGCCCCAGAAGGATACACCCGTTTGGTGCCATGTGGAAGGCATGATGGTGTTCTCACCTTCTGGACGATAAACAGTAAAGAAGTTCAGGGGTTCGTGGTGGGCGTTATTAAGGCCAACGGGTACTACAATATGTCCTATGCGGATGTTGGCCCAGCGTGCAAACGACTTCTGCAGCCAGAACTGTTCCAGCTCTACTTCGCCACCCTTCTCGGTTTCCTGTTCCCATTCACCACCTTCCTCGTCTTCTTTTTCATAGGCAATGCCTGTACCGCCATGCTCGAATTCTATCTCTGTACCTAACGTCCATCCCTTGCCGAAGTCGTAGCCCAGCCAAACGACGACATGTGGTATGTCGAAACGTCCGTGTGAGGGGTCATCTTTGTGCTCTTCTGGTTGACTGTAGCGACTGACGTGGTCACTATAGAAGTTGCGTGAGAATGCAGCTTCACCATAGCCTCCTACACTCAAGCGACTCTGTGCAGAGACTGTTAGGGCGCAGATGGTTGCAGTAAATGCTAGTACTAATCTATTCATGTCTTTTTACCTTTGTTGTCAATTTCGACTGCAAAGGTAAAAAGTATATATAATTCTGACAATACCTAAAAATAATGAAATTACCCCTTAACCTTATCTACATCTACATATCCGTGGGTAACAGCATAGATAGTTAGGGCTGATACACTCTTCATTCCAAGCTTCTCCATAATGTTCTTGCGATGGGTAATGACTGTCGACAAACCAATATGCAGCTGCTCGGCTACCTCTTTATTTATATAGCCCTGCACAATGAGACTCATCACTTCCACCTCGCGACGGGTCAGCACCTGACGTTGTTGAGGCTCTGTGGCTGTCGCAGGCAGGTTGCGACCACCACGGTGTGCAGATTGTTCCAATTGGAGCAGTGCATGCAACAATTGTTGCTCGGGTTGATTGATATACAGACAATGAAAGTCGCTCAACTGCACGGTCTCTTTCTGAGCCGTTGTCAGTACAATGGTCTTGCGCCTACGCTCGAAAAAAAACGCTCTCTCACTTAACACGATTTCCATCGTTACAAAGTAGTGGAAATACTCGTCCGGGTGGTTCGCCGTCAATTCTGTAAACGACCCCAGCGTGTCTACCTCAACCATCGGCATCACGCTCTGCAGCAGCTGACGCATACCTATCAGCGCCAGCGTGTTGCTACCTATTACGACTATCTTCGGCCGTTCCGCTATCTTAGTTGTCGGGGTCTCCATTATAGTGGTAAGTCTCCACATTAAGGTCCTCACCTGTGAATTCCTCGTCGGGAATATCCTGAGGCTGGTTCAGCTTCTTGTTATATTCTCCACGCGCCGCTCCAGTGGTAATCACTAGGTCATCGTAGAAAATGGTCGAAATAACACCTTGGAACAAACCGATGGCGATGCGACGTCCCTGCGGATATTGTCCGTTGACAACGTGAACTGTCTTGAATCCCGGATGTTCATATACCTCCAAACGGTTGTATTTCAAGAAGGTCTTCCATAACTCCTGATTGGTTTTCGTGGTGTCCGCAATCGAGAAGGTACGGGCAATGTTGTTAATTGTCTCATCAATCTCGTCGCCTCTGATGCTGTCATTGTCCTGCAGACACTCGTGGATATTGTCACATGTTTCAACAAGCATCATCGTCTTGGAAGGTACGGTAATGATGGCAAAAATCCATAACACGAGAAGTACGAGCAAGAAAATAACAATCTTGCCCAGACAACTATTGAAAAACAGTTGAAACAGGTTTTGCTTTTTGTAGGTGTCGCTGTTAATCGAATCCATATTGATGTTATTTTTAGGTTTTTCTTATCGATGTTGAATCAGGTTCATAAACTCCTGACGGGTCTTGGCCTGATTGAAGGCACCGCTAAAGTCGCTGGTTGTGGTAATGCTATTCTGCTTCTCCACACCGCGCATCTGCATACACATGTGACGGGCCTCGACGACAACCATCACACCTAACGGGTGCAGCGTCTGTTCGATGCACTCCTTGATTTGCAGTGTCATGCGCTCCTGCACTTGCAGACGGTGACTGTAGATATCTACTACACGGGCTATCTTCGAGAGTCCCGTAATATAGCCGTTGGGGATATAGGCCACATGCACCTTGCCATAAAAAGGCAGCATGTGGTGCTCGCAGAGTGAAAAGAAGTCAATGTCCTTGACAATCACCATCTGTGAGTAGTCTTCTTTGAAAAGGGCGTCGCGCAACACCTGGTGGGCGTCCATCTCGTAGCCGCGTGTCAGTACCTGCATGGCCTTTGCTACGCGCATGGGCGTCTTCTCAAGTCCTTCACGACTGGGGTCTTCGCCCAGCAGTGTCAGTATCTCCTTGTAGTGCTCGGCCAGTGTGTCGAGTCCCTCTCTGAATATTTCGTTCTCTGGATACACCTCTTATCTCTTAATTCTTAACTCTTACCTCTTAATTTTTAATAAGCTACGGTAATCTTTCCTTTCACGATGGTCGCCTGGTCGAAACCAAGGTCACGCAGACTGACTAGCATCTGGTGAGCCTCCTCGTAGGTGCGGTAGTTGCCTACACGACAAATCCAGCGGGGCGAATAAAAATGTACGTACACGGGCACGTTGGGGTAGTGGCTCTTGATGCTGTTGCGAACCTGCTCAGCCTTCTGGCGGTCCTTACGTGAATTGCCACCGGCAAAAGCCTGTACGCGATAGCCTACGACCTTATGGCCGTTACGAATCATCTTGGGCATCGTGTCGGGAACAACGGTGGTACTGGGGCTTGTTAGACTAGTAGTACTAGTCGTACTAGTTTTACTAGTGGTGCTGGGTGTGGCAGGTTTGGGTGTTGTGGGTGTTGTGGGCGCCGTGGTCGTTGCCGTCGTACCCTTCACGGTCAGCACAGTACTATTGACCAGTTGGTCGATAGAGTCGCTCTGGTGAATGGTTACCGAACCCTGTCCTGCCGTCGGCTGTTTCTGCAGGCGCTGGGTAAAAGTCTGTGCACCGGCACCCATCGGGATGCCGATACACAGTACTAATATCTGGATGAAATGTTTCATTTACTTCTTCCAAGCGTCGATAATACCCTTGAAGTCTGCGCACTTCAGTGAAGCACCGCCGATGAGACCACCGTCGATGTCAGCCTTGGCGAACAGTTCAGGAGCGTTAGAAGCCTTGCAAGAGCCACCATACAGAATGCTGGTATCCTCAGCAACAGCCTGACCATACTTCTCAGCAACGATGCTGCGGATGTAAGCGTGAATCTCCTCAGCCTGCTCAGCGGTAGCGGTCTTGCCGGTACCGATAGCCCAGATGGGCTCGTAGGCGATGATGATTTTGCGGAAGTCCTCCTCAGAGAGGTTGAATACTGAACCCTCCAACTCAGCCTTTACCACCTCGTTCTGCTTGTTAGCCTCACGCTCAGCCAGTGACTCACCGATGCAGAAGATTACCTTCAGACCGTTCTTCAGAGCCAGCAGCACCTTCTCCTTCAGGATCTCTGGAGTCTCCTTGTAGTACTCACGACGCTCTGAGTGACCCAGGATAACGTACTGAGCACCAGTGCTCTTTACCATCTCGGCGCTAACCTCACCAGTGAAAGCACCCTTCTCCTTGTCAGCGCAGTTCTCAGCACCCAGACCGATGATGTTCTGGTCCAGCTCCTTGGCAACAGATGCCAGGTGAATAAACGGTGTGCAGATAACAACGTCGCAGTTAGGCTTGTCAGCTTTCAGTGCGTCATTCAGTTCCTTGGCCAGAGCCACTCCCTCTTGCAGGTTCAGGTTCATCTTCCAGTTGCCTGCTACGATTTTCTTTCTCATTGTTTGTTTTTTGTTTAAAAAGTTGATATATCTTGTTTGACTGTTCTTTTCTCTTCAGCCACTTCGACCAAGCCCACAGACGGTCGGCGATGGTGAGCAGCAGCAGTGGCAGAATATACCACAAGGCGATGATGAGAACCTTCTGGGCCATCGTTTCTTTTGGCATCTTGCCAATCTTTAATTTCTCCAAACGGTCCGTCATCTCGTATTCGTCGGGCAAGTTGTTGTGGCTCCACTTGCGGATGATGATTCCGTCTTTCAGCAATATCAGGCCAGGGTTACTGCGGATGATGGTTTTAAGCGTGATCTCATCGGTCTGGCAGAACGGATATTCGGCACCCGTCATGTCGCGCCAACGCTCAATGCCCTTCTCGCCGCTGGCTGTCAGCGCATAGAACGGGTATTCGTTGTCTTCCGCATACTCATACATCTGGTTGATAAGATCCAGCTGACTGTCGTCGGCCTTTTCTACGTGGGGCGCTATCAGGAGGAAAACATAGCCCTTTTGGCTCAACAGAGAGTCGGTAATGTCCTCACCGTCTTCTAAACGTTGAATGAAGAACTCTGCATAGGGTGACTCCTCACCGTTCATCATTTTCTGCCATCCAGTCTTCAAATCAGCACCTATGTGGTAAGGACGGAAATCAAGATAGGGTAGGTCGTAGAACGACCATCCTGAGACGGCAATAATGAAGATGGCAGAGTAGTTAGTGGCTATCCATTGGCTTGACGTTGAGATGAGGCGCACCATATCGTGAGGCCATTTCCATACGATGAAAGCCATCAACAACAAGACGATGTTCTTGCTGAAGGTCTGCCAGTTAGTAAGTATGATGGCGTCGCCAAAACAACCGCAGTCGCTGACGGGGTCTGCTAGCGCCACCCATAGTGTCAGGGGCGTCAGTAAGAGCATCATCAGCAGCGTAACCGTTGTTGACATCGTCTTTCTGATACCGAAGAGCAGACAGATACCCATCCCGAACTCTATGGCAGACAGAATGACGGAGGCACCTAAGGTCAGAAAGTCTGGGGTTAGCATCTGCAAGTGCAGTGCTGTCAGATAGTCGGCGAGTTTATACTGCGTGCCCATGGGGTCAACGGCCTTGACGAATCCTGAGAATATCAGGACTACCGCCAATACCATACGCGCAATATTTACTACAATCTTTCTCACCCTCTTACTTCAGTTTTATCGCTCCGAATACGGCGTAGTTGATAATGTCCATGTAGTTAGAGTCAATACCCTCGCTAACCAGTGTCTCGCCTCCCAAGTTCTCTATCTCCTTGATGCGTTCTATCTTAGTCAGTATGAAGTCAGTGTACGAACTGACCCGCATGCCGCGCCACGCCTCGTCGTAGTCGTGGTTTTTACGCTTCATCAGTTCCAGTGCCTCCTGGGCATATTTGTCGTAGAGCACCATCGCGGCATCGTTGTCCATATCGACGGTATCGCTGAAACCGTGGTAAATCTGTATCAGTCCTACAATGCCGTAGTTAATCAGGGCAATGAACTCGGGACGAATGCCTTCGCCCACCAGCGACTCCTTCTTGATTTCCAACGAACGGATGCGCTTGGCCTTGATGAACAACTGGTCAGTCAATGACTGGGGGCGCAGAATGCGCCACGAAGCCCCATAGTCATGGAGCTTCTTCTCGAACAGCGTGCGACATTCTTTCAGTGTCTGTTCGAACTCTTCATTTGTTTTTGCTTCGTTATTAGCCATAATTCGTTGCAAAATTAAACATTTTTGCTGAATTGACCAAATTATTGCAGGTCTTTCTGTTTCTTGTGAATGTAGCGTATTTGTGCTCCCTGCACGTCAGCAGCCATCTCCAGTGAGTCCAAATAGCCGGGTGTTGAATCGACATCAATGCCTCTTTTTTGCATGATGCTGTCGGTGCGTGCCAACTCCTGCTGGGCTTCAGCCAACTTCTCTTCCAGAAACTGCGAACGCACCTTCATCCTGAATCGCTCAACCTCCTGCTGACGCTTATTGCCACAGGATATCAAGCAACCTACTACCATAATAAATAATACGTATTTCTTCATTTGCGCCTGCAAAGGTACGAATAAGTGAGCAAAAAGCCAAATTTATTTGAGCTTTTTCGAACGAGAGTACCTTCTCCAAGGGAGAAAGGTAGTGCAAACCGAACGAAAAGCCAAATTTATTTGAGCTTTTTCGAACGAGAGTACCTTCTCCAACGGAGAAAGGTAGTGCAAACCGAGCAAAAAGCCAAATTTATTTGCTTTTTTCTTGGGTACGTCACTTTCGGGTCGTTCCTGACGTTCCTTCCACCCGTTCCGCAGTCATCTACGACCCGAAGATGACTTACTTTACCCCCCTAAAGTGACGTCGGAACGGGTCGAAGATGCCATTGGAACAACTGGAAGATGACTTCGGAACGACCGTAAAGTGCCCCATTTTTAATAGCACAGTTATAGCATAGTTATAGCACAGTTTTTGCAAACTATGCTATAGGCTGAAGCCCTTTGTACAGGGCGCTTGCTGGCATTCAATAGCACCTATAGCATAGTTTTGTTTCTTTTTAGACTATGTTGAAGAAGAATGAGAGCCAAATCCGTGTCTTTTTTTTGTTTTTCGTCCTTTTCTTTGTCCAATTCGAAAATTTTATGTAAGTTTGCACCCGTGAAACTGTATTCAGACCAAGCATTAGCAAAAATACTCGATAAAGAGATATTCCATCTTATAGGCGACGTAGCCGACGGGATGGGGGTGGAGTGTTATGTCGTTGGCGGCTTTGTCAGGGATATTTTCCTGGAACGTCCGTCAAACGATATTGACGTTGTGGTGGTGGGTAGCGGTATTGAAGTTGCCAAAGCCCTGAAAGACCGATTAGGCAAGAAGGCCCACCTCTCTGTGTTTCGTAACTTTGGTACGGCGCAAGTAAAAACTCCCCTCCATTGCAGGGAGGGGTTGGGGGAGAGTCTCGAAGTGGAGTTCGTGGGTGCCCGGAGAGAGAGCTACAGCCACGACTCTCGCAAACCCATCGTTGAGGACGGTACGTTGGAGGACGACCAGAATCGTCGTGACTTTACCATCAACGCCATGGCCATCTGTCTGAATAACAAACGTTTCGGAGAATTGGTGGACCCCTTCAACGGCATTGCCGATTTGGAGGACGGCATCATTGCCACCCCGTTGGATCCGGAGGTGACATTCTCTGACGACCCGCTGCGCATGATGCGTTGCATTCGTTTTGCCACCCAGCTGAATTTCCAGATAGAAGAGGAGACGTTTGATGCCCTCAGTAGGATGGCTGACCGCATCAAGATTGTCAGTGGTGAACGTATCGAGGTGGAACTCAATAAAATCATGATGGCTCCTACACCCAGCAAGGGTTTTGTCGACTTACAGCGTTGTGGCTTGCTGAATATCATTTTGCCAGAATTGGCTGCTTTGGATATTGTGGAACAGAGGAATGGACGTGCTCACAAGAACAACTTCTACCATACACTTGCAGTACTCGACAATGTTGCTCATCAGTCTGACAACCTGTGGCTTCGCTGGGCCGCATTGCTCCATGATATCGGTAAAACCAAGTCGAAACGTTGGGATCCTGCTATTGGTTGGACGTTCCATAACCATAATCTGATAGGTGCTAAGCAGGTGCCGAATATCTTCCGCAGATTGAAATTGCCGATGGGTGCGGAGATGAAATATGTTCAGAAACTCGTAGACCTGCATATGCGCCCGCAAGTAATTGCTGATGAAGAGGTTACAGACTCTGCTGTGCGTCGTCTTCTCAACGATGCCGGTGATGATATCGATGACCTGATGATGCTTTGTGAGGCTGATATTACCTCGAAGAATGAGGTGAAGAAGAAAATGTTCTTGGAGAACTTCCGGATGGTACGTGAGAAGTTGGCGGACTTGAAGGAGAAAGACTACAAGCGCCTGTTGCAACCGGTTATCGACGGTAACGAGATTATGGAACTGTTTCATCTGCAGCCGTCCCGCGAAGTGGGCGTGCTGAAACAGTACCTCAAGGATGCAGTCTTGGACAACAAGGTGGAGAACGAGCGTGAGCCGTTGATGCAGCTGTTGTTGGAAAAGGCTGCACAGATGGGACTGAAAACAAACTAAACTTTGTTAAAATTGCTGTAGAATCCTATATCATTGATATAGAATAGGATTATTTTTGCTACTTTTGCACGATGAAAACTCAAACGCTGTGTGCGAGTTTTCTATAAAAAGCATTATTCGAATAAATAAATAGTATGAAAATGAAGAAAATTGTTATGATTGCAGCCGTTGCTGCAACACTTGTCTCGTGTGGTGGTGGCGGTGGCCGCCCGACATTTGGCGACAATGAATTTCCCGTGACTACTGCTGGTGAGTCGAATGCAGACATGCAGAGCACCTATCCTGCCTCTATTAAGGGTGTTCAGGACGTGGAGATTCGTCCGAAGGCTCAGGGATTCCTGACTCAGATTAATGTGAAAGAAGGACAGACCGTTAGTGCCGGTCAGGTACTTTTTGTTATTGATAACGAGACCTATCAGGCTCAGGTGCGTCAGGCTCAGGCAGCTGTCAACGCTGCCCAGCAGCAGTGTAATACTGCCAAGCTGACCTATGAGAACAGCCAGCAGTTGCATGAGAAGAAGGTCATTGGTGACTATGAGTTGAAGACTTCTCAGAACACCTTCGAGTCTGCCCAGGCCCAGTTGGCCCAGGCCCAGGCTGCACTGGCTTCTGCCAAGGAGACGCTGAGCTACTGCTACGTGAAGTCGCCCGCCGCAGGTGTCGTAGGTACGCTGCCTTTCAAGAAAGGTGCACTGGTTAGCGCTTCTAACGTTTTGACGACCGTTTCAAACATCTCGTCTATGGAGGCTTATTTCTCTGTAACGGAGAAAGAGGCTATGGTCATCTCTCAGAAGGGTCTGGCTTCGCTGCCTTCCGTTAAGTTGCAGTTGGCCGATGGTAGCATCTATGGCAGCGAGGGTACCATCAGTAAAATGAGCGGTGTTATCGATGCCGCTACGGGTTCTGTACAACTGATTGCCTCTTTCGCTAATCCTGAGAAGATACTCAAGAGTGGTGCTACAGGAACCATTATCATCCCGCACGTCAGCTCTAACGTCATCATTATTCCGCTGAGCTGCGTCTCTGAGGTGCAGAACAAGAAGTTCGTCTACACGCTTACTAAAGATAATAAGGTGAAGTACACCGAAATCCAGGTTGACCCGCACAACGACGGCAACAACTATGTCGTTACTGGTGGTCTGAAGGCTGGTGATAAGTATGTGACCAATGGTATCACCAAGTTGAACGACGGCATGGAGATTGTACCCATTACCCCTGAGCGCTATCAGCAGAAGATCTCCGAGCAGGCAAAGGCTATGAGTGCCGGTGACATCGTAGGTGCAATGAAGAAATAAATTGTAAATTGTCAAATAGTAAATTAATATGACTTTTACGAATTTTATCAAACGCCCGGTGTTGTCAACGGTGATTTCTATCCTCATCGTCCTGCTGGGTTTCATCGGCCTGGTATCGCTGCCTATTGAGCAGTACCCTAACATCGCACCACCTACGGTAGCGGTGTGGACCAGCTATCCTGGTGCCGATGCAGAGACCGTAAAGAACTCGGTCATCACACCGTTGGAGGAGAGTATCAATGGTGTGGAAGGTATGGATTATATCTCGTCTACCGCTGGTGCCGGTTCTGCACAGATCAGTGTGCTGTTCCGCCAGGGTATGAACCCCGATATGTGTGCCGTTAACGTACAGAACCGCGTACAGCAGGCTCAGGCTCTGTTGCCTGCCGAGGTAACGCGTATTGGTGTGACGGTGCAGAAGCGTCAGACTTCTCAGGTTATCATGTTCACGCTGACCTCTGACGGACGCTACGATGACGAGTTCCTGACGAACTATAACAACATTAACATCATCCCAGCCATCAAGCGTATCCAGGGTGTCGGTGACGTGCAGTCGCCAGGTCTGAAGACCTACTCTATGCGTATCTGGCTGAAGCCGGACGTGATGAAGCAGTATAAGCTGATGCCAAGTGACATCAGTGCCGTGCTGGCTGAGCAGAACATTGAGGCTGCTCCTGGTTCTTTCGGCGAACAGTCTAATGTGGCTTACGAGTATTCTATGCGCTATACCGGTCGACTGAAGACTGCCGAAGAGTTTGGCAATATCATCATCTCCAGCGATGCCAGCGGACAGACGCTGAAGCTGAAGGATGTGGCCAAGATTGAACTCGGTGGTCAGCAGTACTCGGTATCGATGAAGAACAACAACCTGCCTTCTGTGCTGGGTATGGTACAGCAGATTGCTGGTTCTAACGCTAATGAAATTGCCAAGCAGGTGAAGGCCGAACTGGAAGAGCAGGCTAAACTCTTCCCGCCGGGCATGATTTATAAGATTAACTATGACGTGACAGAGTTCCTGTACGCCTCTATCGAGGAGGTAGTCTTCACGCTGGTGTTCACCCTTATCCTGGTGTTCATCGTGATTTACGTGTTCCTGCAGGACTGGCGCTCTACGCTCATCCCGCTGATTGCGGTGCCTGTGTCGCTGATTGGTACCTTTTTCTTCCTCAGCGTGATGGGCTTCTCTATCAACCTGCTGACGTTGTCCGCTCTGCTGCTGGCTATTGCCATTGTGGTTGACGACGCCGTCGTGGTTGTTGAGGCTGTCCATGCAAAACTGGACCAGGGCTATAAGTCGGCACTGACGGCATCTATCGACGCCATGAACGAGATTTCCGGTGCTATCATCTCTATTACGCTGGTGATGGCTTCCGTGTTCGTTCCTGTGTCGTTCATCGGTGGTACGACGGGTTCGTTCTATCGTGAGTTCGGTGTGACGATGGCTGTCAGCATCTTCATCTCGGCACTGAACGCCTTGACACTGTCGCCCGCTCTGTGTGCTATCTTCCTGAAGCCGCACGATGCCGAGGGACATGCCAAGAAGATGTCGCTCGTTGACCGCTTCCATACGTCCTTCAATACTTCCTACGAGAAACTTTTAGGAAGCTATAAGGGTAGGGTAGAGAAACTGGTGCGTAAGCCGCTCGCTGTGCTTGGCACCGTCATTCTCGGTATTGTGGCAATGGTCGTACTGATGTTTACCACCAAGACAGGTCTGGTACCTGACGAGGATACGGGTACACTGTTCTGTACCATCTCTATGCCTCCTGCTACCTCAGTAGAGCGTACCAAGCAGGTTGTTAGTCAAGTGGATAGTATTCTGGCTGCAGACCCTGCTATCCAGAACCGTGAGCAGATTCAGGGTTATAACTTCATTGCCGGTTCTGGTTCAGACCAGGCTACGTTCATCATTAAGTTGAAGCCTTTCTCTGAGCGCCAGCATGGATTCTTCTGGAAGCTCAGCGGACTGTGGCAGGGCGATGGTATCTACCGCTTCTTCCTCGACCCGCAGAGCGCAACGGGTGTCGTTGCTCAGATATTTATCAAGACAGCCCATATCAAGGATGCACAGATCCTGGCCTTCGCACCGCCTATGATTCCTGGCTTCTCTGCCAACAGTGGTGTATCGCTGGTGATGCAGGACCGTACGGGTGGTTCGCTGGACAAGTTCTTTGGCATCGTCAAGGACTATCTGGCTGAGTTGAACAAGCGTCCTGAGTTCCAGACAGCCCAGACCTCTTACAACCCGAACTATCCGCAGTACATGCTGTACATGGATGTAGCCAAGTGTAAGCAGGCAGGTGTGTCACCCTCTACGGTTCTCTCAACCTTGCAGGGATACTATGGTGGTATGTATGCTTCAAACTTCAACGCCTACGGTAAACTGTACCGTGTCATGATACAGGGCTTGCCTGAGACTCGTATGACACCGGAGTCGTTGAACAGTATCTATGTACGCACCCCAGGAGGTATGTCGCCTGTTCAGGAGTTCTGTCGTCTGGAGCGTGTCTACGGACCCAGCAACATCAACCGTTTCAATCTGTTTACGTCTATCAACGTGACGGCAACAGTGGCCAACGGCTATTCTACTGGTGAGGCTATCAAGGCCGCCCAGGAAGTTGCTGCCGAGATGCTGCCGCAGGGTTACACCTACGACTATCAGGGTCTGACACGTGAGGAGGCTAAGGCTACCAACTCTACGGCGCTCATCTTCTTGCTGTGCTTCATCTTCATCTACCTGATTCTGTCAGCACAGTATGAGTCATACATCCTGCCGTTGTCAGTAGTGCTCTCTGTACCTTTCGGTCTGGCAGGCTGTTTCCTCTTCACGATACTCTTTGGCCACGCCAACGATATCTATATGCAGATCTCACTGATTATGCTGATTGGTCTGTTGGCTAAGAACGCCATCCTTATCGTACAGTTCGCCTTGGAGCGCCGTCGTCTGGGTATGGCCATCTCATGGGCTGCCGTGCTGGGTGCTGCAGCCCGTCTGCGTCCTATCTTGATGACCTCTCTGGCTATGGTTGTCGGTCTGTTGCCTATGATGTTCGCCTCTGGCGTCGGCAAGAATGGTAACCAGACGCTGGGTGCTGCTGCCGTAGGTGGTATGTTGATAGGTACCTTGTTGCAGGTGCTGGTAGTGCCCGGTCTCTTCGTTATCTTCCAGAGCTTGCAGGAGAAGTTCTCTCCGATGAAGTTCGAGGATGAGGAGTGTGCCGACGTGGCTACCGAGATTTCGCAGTATGCCCACCGCCCCGTAGATTATGAATTGGAGAAGTAAGAGACTCACCCCTAACCCCTCCCTGTGAGGGAGGGGAATGTAATGAATCATTAATGAAAAGAAATATGAATAAAATATCAAGGAACAAAGTAACTACCCCCCTCCATACAGGGAGGGGCCTGGGGGTGGGTCTGCTATTGTGTTTGCTCCTCAGCAGTTGCGGACTATACAATAAGTACGAGCGCCCTGACAACGTACAGACGCAGGGCCTCATACGCGACGTGGTGAGCGATGGTGATACGCTGGCTGTGGCTCCTCAGGATACCGCCTCATTCGGTAATCTGCCCTGGCGCAGTGTCTTCACTGATCCACAGTTGCAGGCACTCATCGAGCAAGGTCTGCAGAAGAATGCCAACCTGCAGAATGCCGTGCTGACGGTGCAGATGTATGAATCTATGCTGAAAGCCTCGAAGCTGGCCTTCCTGCCTGCTATCCAGATTGGCTCTTCCAGTCCGATGGGTTCTATCTCTACGCTCTATACTGACCCGTCAGTAACGACAAAAGCATACTCTATTCCAGTATCAGCCAGTTGGACACTTGATCTCTTTGGCAATATTTTGTCGCAGAAGCGTTCAACACAGATGAAGCTACTGGGCATGAAGGACTACCAGATGGCTGTTCGCGCACAGATTATCAGCGGTATAGCTAACGCATACTATACACTGCTGATGCTCGACAAGCAGCTGGCTATCGTCACCGAGATGGGTGATATGTCTAAGGAGACATGGGAAATGATGCAGCAGCAGTTTACTCTCGGTCGTGTACGCTCTACCAGCGTACAGAGTGCTGAGGCTGCCTATCTGTCTACTCAGGCACAGGCTAACGACTTCCGTCGTCAGATTCGCTCTACAGAGAATGCCCTCTGCCTGCTTATCGGACAGGCTGGTCAGCAGATTTCTCGCTCTACGCTGGAGGCTCAGTCACTGCCGACCGAGTTCTCTACGGGTGTTGGTGTAGCTCTGTTGCAGAACCGTCCTGACGTGCACAATGCTGAGATGCAGTTGGCTGCTTGTTTCCACGATGTACAGACAGCTCGTTCACAGTTCTATCCCAACATCACTGTTGGCGCATCTGCAGCATTTACTAACAGTAATGGTGCGTTGACGCCTGGAAAGTGGCTCACTACCTTGTTTGGTAATCTCACTCAGCCTATTTTCATGCGTGGTGCACTGACTGCTAACTTGAAAGTATCGAAGATTAAGTACGAGCAGGCCTTCAATACTTGGCAGAACAGCATTCTGCAGGCAGGCAATGAGGTGTCTAATGCACTGACTGGATATAAGTACTATGACGATAACTCCAAGTTGGAGAGTCAGCGTGTAGAGATACTTACCAAGAATGTGGAGGATACTCGTGCTCTTTATGAGAGCAAGGGCTCCAGCTATCTGGAGGTACTCACCGCTCAGACCCAGTTGCTCTCTGCCCAGCTATCTAAGGTCACCGACGACTTCTACAAGATGCAGTCAGTCGTAAGTCTCTATACGGCACTTGGTGGAGGTGGAAAGTAAGATGTAAGAAGTTTGATGTAAGAAGTAAGAATTATGGCAAGCGAAATAAGTCCAAAAGCTGAGGTATCGCCAAAGGCGAAAATCGGCGACAACGTAAAGATATTCCCATTCGCCTACATAGAGGACGATGTGGAGATAGGTGATGGCTGCATCATCTTCCCCTTCGTCAGTATCTGTGCTGGTACGCGCATGGGCAAAAGGAATAAGGTGCACCAGGGTGCCGTCATCGGTGCTCTGCCACAGGACTTCGAGTTCCGTGGCGAGAAGTCGGAATGTATCATCGGCGACGGCAATGTCATCCGTGAGAATGTCGTCATCAACCGTGCCACCCATACTGGTGGCCAGACGGTTATTGGCAATAACAACGTACTCATGGAGGGTGCCCACATCTCGCATGATACTAAGGTCGGCAATGGCTGTGTCTTCGGATATGGTACGAAGATTGCCGGCGACTGCATCATCGAAGACCACGCAATTTTCTCTTCCAGCGTCATCGAGAATGCCAAGACGCGTGTGGGAGAGGGTGCAATGATTCAGGCTGGTACGACTTTCTCACAGGATGTTCCTCCCTATATCATTGTTACTAAGAAAGGAACATATGGTGGTGTGAACTTCGCTGTTGGTCGCCAGCACGGTGTTGACGAGAAGGTGCTGAAGCATATTGCCAACGCCTATCGTCTGGTATTCAATGGTAATGGCTCACTCTTCGATGCCATCATCCAGATTGAGGAGCAGGTACCGCCGGGCAAGGAAATTGACCATATCGTGGAATTCTTGAAGACTACCGAGATAGGTATCCTCTCGAAGACGGTTCACTAAGAACGCTTAGTAACTGGCCGTGCAGGGTATGCCGGCAGCTATCACACGGTCGCGAATGGCATCAAGCTGTTCGCGACTGGCTTTTTCCAGCCCCTGGGCAGGCGTCTCACGGTCGATGGTATATACCATGACTTGCTGAGGTTTGATGGCTTTGACTATCTCCAGCCAAGGAGCAATGTATGCCTCGGTCGTGTTATCTACGCTTTCACCTTGATATTCTCCCCTCATGAACATGGTTTGGATAATGATGTGTCCGTTGAAAACCTTCATGTGCTCAATAATCTGCAGGACATCGTAAGTACCGGTGGGACGGTCCACCTTATTTATATAGGTGGGGTCTATGGTATCGAGTTTCAGAATGTTATCATCAACACGCAACAGGGCGTCATGCACTTCCTGGCGGTGTATCATGGTGGAGTTGCTGAGCACACAGACCTTCGCGTTAGGACAATACTGGTCACGCAGACGGATGGTGTCATCGATGATCTCAGCAAAGTGGGGATGACTGGTGGGCTCGCCATTACCGGCAAAGGTCAGCACGTCAGGCAACTGCTTCTCGGCAACCATCTTCTGCAACTGCTCCTCCAATCTCTGGGCTACCAGTTCACGTGAGGGCCTGGGAAGGGTGGGGCGGTGGTCTTTATTAAAACCGCATTCACAATAGATGCAGTCGAAGGTGCATACCTTGCCATCAGCAGGCTGTAGGTTAATACCCAGCGAGATGCCTAACCGACGACTATGAATGGGCCCGAAAATGGGCGATGGATAGATTACTGTACTCATAATGAGCGCAAAATTACTGCGTTTTTGTCTTCTACATAAAAAATCTATCGTCTTTTAACTCCCTTTAACTTCTTTGACTACTTTAACTCCTTAAAAAGTCGTACCTTTGCACGAAATTAGGTGTATTACGTCTAAAAAGATATGAGCAATAAACGTAAGAAGGCCCGCAGCCGCAGAGGTTTGCAGGTTGTTACTTTGTGTATAAGCACTACTATGGTGCTCCTTTTGCTGGGAATGGTGGTATTCTTCGTATTGTCGGCACGTAACCTGTCGGCGCATATGAAGGAGAATCTCACGATGACCATCATGTTGAAAGACTCGGTGACGGTAAACGATGCCCATCTGTTCTGTCGTGACTTGTACCACCGTCCTTACGCTCGTGATATCGATTATATCAGTAAGGAACAGGCACAGCGTGAACAGGTCAAAGAACTTGGTAGCGACCCTTCGGAGTTCCTGGGCTTCAATCCTTTCCCCGCTACGCTAGAGATACGTCTGAAAGCAGACTATGCTTGTCGTGATTCGCTGAAGTGGATTGTCAAGGAACTGAAGAAAGATGACCGTGTCAGTGACCTGGCATATATGGAGGACCTTATGAACAAGGTGAACGTCAATCTCAGTCGTGTGAGTATCGTCCTGCTGGTGCTGGCCATCCTGCTGACTTTTGTGTCGTTCTCGCTAATCAGCAATACAGTACGCCTGAGCGTTTATGCTAACCGCTTCGTCATTCATACCATGAAACTGGTGGGCGCTTCGTGGGGTTTCATTCGTAAACCGTTCCTCCGACAGGCTGTGATGGTAGGTATTATTGCTGCTATCTTTGCTTGCGCCATATTGGGAGCAGGAGTCTACGGCCTTTACCTTACTCAACCTGGAGTCCTTGACATCGTTACCTGGGAGGTCTTGGCACTGACGGGAGCTGCTGTACTTTTGTTCGGAATCATCATTACTGCACTCTGCGCTTGGCTGGCAGTCAACAAATTCTTGCGTATGAAGGCTCAGGAATTGTATAAGATTTAACTCGTCATAACGTGATAACGATATAACGGAATAACGACAATAATATATGGAGAAAAGAGATTTCGCTTTTGATAAAGTCAACTACATCCTGCTGGCTGTTGGAATGGCAGTAGTGGTGCTGGGCTTTCTGCTGATGAGTGGTAGTGGCTCTACAGATACCGCTTATGACCCGGATATTTTCAGCGCACGTCGTATCAAGGTTGCTCCACTGGTGTGCTTGGCAGGTTTTGTGTCAATGATTTATGCGGTAGTACGCCGCCCTAAGGAATAAGGTATGGATTGGTTTGAAGCATTGATATTAGGAATCGTCCAGGGTCTGACAGAATATCTTCCCGTCAGCAGTAGTGGTCACCTGGCTATCGGTCAGGCATTGTTTGGTATGGAGAATGGTGAGGAGAACCTGATGTTCACCGTTGCCGTACACGTCGCTACAGTACTGTCTACACTTGTCATTCTGTGGAGTGAGATAGACTGGATACTGAAAGGACTGTTTAAGTGTGAGCTTAATGCTGAGACAAAATATGTACTGAACATCATTGTGTCGATGATTCCCGTAGGCATTGTAGGTGTGTTCTTTAAAGACCAGGTAGAAGAGATTTTTGGTTCAGGACTATTGGTGGTAGGCTGTTGTCTGCTGGTCACTGCTGCCCTGCTCATCTTCTCTTATTATGCTAAACCGCGCAAGAAGGAACATATCTCTCTGAAAGATGCCTTTATCATCGGATTGGCACAGGCTGTTGCTGTACTGCCGGGTGTGTCCCGCTCGGGCAGCACCATTGCTACGGGTTTGCTGCTGGGCAATAAGAAGGAGTCGCTGGCTCAGTTCTCGTTCCTGATGGTAATACCACCTATCCTCGGTGAGGCATTGCTTGACGTCCTGAAGATGACCAAGGGAGAGAATGTAATGGGTTCTATTGAGACACTGCCCCTTCTCGTTGGTTTTGTTGCCGCCTTCCTGTCAGGTTGCTTGGCATGTAAATGGATGATCAATATCGTCAAGAAGGGTAAACTCATCTACTTTGGTATCTATTGTGCCATCGTGGGTGTCATCACTATCATTACACAGCTAGTATAGCTAGTTTAACAGGAATGACTAGTATCAATAGTAATAGCAGCATAATGAACTTCACTGCAGGCGAATATATCTATATCAACAAACCCTACCGCATGACGTCGTTCGGTGCGTTGGCTTACGTGCGCACACGCGTATCACGTAAGATAGGTGTACGTCGTGTGAAGATTGGCCATGCCGGTACCCTCGATCCGCTGGCTACTGGTGTGCTGATACTCTGTACGGGCAAGAAGACCAAGGAGATTGAAAGTCTGCAACTTCACGACAAGGAGTATACGGCCACTCTGCAACTGGGAGCGACAACGCCCAGCTATGATATGGAGCATGAGGTGGATGCAACCTATCCTACTGCTCATATCACCCGTGAGATGATCGATGGAGTGCTCGCCAATTTTGTTGGCGATATCCCGCAGGTGCCCCCTCAGTATTCTGCATGTAAGATTGGTGGTGACCGTGCCTACGACCTGATGCGTAAGGGCAAGGAGGTGGAATTGGCAGCTAAGACCGTGCACATCGATTCCATCGACGTGATAGATTTCAATCCCTCCACCATGCAGCTGAGCATCCGGGTACAATGTGGTAAAGGCACCTATATCCGTTCGCTGGCTCGTGATATTGGACGTGCCCTGAATAGTGGCGCCTATCTGACAGCACTCTGCCGCACTCGCTTGGGAGGTGTCCGCATAGAGGACTGCATCACTATCGAGGATTTCCCTCAGTGGCTGGAAGAACAAGAAATAGAACTGTCGTAATACTCCAGTCGTAATAACGTAATAACGATATAACGTAATAACGAAATATAACAATGAAGTTATCACAATTCAAATTCAAGTTGCCTGAGGAACAGGTGGCCCTGGAACCTCCCCATCGTGTGTTCGAGAATGAAGATGGTACTGTGGAGAAAGTGTATCATCGCGACGAATGTCGTCTGATGGTGGTACACCGTAAGAGTGAGAAGGTCGACATGTTTGTCAAGGATGCTGACGGTAACGATACCGCAGATTTCCTGACCTTCAAGAATATCATCGACTACTTCGATGAGGGTGATGTCTTTGTATTTAACGATACGAAAGTCTTTCCTGCCCGTCTCTTCGGTACCAAGGAGAAGACTGATGCAAAGATTGAGGTGTTCCTGTTGCGTGAACTCAACGAAGAGTTGCGCCTGTGGGATGTGCTGGTAGAACCTGCCCGTAAGATTCGTATTGGTAACAAGCTTTTCTTCGACGAGGAAGGCCCTATGGTCGCTGAGGTTATCGACAATACCACCAGCCGTGGGCGTACGCTGCGTTTCCTCTACGACTGTCCTCACGATGAGTTTAAGCAGGAACTGTTTGCGCTGGGTTCTGCACCACTGCCACGATATATCGTTGATAAGCGTCCTGCTACGGCCGATGATATGGAGAACTTCCAGACAATCTATGCTAAGCATGAAGGTGCTGTTACGGCTCCTGCCTCTGGTCTGCACTTCAGCCGTGAGTTGATGAAGCGTTTGGAGATTCGTGGTATCAACTTCTCGTATGTCACGGTACACTGTGGACTGGGCTGCTTCGATCCTATCGAGGTGGAAGACCTCACCAAGCATAAGATGAGCTCAGAACAGATGATGGTGACAACAGAGGCTTGTGAGGTGGTCAACAAAGCCAAGGCTGAAGGACGTCATGTCTGTGCGGTAGGCATCAGCACTATGCGTGCTACAGAGACTGCGGTAGGTACCGATGGTATGCTGAAGGAGTTTAATGGTTGGACGAACAAGTTCATCTTCCCACCTTATGACTTCGGACTGGCTGATGCTATGATTACCAATTTCTATCACTCTGAGTCAACGATGGTGATGGCTACAGCAGCCTTTGGTGGCTACGATTTGGTGATGAAAGCCTACGATATGGCTGTGGAGAACGGCTATCAGTTTGGCTGCTATGGTGACGCAATGCTCATCGTTGATGATTGATCATCAGGTATATCTCGGCTTGGGTTCCAACCTTGGCGACAAGGCATGGAACCTGAGCGAGGCTATCCGACTGATTGGTGAACGGGTAGGGCAGGTGCTGCGCCAATCATCGTTCATCGAAACAGAACCATGGGGCTTCCAGTCGGACAACAGCTTCCTCAATGCCGTCATCCTCTGTGAGACAAATAAGACACCACGCGAGGTGCTTTTGCTCACACAACAGATAGAGCGCGACATGGGCCGTCGACAGAAAAGTGTGTCTGTCGGTTATGCCGACAGAATAATAGACATCGATATCCTGCTCTACGATGACCTCACCATTGATGAACCCGATTTAAAGATACCGCATCCGTTGATGCACCAACGTGACTTCGTGATGCGCCCGCTACAAGAAATTTACTAATCTATAAAACAAACAACAAATGAAAAAACTAATCGCAACACTTTTTACCGCTTTCATTGTTGCCAGTGGTTTTGCCGCTGACAAGGTTGGTAACCCCTATGCCAAGTACACGGAGAAGCTGCCCTTCCCGATGCCGGAGGTGACGGCTCCTGTCATCCCTGATAATCAGGTGAACCTTAAGGACTTCGGCGCTGTCGGTGATGGCATCACCCTTAATACCGAGGCCTTCGCTAAAGCCATCGATGCCCTGTCAAAGCAAGGCGGTGGCAAGTTGGTAGTTCCTCAGGGGGTATGGTACACTGGTCCTATCGTGCTGAAGAGCCATATCAACCTGCACCTCAATGCTGGTGCTGTCATCCTCTTTGCTGCCGATGAGACGCTGTATCCGTTGATTGATACCTCTTTCGAGGGACTGGATACCCGTCGTTGCCAGTCACCACTGAGTGCTAATGGTGCCACGGATATTGCTATCACAGGCAAAGGCGTTATCGATGGTAATGGCCAGTATTGGCGTCCTGTAAAGAAAGGAAAAGTGACAGAGAGTCATTGGAAGGAGTTGTTGGCTATCCCTGGCAGTCAGGAGATGAAGCCAGGCTACTGGGTGCCATCAGCAGGTTATGCCAAGGGAGAGCAGGGTGCCAATATGAATGTGCCCAATGCCAAGACCGATGCGGAGTGGAATGCTATCAAGCGTTTCGTTCGTCCGGTGATGGTGTCGCTGGTGAAATGTAAGAACATCCATCTGAAGGGGGTTATTTTCCAGAACTCTCCTGCATGGAATCTTCATCCGCTGATGTGTGAGAATGTCATCATTGAGGATGTGCTGGTGCGCAACCCCAGCTATGCACAGAATGGTGATGCCCTCGACCTGGAGTCATGCAAGAATGCATTGATTATCAATTCTCGCTTTGATGCAGGTGACGATGGCATCTGTATCAAGAGCGGTAAGGATGCTGATGGCCGTCGTCGTGGCATACCCTGTGAGAATGTGGTCGTCAAGGGTTGCACGGTCTTTGCTGGTCATGGCGGTTTCGTGGTTGGCTCAGAGATGAGTGGTGGCGTAAAGAATATACTCGTTGACCAGTGCCAGTTCCTGGGTACCGATGTTGGTTTGCGCTTTAAGTCAACACGTGGCCGTGGAGGTATCGTGGAGAATATCTATATCAAGAATATTTCTATGACGGATATCAAGACCGATGCCATCACCTTTAATATGTATTATGGAGGAAAGTCGGTGGCAGAGATGTTGGCGGATGGTGACAATCCGGACAATGTAACGAAGATGCCTGTGACAGAAGAGACACCTATCTTCCGAAATATCGATATCAAGAATATCGTTTGTAATGGTGCCGGACGTGCTATGGAGTTCAACGGACTACCAGAGATGCCTATCGATGGTATCTCACTGAAAGATATCACCATCCTTGCCAAGAAGGATGCTGTCTTCACGAACTGTCAGAATATCAAGAAGAAAAACGTGATTATCACAATTCAGAAATAAAACAATAAAGCCCCGCCGATTGGCGAGGCTTTATTATTGCTACAACTTTTCGATTACTTACGCAGACCGAGAGCCTTGATAAGTGCACGATAGCGGTTGATGTCCTTGTTGTAGAGGTACTTCAGCAACTTACGACGACGACCTACGAGCTTGGTCAGTGAACGAGCGGTACCGAAGTCCTTGTGGTTCTTCTTCAGGTGCTCGGTGAGGTGCTGAATACGATAGGTGAACAGGGCTACCTGGCTCTCAACAGAACCGGTGTCCTTAGTGTCCTTGCCATACTGGCCGAAAATCTCGACCTTCTTAGCTTGATCTAAATACATTGTTTTGTTTGTGATTAAATGTTTGCAATAACATCTTTCAGACGCATCAGCCTGCCTAATCACAGGGCGGTTTACGTCGTCAAATGCTCCGGATTTTCCGAAATGCGGGTGCAAAGGTACGAATAAGCGAGCAAAATACCAAATAAAATTGTATTTTTTTTGTATTTTCGAGCGAAAGTACTTTCGAACGAAGTCCAAAGGTACAAATATTTTGGGAAATACCAAAGTTTTTCAAAGAAAATGTGTACCTTTGCACCCGAAATTACGTAGTTTTATTATGCAGGATATCAGAAACATTGCAATTATTGCACACGTAGACCACGGCAAGACGACGCTCGTGGACAAGATGATGCTGGCCGGAAATCTGTTCCGTGAGGGACAGAACCTGTCATCTCAGGTGTTGGATGCTAACGACCTGGAGCGTGAACGAGGCATCACCATTCTTTCAAAGAATGTTAGCATCAATTGGAAAGGTACAAAGATTAACATTATCGACACCCCGGGACACTCTGATTTTGGTGGCGAGGTGGAACGTGTGCTCAACATGGCCGACGGCTGTCTGCTGTTGGTCGATGCCTTTGAGGGTCCGATGCCCCAGACGCGTTTCGTTCTCCAGAAGGCCCTCCAGATTGGTCTCAAACCCATCGTGGTGGTCAACAAGGTCGACAAGCCTAACTGCCGCCCTGAGGAGGTCTACGAGATGGTGTTCGACCTTATGTTCTCGCTCAATGCCACCGAGGACCAGCTCGACTTCCCCGTTGTGTATGGCTCCGCCAAGAACGGCTGGATGGGTGAGGACTATAACAAGCCCACTGATAATATCACTTACCTGTTGGATAAAATCGTCGAGGTTATCCCTGCTCCTAAGCAGATTGAGGGTACGCCTCAGATGTTGATTACTTCACTGGACTATAGCTCTTATACAGGCCGTATTGCCGTAGGTCGTGTACACCGTGGCTGTCTGAAAGATGGCATGCAGGTGACTATCGCCCATCGTGACGGTTCTATGGAGAAGACGAAAATCAAGGAACTTCATACTTTCGATGGTATGGGACATAGCCGTATTGATCAGGTTGACTGTGGTGACATCTGTGCTGTCATCGGACTCGAGAAGTTCGAGATTGGCGACACCATCTGCGACCTTGAGAATCCCGAGCCCCTGCCACCTATTGCTATCGACGAACCCACCATGTCGATGCTTTTCCAGATTAACGACTCACCGTTCTTTGGCAAGGAGGGTAAGTTTGTGACCTCTCGTCACATCAACGACCGCTTGGAGAAGGAATTGGAAAAGAACCTCGCTCTGCATGTCGAGCAGTTTGAAGACTCTACCGATAAGTGGGTTGTCTCTGGTCGTGGCGTACTTCACCTCTCCGTACTCATCGAGACCATGCGTCGCGAGGGCTACGAGCTGCAGGTCGGTCAGCCTCAGGTTATCTACAAGGAGATAGATGGTAAGAAGTGTGAGCCTATCGAGGAACTCACCATCAATGTCCCTGAGGAGTTTGCCTCGAAGATGATTGATATGGTCACCCGTCGTAAGGGTGAGATGACTTCGATGGAGAGTCAGGGCGACCGCACGAATATTGAGTTCGACATCCCCTCACGTGGCATCATCGGTCTGCGTACCAATGTATTGACTGCTTCTCAGGGTGAGGCCATCATGGCCCACCGCTTCAAGGAGTACCAGCCCTATAAGGGTGAGATAGAGCGCCGTGTCAACGGTTCGATGATTGCTTTGGAGACCGGCAATGCCTTTGCTTACGCCATTGACAAGTTGCAGGACCGCGGTAAGTTCTTCATCGACCCAGGTGAGGATGTGTATATGGGTCAGGTGGTTGGCGAACATGTGCACGACAACGACCTTGTCATCAACGTGTGCAAGGCCAAGCAGTTGACCAACGTCCGTGCCTCAGGTACTGACGATAAGGCGCGTATCATCCCGAAGGTGGTCATGTCACTGGAGGAATGCCTGGAATACATCAAGGAAGACGAACTTGTTGAGGTTACGCCGAAATCCATGCGTATGCGCAAGATTATCCTTGACCACGATCAGCGAAAGAAAGCAAATAAGAACTAAGCGATGGAAGTTATACAGAGTTTTACCATCGATCATACACATCTGAAGCCCGGCATCTACGTCTCACGCGAAGATAAGGGCTTCACGACGTATGACCTGCGTATCACAGAACCGAACAAGGAACCGGCAGTGGCCCCGGCAGCTATGCATAGCATGGAACACCTGATGGCTACATGGTTCCGCAATTCTCGTGTGAAGGAGGATGTGGTGTATGTAGGTCCTATGGGCTGTCTCACGGGAATGTATATCATTATGACAGGCACCTATACCGTTGAGGATATGCGTCAGCTGACCATCGAGTGCTTGGAGTGGATACTTACCCAGACAGAGGTGCCTGCCACGACGCCTGAGACGTGTGGTAATTGTCTGCTCCACGACCTCCCCATGTGTCAGTGGGAGAGTCGCCGGTATCTGGACCGCCTGAAGAACGACTTCCACTCAGAATACACGAAACTCCAGATTGTGCTGAGTGATGGTCGGCAGTTTGCTGACGCCTAAAGGCTCTCAACAAAAGTTTTGGTGATGGTAAACGAGGTGTCGGCCACGGTATCCCAGAAATTGTGATATTGTGACGCATCGGTGTCTCTTAGAGGAATATCGCTGACAACTCGGAAAGAGATAAACGGCACCTTGTTGATATAGCAGGTCTGGGCAATGGCACACGACTCCATATCCACAGCCTTGGCCTCGGGGAAATGACCGATGATTTCACGCATCTTGTCCTTGGAATCAACAAACCAGTCGCCAGTAACAATCAATCCTGGTTTGGCACCGGTCTTTATCGCTTTTTCCAGCAAGTCGGCATTGGGCTTGAAACGAGTGGGCATGCCTTGTACCTGACCGTAGACGGTCGTGTCGTCAATGGCTTTGCCACAATAGACGTCGTGGTAACACAGCTCACTGCTGACCACCACATCCTGGATGTTGATATCATCACCGTTGCCACCAGCACAACCACTGCTGATGATGCAGTCGGGGTGGAACTCGTTAATCATCTTCTGTGCACCAAGGGCGGCATTGACCTTGCCAATGCCACACTTCTCTACTCTCACATTGCCGTCATTGAACAACTGTTGCAGCTGTCGCAACTCCTTGTCCATCGCTACGATAATACCGATTTTCATATGTTTTATATGTTTTGCGCACAAAGTTACGAAAAAAAATTGTAACTTTGCACGCAAAATGAGAGAAAACATGAAAAATTGGAAGCTGTGGCTACCCGACGTGGTGGTCGTCTTGTTATTCGTAGTGATATCGTTTGCCTACTTTTTCCCCGCTGACATCGAGGGACGTGTACTCTATCGTCATGACTCTTCGGCAGGACGCGGAGCAGGACAGGAGGCTGTGGAATACCAGCAGCGTACCGGTGAACGTACGCGTTGGACGAATGCATTATTCGGCGGTATGCCAACCTACCAGATGTCACCATCCTATCACAGCACGTCGCTATTGTCGAAGGTGGAGACGATATACCATCTGGGATTGCCAGAGAACGTATGGTATGTCTTCGTTTACCTGCTAGGCTTCTATATCCTCCTTCGTGCTTTCGACTTCCGTGTCTATCTGGCGGCCTTGGGAGCCGTGATATGGGCGTTTAGCAGCTATTTCTTTATCATCATCGCTGCCGGACATATCTGGAAGGTGATGGCATTGGCTTACCTGCCACCTATGATAGCAGGTGTGGTACTGGCCTATCGGGGGAAATACCTGTGGGGTATGCTGGTGACAGCGTTCTTTGCTGCCCTGGAGGTATTGGCGAACCACGTACAGATGACCTACTATTACCTGTTTATCATCTTGGCAATGGTCATCGCTTTCTGTATCGACGGACTCATCAAGAAACAATATCAGCACCTTCTTAAGGCAACCGCAGCCTGTCTGGCAGGTGCTGCCATCGGTATCTGTATCAATATCTCGAATCTCTATCATACGTGGGAGTATGGCAAGGAGTCCATGCGTGGAAAGAGCGAACTGGTGAAGGCCAATAGTGCCAATCAGACCAGTAGTGGCTTGGACCGCGACTATATCACACAGTGGAGTTATGGCATCGATGAGACGTGGACGCTGCTTGTTCCTAATGCCAAGGGTGGTGCTAGTGTGCCGCTCTCCCAGAGTAAGACGGCCATGAAACATGCCGACGAATACTATACAGGCATCTACCAGCAATTAGGTCAGTATTGGGGCAATCAACCGATGACGGCAGGACCGGTATATGTCGGTGCCTTCGTGCTCATGCTGTTCGTCTTGGGCTTGTTCATTGTCAAAGGACCGCTGAAGTGGGCATTGTTGGCTGTAACCATCCTGTCCATCCTCCTCTCGTGGGGACGTAACTTCATGCCGTTCACAGACTTCTTTCTGGACTATATCCCGATGTATGCGAAGTTCCGAACGGTAGCATCTATCCTGGTCATCGCGGAATTCACCATTCCCTTGCTGGCCATGCTGGCCCTGAAGAAGTGGATAGAAGAGACCCACCCCCAACCCCTCCCTGTAAGGGATGGGAGTGGTCGCTCTCAAGTTCAGAAACCATCTACTCCCCTCACTCGCAGGGAGGGGCTGGGAGTGGGCCTAGCCCTGTGTATCTCCTTCGCCCTTACAGCGGGCGCTTGTCTGCTCTTTGCCCTGATGCCACAAACCTTCTTCCCTGATTTCATCAGCTATAACGAGATGCAGGCTATGAAGCAAATCCCTGCCGACCAACTGACACCACTGCTCAACAACCTCACCGAGATGCGTGTAGCGGTATTCACTGCCGATTGCTGGCGCTCGTTCTGGATTATTGTCATCGGTACGGCATGTCTGTTGCTCTATCGCTATCGTAAGATGAAGGCCCAATGGATGATTGCTGCACTTACCGTACTCTGTCTGATTGATATGTGGCAGGTTAACAAACGCTACCTCAACGACGGCATGTTCGTGTCAAAGACCGTCCGTGAGGAACCAATGCCGAAAACAACGGCTATCGACCATATCCTACAGGACAAGTCACTGGACTACCGTGTACTCAACCTCGCCACATCGACCTTCAATGAGAACGAGACGAGTTACTACCTGAAGAGCATCGGTGGCTATCATGCTGCTAAGCTTCGTCGTTATCAGGAACTTATCGATGCGCATATCTCGCCGGAGATGAATAGTGTCTTCAAAGCCGTCAGCGAGGCTGCCGGTGATATGACACAGGTCAATGGTGACAGCATCTATCCTGTGCTGAACATGCTCAACACGAAATACTTCATCCTGCCTTTGCAAGGTGGACAGACAGTACCTCTCGCTAACCCTTATACCTATGGTAATGCGTGGATTGTTGATCGTATCCACTATGTCAATAATGCCAATGAGGAACTGGATATGGTAGGACGCCTGCCACTACGCCATGAGGCGGTGGCTGACAAGAAGTTTGAGGAACAGTTGGGACAGGCAGTCCTGCAGGATACGCTGAGTCGTGTGACCATCACCGCCTACGAACCTAACCAACTGACCTACGAGGTGAACTCTGGAAAGGGTGGAGTAGTGGTGTTTTCAGAGATCTACTATCCAGGCTGGACGGCTACCGTCGATGGTGAGGAACAGCCTCTGGGACGTGTGAACTATGTGTTGCGTGCCTTACAGGTGAAGCCCGGCAAACACGAGGTGGTGCTGAGTTTCTTCCCCAAGAGCATCAATCGTACGGAGACTATCGCCTATACAGCCTACGGCTTGCTGCTGCTTATTCTATTGGCACTGGCATGGACAGCATATCGTCATCGTCGTCGTCAGCAGACTCCTCAGGATTAAGACGGAAACGAACATAGGCTTGATGACCATACCAGGCCACAACGCCAAAGCAGCACAGTGCCAGCAGGAACGATACGTTGATGCTGGGAACACCCAATAGGGTGATACCGCTATTGGCGATAAGTGCTTGGAGGAGTGGAAATACCGAACCGCCCACAATGGCCATAATTAGACCTGCACTGCCCACTTTCACGTGGTCGCCTAACCCCTGCATGGATATACCGAAGATGGTGGGGAACATCAGCGACATGCAACCACTGACAAAGACGATGCAATACAGACCATTGCGGTCTGTAAACAGGATGGTGCCCACAATACCAACCATGGCGGCAACACCGGCAAAAGCCAGCATCCTGCTGGCACTGAACCAGCGCATCAGCCAGGTCGAACAGACACGACCAATGGCAAAGAACAACAACGATAGGAAGGTGAACTTCTGTACCTCCTGAATGCATACCTGCTCGGTCATACCTTCAGCCGTGAAGATGCGGGTGCCATACTGTATAATGAAGGTCCAACACATCAGCTCAGCACCGACATAGCAGAATTCCGCGATAACACCGTCACGGTAATTCTTTTTCTCCATCAGCAGTTTGATACGGTCACGCAGATTGCGAGTGACACGCACACCTGTAGGCTCGGGAATCTTCACGACCATTACCAGTGCCAACACGGCAACAACAATGATACCCATCACGATATAGGGCTGTATCATCACGCCGAGGTCGTGGTCCTTGATGGCATTGAATTGTTGCATGGGCATGGTCATACGCTGCTGCGCATCGATAGGACTCAGCTTCGAGAATACCTCACTGGCCAACAGCCAACCACCGAGGTTTCCAAAGGCATTGAAGGTCTGGGAGGCATTGATACGCAGAATACCATGCTTCTTATCGCCCAGACAATAGACGTAGGGGTTGCAGCAGGTCTGCAGGAACGAGAGTCCACAGGTCATCACAAAATAGGCAGACAAGAAGGGGTAATAGTCACCAATCCATCGGGAGGGTACAAAGGCCACCGTACCGAAGGCAAAGAATATCAGACCAGCAACGATGCCCCATTTATAACTGTATTTCTGGATGAGTAGGGCTGCCGGGATAGCTACGCAGAAGTATCCCAGGTGGTAGAAGACGGATATCAAGGACGCCTCACCCGCTGTGATGCGGAAAACTTTGGAGAAGTTACCGACCATCGGAGTGGTCACATTACTGGCAACACCCCAAAGGGCAAAACAGATAGTGATGAGCCACCAGGCCGTCAGTTGACCTTTGTCATCAATATGTAAAAATCGGTGTTCACGTGTTGTAGTTTCCATAGTCTTGGTCTTTTTCTTCGGCAAAGATACGAATTAGTAAGCGAAAAACCAAATTTTTTTGCATAGTTGATAGAAAATATGTATCTTTGCAGCGTAATAGCTATCCTACAGAATGAAAAAAGACTGGAAATTCTGGCATTGGGATCATGTGGGAGTGTGTTTGACAACGGCTCTGCTGGCAGCAGTCATCGGACTGGTGTCCGTAAATCTCTCTATGTTCAATCCCGTGGAACAGGCTTTTGAGAATTTCCACATGACGGATGTCTATTACGAGATGAGCCGTAGCGAGGACATCGAACTCAACAACGACATCGTGATGGTTGATATGGTGGAGCTGCGTGACCGTGGCGAGATTGGTCAGGTCATTCAGCAGATTAACAAGTGCCATCCTCGCGTGCTCTCTGTGGACCTGCTGTTCTACAAGGAAGGTGACGATGTATTGGCGAATGCCGTTCTGATGGGCGCCATCGATGAAGCGGAGGAGCCTATTGTCTTCTCCAGCAAACTGGTGGACTATGATGAGGAGACCAACAGCTTCGAGACCCTGATTTCATCGTTCTTCGCCCCCATGGGCGACTATACCTTTGCCTATGGTAATGTGAAACAGGACCATGAGGGCGGCATCATCCGTGAATATACGCTCTCACAGAAGCTGCAAGGGGAACCGATGTACTCGCTAGCTTACCATACGGCATGTCTGTATATGGGTGAGAATCCTCATGAACAGGAAATCAACGACCGCCTCATCGTCTTTGGTGATACGGATTTCCCTGTCATCAATTTCAAGGATGTCAAGAAGCATGCTAACCTGTTGAACGACAAAATCGTTTTATTGGGAACCTTCTCCAACGAGGAGGATGCCCACTTCACACCGCTGGGAAAGATGCCGGGCATGAAGCTGCAGGCTTATTCCATGCTGTCATATATCCAGAATCGTAACATCAAGGATATGCCGGTGTGGCTCAGCATCCTGATAGCCTTCATCCTGTGCTATTTCTCCTCATGGATTAACTATTGGGTGCCACGCCTGTGGCCGAAGGTCGACAGCTATATCATCAGTGCCTACTATTTCCTGTTGGCAGCGCTACTGGTATGGGTGTCGTTCCTGAGTTTTATGTATCTGAAATACAACGTCAACCTGCTCTATCCTCTGGCAGGTATCGCTCTCATTGAGACGGCGCGACCGCTTTACGAAGATAGCGCCCGAATAATTTATAACAAGTGGCATTGGAGAATATTCAAGAATTCCATCTACTTGGAAGATGATGATGACTAAAAAGAAAAAATGATGAATATGAGAAAAAGACTATGCAGTATACTGCTGATGGCCGTCATGACGGTTATGGCAGTGGCTCAGACAGCCCAGGAACTGCTTAATGATGCAAACGCCAAGTATGAGGCTGGACAGATGGAAGCTGCCCTCGAACTCTATACGCAGGCTGCTAACAAAGGTCTTGCCGAGGCGCAGTTCCTGTTAGGCAAGATGTATTATCTGGGTGAGGCTGGGTCGAAAGACTATAGTTCGGCATCCATGTGGTTCAAGCGTGCTGCCCGCCAGCGCCATGCCAAGGCAGAGTACGGACTGGCCACCTGTTATATGAATGGTGATGGTCTGCCCGTCAACTACGACCAGGCATTGATGTATATGAAGGCATCGGCACTGCGTGGCTATGTGCCAGCCCAACGCAAACTGGCCGACCTCTACTCGAAGGGTGTCCTCGTAGAGGCCGATAGCGTAGAGGCCAAGCGCTGGCTCGACATGTCCGATGGTAAGGATGTAGCCCTCGTTCCCGAAATCGAGCGCCCCACCAAGATCATCGCTCAGGTTCCTGCCGCTCCCGCCGCTGCATCTGCTCCTGCTTCAGCCACCGTGGCCGCAGCTGCAGCTCCATCTGCCGCTCCTGCTGCCGTTGTGCCCGCTGCATCAGCTGTGGGGACCGCTACTGCTCCCGCGGTTTCTCTCGCTCCCGTTGTCGCTGATCCGCCCATCGTTTACTCCGCTACCATTCTTCCCCCTTCCGAGCGCCCCGACAGCCTCGTGAAACTCATGGACCTCGTCAAGCTCTCCCGTACCGAGCAGCTCGACTCCCTGAATCAGGCGCTGATGGATAGTCTCACCACTTCTGGCATTCTTAACAAGCACATGATTGCTACCATCGACTCGATGATGATTGCCGACAGCTTGGAGGTGGTACGCCTGGAGAAGCTCCGCCTGCTAAAACTGCAGGTAGCCCAGCAGGCCCAGCGTAAGAAGTCACTGGTAGTGCTCCCTAAGGAGTCGGAAATCCAGCGTAACTTGCCGCCTACCGTCTCTACCCACTGGGATGTACCCCTCGAGGCGTTGACGCTCAAGCAGGACGGCACCGAGGTGCCTGCTCCCGATCCTGCCGCTGCTCCAGCTGCTCCAGCTTCAGATGTAGCTGCCGCTCCTGCGGTCTCCGCTGCCGATGATGGCTCTGCAGCCACTGTGTCCGCAGCATCAGCTGCGGGGGCCACCGATCTGGCTTCCGCCGCCGTTCCCGCCGCTTCTTCGGCGGGTAATACCCAGGACCAGATAGAAGAAGAGATCAGCCAGACCAACGGTGCCCCCGTGGTGCGCATCCTTTATCCCGAGGACCAGTCGCTCTTCCATACCGATGTCATCAAACTGAAATACCAGCTGCTCGCCCAGGGCTTGGAGAGCTCTACGAAGATTACCGTCATGGTTGATGGTGTCCGCCAGCCCGACTCTCGTGCCGTCAAACAGGCAGACATGATCGAGGTGGACGTTCCAAACCGTGACTGTACTGTTATGATCTTTGCCCAGAACGAGAAAGGTAATAGTATCCCTGCTGCCATCCGCCTCATCCGTGAGAATGTCCAGGAGGTGGATCTTCCACGTCTGTTCGCAGTAGTCGTTGGAGTAGGGGAGTATAACGACGAGAAACTTCTCCCGCTGAAGATGACCGTCAAGGATGCCAATGACTTCGCCAATGTGCTACGCTCCAAGAAGGGGCATCCCTTCACCGATGTAGAGGTGAAACTGCTCTGCGACCAGGAAGCCACCCGTGGTGATATATTCGAGGCTATGGAATGGATGGGTCAGGAGGCTCGCCCCAACGACTTGTGTATGTTCTTCTTCGCAGGTCATGGCTATCGTGATGAGCGCGACCGTTTCTTCTTCATGCCCTATGGCGGTAATACCAAGCGTACCTACGAGTGCTTCAGCGCTACGGACTTCAAGGATGCCGCCGAGAAGATCAACTCTAAATTCGTGGTCTTTGCTGATGCCTGCTACTCTGCTGGCTTGTTGGAAGGCAACCGCTCAGCTGCTGCCGAACACTTCGTCGAACAGCTCCGCCGCTCAAAGAATGGCATGCTGTTCTATGCCTCCAGTTCTGGTGATACCAAGTCGAAGGAGGACCCCACATGGGGTAACGGTGCTTTCACCAAGGCACTCGTAGAGGCTTTCAACGGTGCTGCCAAGAAGGATGGTGATGAGGGCCTTTCTACCCGTACCCTCGATGCTTACCTCTATGATGCCGTCCGCAAGACCACCGACTACAAACAAACACCGGTATTCATGAATCCCAGTGGTATCGAACACTTTAACATCTTCACCTATGAAAAATAGAATTATCCTCTTCTTACTGGCGCTCCTGCCACTGTCGGCAGTTGCTCAGTCTTATACGGTATACTCTGTGGTGGGCACTGCCCGCTGGCATAATGGTAAGACCATGGTACCCCTGAAAGCCCGTAAGGTACTGTCTGCACAGAACAGGGTGCAGATAGGCGAGGAGAGTGCTGTAACGGTTATCGACGAGAAGAATGCAAAGATGTATTCTTTCACGTCACCCGGTACCAATACCGTTGCCGAACTTATCAAGAACCTCAAGGGTAACTCGAAGAGTCTCTCCAAGCAATACCTCAGCTACGTCATCAAACAGTTGTTCTCCGACGATAGCGAGAAGATGTCGCACCCTAACACCTATATGCAAGCTACGGCTACGGCCTACCGCTCTACCTCCAACGACTCCCTGATGCTTAACCAGCTGGGTCACCTCCTGGGGGCTGCTACTACTCCCGCCGTTTCTCCGGCGGGCTCCGCTTCCCTTGATTCCCTTCTTATCGACCCCGCTACCCCCGTATCTACCGACTATGATGTCCAGTTCGAGCTCATCGACTGCACCACGGGTCTGCCCCTTGACGACCATATCGCCCCGAATACCAGCTGTTACCTGCGTGTCACCAACCGCACCCCGGAACTGCTGTATATGAATCTGCTCGATATCGACCGTCAGGGCAACAAGTACCTCGTGCTGCCCATGGATGCCGCTGCCACCTGTGCTCACCTGTTGGTACCAGCTATGAGTACGGTGTCCTTCAAAGCGGAACCGTTCATCTTCGGTGACGAGCCTTCTGACGAGACGCTCCTGCTGATGGCCGTCCGTGAACCGGTGGACTTCAGCATCGTCATGGATACTATCAAGACCGGTGGACAGAGCACTATGCGTGTAGGTCTTAACCGCCGTTTTTATCAGGTGAAGTGATGGAGTTCCGCACACAGGTAACCATCGAGAAACCGCCCTTCCTTATAGAGCCCTGCGAAGAAATCCTCTTCGTGGGGTCTTGCTTTGCCGATGCCATTGGTCAGCGCTTCCGTGACGAGGCCTTTCCCGTCACCGTCAATCCCTTCGGCGTGATGTACAACCCCGCCTCCATCCTTCACACCATAGAGCGTCTGGCTGCTACCGTGCCCGCCGCTTCTCCGGCGGGTCCCCGTGTCGCCTTCCTCACCCTCGGCACCAACCATGTCTACCGCCTGAAATCCACAGGTGAGATCGTTGACAACTGCGAAAAGCGCCCTGCTGCCCTTTTCGAGGAAGAGGAGCTCTCCGTGGAGCAGTGTGTCGACTGCTTAGGGCAGTCGATAACCTTTCTCCGCAAAATGAACCCCGCTGTCCATGTAGTCCTCACCGTTAGCCCCATCCGCTATCGCAAATACGGCTACCATGGCTCCCAGCTCTCAAAGGCTACCCTCCTCCTCGCCAGTTCCCGCTGCTGTTCTCTATGCTGCAACACTGTTGCAGCCACTGTGCCCGCCGCTTCTCCGGCGGGCTCCGTTTCCTACTTTCCCGCCTACGAGCTCCTTCTCGACGAACTCCGCGACTACCGTTTCTACGCCCCCGACATGCTCCACCCCTCCGCACAGGCGGTGGAATACATCTGGGAGCGCCTCGTCGATAGTTATTTCTCTCCTGCTGCCAAGGACTTCCTCTCCGAGTGGCGCCCCTTGAAGCAGGCTCTGGCTCACAAGCCCTTCAACCCCGATTCCCCCGACTACCGCACCTTCCACGAACAAACGCTGGCGAAGGTTGCCGAACTACAAAAGAAATATCCTCATTTAACATTATGAATTACACCATAGAAAAGATCACTACGCTCCTTGGAGCGCGACGCATCGGTACTGCCGATGCTACCATAGGCTGGCTACTCACCGACAGCCGTTCACTATGTTTCCCTGAAGAGACGCTCTTCTTCGCCCTGAAGACCGCCCGCAACGATGGCCACCGCTATATCGATGACCTCTACCGCCGTGGTGTCCGCAACTTCGTGGTCTCCACCGTGCCTGAGGCTGCCACTGTGCCCGTAGCGTCAGCTGCGGGGTCCATCGCCACTACTCCCGCCGCTTCTCCGGCGGGTTCTTATCCCGATGCTAACTTCCTCGTGGTTCCTTCTCCCCTCGCTGCTCTCCAGCGCCTCGCTGAGCGTCACCGCGACGAGTTTGACATCCCTGTTGTCGGCATTACGGGTTCTAATGGCAAGACCATGGTTAAGGAGTGGCTCAACCAACTGCTCTCCCCGTCTATGACGGTTACCCGTTCCCCGAAGAGCTACAACTCCCAGATTGGTGTCCCCCTCTCTGTCTGGCTCCTCAACGAACACACGCAGGTGGGACTCTTCGAGGCAGGCATCAGCCAGCCCGATGAGATGGCATCGCTTGCCGATATCATCCAGCCCACCATCGGCATCCTTACCTCTCTGGGTGCCGCTCACCAGGAGAATTTCCGCTCTATGGAGGAGAAATGTATGGAGAAGATGCAACTGTTCCATAGTGCCAAGGTCATCGCCTACAATAGCGATGATGACATCATCTCCCGCTGCATCCGCCGTTCCGGTTTCAAGGGCGAGAAGATTGGTTGGAGCCGCGAGAACGCTAGCGCTCCCCTTTATATAGCCACTGTGTCCGCCTCTTCTGCCGCTGTGCCCACAGCGTCAGCTGTGGGTACCACCGTCACTTATATATATAAAGGAACGCGCGCGTTATATACCCTACCATTCTTCGACGAGGCCTCCCTGCAGTGCTCCTTCGCCTGTGCGGCAATAGCCCTTTACTTAGGCCTTACCCCCGACGAACTGGCGGAGCGCATGTCTCACCTGGAACCTGTCGCCATGCGCTTGGAGGTCAAGGAAGGTCAGCATGGCTGTCTCCTTATCAATGACTCCTACAATAGCGATATCAACTCCCTCGATATCGCCCTCGACTTCATGTCCCGCCGTACGGCTTCTGCTGCTGTGCCTGCAGCGTCAGCTGCGAGTCTCATTGCCACTACTCCCGCTGCTTCTCCGACGGGTCCTCGCACCCTCATCCTCTCTGACATCTACCAGACCGGCCGTGACGATGCCGATCTCTATGCGGAGGTATTGGCGCTCTGCACCAAGCGTGGCATCACGAAGTTCATCGCCATCGGTCCCCGCATCACTGCCGCCCTTTCCGCTGCCGCTGTGCCCAGCAACTTTGCCGCTGGGATGTTCTTCTTTCCCACCACTGAGGCCTTCCTTCATTCCGAGACTTTCCGCTCCCTTCATGACGAACTCATCCTCATCAAGGGCGCCCGTTCCTTTGGCTTCGACCGTATCACCGAACAGCTGGAGCAGAAGGTCCACGAGACTATCCTCGAGGTCAATCTCAATGCCGTGGTCGATAACCTCAACTACTACCGCTCCTTCCTGAAGCCCGAGACCAAGCTCGTGTGTATGGTCAAGGCGGATGCCTATGGTGCCGGTGCCGTGGAGGTTGCCAAGACCCTCCAGGACCACCGTGTCGACTATCTCGCCGTGGCTGTGGCTGACGAGGGTGTCACGCTTCGTAATAACGGCATCACGCAGAACATCATGATTATGAACCCGGAGATGACGGCCTTCAAGACCATGTTCGACTACGACCTCGAACCGGAAGTCTATTCCTTCCGTCTGATGGATGCCCTCATCCATGCTGCCGAACAGCAGGGTATCACGGGCTGGCCTGTTCATATCAAGCTCGACACGGGTATGCACCGTCTGGGCTTCGACCCTGAGAAGGATATCGACGAGGTCATCCGTCGCCTCCGCAGTCAGAATGCCATCATCCCCCGTTCGGTATTCTCTCACTTCGTCGGTTCCGACAGCGATGACTTCGACAACTTCTCCACCATGCAGTTCGAGAAGTTCGACAAGGCCAGCCTTAAGCTCCAGGCAGCCTTCAGTCATAAGATTATCCGTCACATGGACAATAGCGCTGCCATCCAGCACTTCCCCGAGCGTCAGCTCGACATGTGCCGCCTCGGTCTTGGCCTCTACGGCTATGACCCCCGCGCAACCGCTCCTGCGGCTCCTGCGGCTCCTGCGGCTCCTGCGGTCAGCGGGTTCCCCGCTGACACTCCGGCGGCTCTCCGCCCCGTCTCCACCCTCAAGACCACCATCCTCCAGCTCCGTCGCGTCCCCAAGGACGAGACCGTGGGCTATAGCCGCCGTGGCATCCTGACCCGCGACAGTCTGATTGCCGCCATTCCTATTGGCTATGCTGATGGTCTGAACCGCCACCTCGGTCGTGGTGCCGGCTACTGTCTGGTTCATGGTCAGAAGGCTCCCTACGTGGGTAACATCTGTATGGACGTGGCGATGATTGATGTCACCGACATCCCCGATGTCCGCGAGGGTGACAGCGTCGAGATCTTCGGTGAGCACCTGCCCGCCTCCGTCCTCAGTGACATCCTCGACACCATCCCCTACGAGGTCCTCACCAGCGTCTCCGGCCGTGTCAAGAAGGTCTACTTCCAGGATTAACAGAAACAAATTCCCCCAATATGGTTTTAAGAAACGAATTATCCTATAATTAATAAAATTCGTGGCTTAAATTAAATATAATTAGAATAATTCGTTTCTAAAAACAACAAAACTATTTGTGAACAAAATTAGGGTTAATTAGGATAATTCGTTTCTAAAAATATTACGGTCCATTATGGTCATTTGTTTCAAAGAAATACCCCTATTCGTTTCCTCTGAAAACGTTTTAGTAAGAAAAAACAACGAAAGATACATGTCTTTCGCTGTTTTTTTATTATCTTTGCAGGCGAATAGGCTAAAACAAAACAAATATTATCGATAATTATTTGATTCATGGAACAAGTATTCAGCTATATCATTAGCTTAGGTGCCAGCGTCATGATGCCGATTCTCTTCACGATTATCGGCCTTTGCATCGGCATGAAATTCGGTAAGTCTCTCAAGTCCGGCCTCTATGTCGGCGTGGGTTTCGTTGGCTTGGGCATTGTCACCGCCCTGCTCACCAACAATTTCGGTTCACCGCTCTCGGAGATCTCTCGTCTCTACGACCTCCAGCTCGGTGTATTTGATATGGGATGGCCTGCCGCTGCTGCTGTGGCGTATAACACCGCCGTGGGTGCGCTTATCATCCCCATCTGTTTGGGTGTCAACTTCCTGCTGCTCGTCACGGGCTGCACACGGACGGTGAATATCGACCTCTGGAACTACTGGCACTTCGCCTTCATCGGTGCCGTGGCCTATTTCGTCATGGATCAGTCGCTGGCATGGGGCTATTTCGCCGCTATCGTTTGTTATATCATCACCTTGGTGATGGCCGACCTCACCGCCGACCGTTTCCAGGGCTATTACGACGATATGGATGGTATCTCCATCCCACAGCCGTTCTGCCAGAGCTTTACGGCTTTTGCCATCGCCATCAACTGGCTCTTGGACAAGATTCCAGGCTTCTCCAAGCTCGATATCGATGCCGAGGGTCTGAAGAAGAAGTTCGGTGTCCTCGGTGAACCCATTGTGCTGGGTGTCATCGTCGGTGCACTGATAGGTGCTGTCGCCCAACTCGACATCAAGAAGGTGCTCTTCCTCGGTGTCACCATGGGTGCTGTCATGGAACTCATCCCCCGCATCACCAAGCTCTTCATCGATGGTCTGAAGCCCATCGCTGAGAAGACCCAGGAGGTTGTGAAGCGTAAGTTCAATGGCAAGAAGGTGTATATCGGCATGTCCCCGGCACTGGTCATCGGTCATCCTACCACCCTTGTCGCCTCACTCATCCTGATACCCCTGACTCTGCTGCTGGCTGTGGTCCTTCCCGGCAACGAGTTCCTGCCGTTGGCATCCCTGGCAGGTATGTTCTATATCTTCGTGATGATTCTGCCCTATACCAAGGGTAATGTCGTAAAGACGCTGATTATCGGACTCGTCGCCGTAGGCATCGGTCTCTGGTTTGTCACCGACATGGCTCCCGCCTTCACACAGGCCGCCCAGACGGTCTATGCCCAGACCAACGACCCTGCCGCCAAGATTCCCGAAGGCTTCGAGGCCGGTGCCCTCGATTTCGCCTCCTCCCTCTTCGGCTGGCTCATCTACAAGTGCGTGGCGTACCTGAAATACATCGGCGCCGCTGTCCTCACCCTCATCACTGTAGCCCTGGTTGTCTGGAACCGCCTCCGCATCGCTGCCTCTGAAAAGAATTCCCAGTAAAGAACCAGAAAGAAATATCTTTTTAGAAACGAATGATGGTTTTGTAAGAAACGAATTATCCTAATTGATCCTAATTTTATCCACAAATTTTTCTAATAAATTTTGTAATTATTCTAATCATAATGACAAAGCAAGAGTATAAAGATATGTATGATGTCGTTGGCGCGGCTATGGAGGTTCACTCCGTATTGGGACATGGTATGGCCGAAGCAATCTATCAGGAGGCTCTTGCTGTAGAGATGAAAAAACGTGGAATGGATGCTGAACGTGAAAAGGAATTACGATTACAATATAAGGATGTAATTTTGGAAAAAACATATTTTGCCGACTTCTATTACAAGGGTATTATCATAGAGTTAAAATCAGTTGATGAAATAATCCCCATTCATCGCTCCCAATTGTTTAATTATATGCGTATTACCAACCAATACCGTGGTATATTGTTCAATTTTGGAGAAGAAAGCCTCTATACAGAACGCTACCTCTATCAGCCACAGTTCGATGATTTCGTAATGCTCAATCATGAAAATTACAAAAACTATATCACCGATAAGTAAAATATAATTAGTTGCTAATAATAAATTAGAATAATTCGTGGCTTAAATTAAATATAATTAGTATAATTCGTTTCTTAGAAAAAACAATCATTCGTGATCTAAATTAAATATAATTAGAATAATTCGTTTCCTTAAAAATAATCATTCGCTTCTTAAAATAATCAGAACAACAATTCGTTTCTAAACATAAAACAACAATATGAAAAAAACATTTCTTTTACTACTGCTTACGAGCAATTTGCTTTCCGCCTCCGCTCAGGAGCCCGATCGCTTCGTTGGTGCCCAGCACGTTCGTTTCCAGACCGCCTGCCACCCCGAGGATGTCAAGCACTACGACACGAAGACCCTTCGTGAGCGTTTCGTTATGGAGAAGGTCATGGCACCTGACTCCATCCTACTCACCTACAGTCATTACGACCGTTTCATCTTCGGCGGCGCCATGCCTGTCACCAAGACCCTGAAACTCGAGAATTTCTGGGAACTGGGTCTCGATGTCGATAAGGACATCAAGGACAAGTACTTCCTCTACAACCGTGAGATTGGTATCGTCAACTGTGGTCTTGGCGAAGGTTTTGTCATCGTCGATGGCAAGGAGTATCCCCTCCAGCCCAAGGAGGCGCTGTATATCGGTCGTGGTCATTTGGGCAAGGACAAGAAGGGCAACTCCCTCGACACCAACAAAGAGGTGCTGTTCCGTTCTAAGGATGCCTCCAAGCCTGCTAAGTTCTACCTGAACTCTGCCACCGCCCACCAGCATTTCAAGACCCAGTGGATTACCCTCGATGGTCGTAAGGGTTCGCTGAAGGCTGCCGTCTGGGGACCTGTCGGTTCTTTGGAGGAGTGCAACAACCGCACCGTCTATAAGCTCATCGTCAACGATGTTCTCGAGGAAGGCCCCTGCCAGCTCCAGCTCGGTCTCACCCAGCTCAACCCGGGTGCCGCCTGGAACACCATGCCTCCCCACACCCATGGTCGTCGCATTGAGGCCTACTATTACTTCAACCTCCCCGAGACGCAGACCATCTCTCATATCATGGGTCAGCCCGAAGAGTCCCGTGTCGTTTGGCTCCACAACGAGCAGGCCATCATGTCACCCGAATGGTCCATGCACGCTGCTGCCGGCACCTACTACTACACCTTCATCTGGGGCATGGCTGGCGAGAACCTCTACTATAACGACAAGGACAACATCCCCGTCATCGATATCAAGTAAACGAATGTATGGCTAACAGAAACGAATCCAATTAATTAATAAAATTCGTGGCTTAAATTAAATATAATTAGAATAATTCGTTTCTAAAAACAACAAAACTATTTGTGAACAAAATTAGGGTTAATTAGGATGATTCGTTTCTAAAAAACATCCCATTTGTTTCTAAGTAAAACAGTATATAACCAAAATTGATTTCAAATATGAGCGCAGTACAAACCACCAAGATGTCCAATTTCCGTTGGGTCATCTGTGCGTTGCTCTTCCTGGCAACCACCGTTAACTACATGGACCGTCAGGTCCTGTCTCTCACCTGGAAGGACTTCATTGCCGTTGACTTCCACTGGACCGATGCCCACTACGGCTATATCACCGGTCTCTTCTCGGCTTTCTATGCCATCGCTAACATCTTCGCGGGTAAGTTCATCGACTGGATGGGCACCAAGAAGGGTTACCTCATCGCTATCTTCGTATGGTCCACTGGTGCCGTGCTTCATGCCGGCTGTGGCTGGGCAACCATGCAGATTGAGGGCTACGATACTATTGAGGCCCTGCGTCTGGTACAGGCTGGCAGCGATGCTGCCGTAGCCATTGCTACCATCTCTGTATGGCTGTTCCTCTCGTGCCGTATGATTCTCGCCGTCGGTGAGGCCGGTAACTTCCCCTCAGCCATCAAGGCTACCGCCGAATATTTCCCTGCCAAGGACCGTGCCTTTGCCACCTCTATCTTCAATAGTGGTGCTTCTGTCGGTGCCCTCGCTGCTCCTGCTACTATTCCCCTGCTGGCTCGTACCTGGGGTTGGGAGATGGCGTTCATCGTCATCGGTGTGCTGGGCTATGTATGGATGGCCCTGTGGATCTGGGCTTACGACAAGCCTCGCAAGAACAAGCACGTCAACCAGGCTGAGCTGAACTATATCGAGCAGGACATCGATCTCGCCACCGTCCAGAACCGTGAGGACCAGAAGGAAGAGGTTGCTATCCCCTTCTTCAAGTGTCTCACCTACAAGCAGACCTGGTCGTTTATCGTGGGTAAGTTCATGACCGACGGTGTCTGGTGGTTCTTCCTCTTCTGGGCTCCCGCCTATTTCTCCGACCAGTATGGCTACACCTCCGACTCTGCCATGGGTATCGCCCTCATCTTCACGCTCTATGCCATCGTTACCATCCTCTCTATTGGTGGTGGCTATCTGCCGAAGATCTTTGTTGAGCGTCTGGGCATGAATCCTTATCTCGGTCGTATGCGTGCCATGCTCATCTTCGCCTGCTTCCCCGTATTGGGTCTGTTGGCACAGCCTCTCGGTGCTTATAGCGCATGGTGGCCTGCCATCCTCATCGGTCTCCTTGGTGCCGGTCACCAGGCTTGGTCTGCCAACCTCTTCTCTACCGTGGGCGATATGTTCCCCAAGTCCACCATCGGTACCCTCGTAGGTCTGGGCACTGCTGTCGGTGGTCTCGGCTCTATGGCTATCAACTTCGGCTCTGGTGTCTTCTTCACCTGGGCAGAGGGGCAGGGTAGTGCCTTCTCTGTCATGGGCTTCGAGGGCAAGCCTGCCGCCTACATGGTAGTCTTCTCCTTCTGTGCTGTCGCCTACCTCATCGGCTGGTGCATCATGAAGGCCCTCGTTCCGAAGTACAAGCCCGTCGTTGCTGAGGACTAAGAAACAAATTCCCCTCAATGATATATTAAGAAACGAATAATCCAGGTGTGTTTTGAGAAACGAATTATCCTAATTATAACGAATTTGACTCACGAATTATTCTAATTATTATCTCAAATCTTAATTAGTTAAATTTGTGGATCCAATTAAGGTCAATTAGGATAATTCGTTTCTTAAAAATATTACGGTTTATTATGGTAATTCGTTTCTTTTTCTTTGAAACGATTTCGATACCACATTTCGAAAGTTGATATGTTGAAAACAAAAACCATAAAAACACCACTCCTGATGGCTGTGGCCTTCGGCCCAACGTACAGTTCTTCCGTCCTTGTGTTTAAGAGCAAGCTCTTGCACAGTCCTGAAGCCCAGTCCGGTTTTGTTCCAAAACTGAGCCATCATGGTGGCAAAAACCTCGCCCTTTGGGCTGAAAAACCGATTTAAGCGAAGCGGTGTTTTTGCCTCTGAAGATGTCTTACGTTGCGGAGCAAAGTGTGGTGATGTCGTGGCTGGTGCGGGAGCTTGCTCACAGGCACAAAGCCATGGCAGCGGCACAGAAGCTCGGAGAGCTAAGACAGCGGAAGAGGGGTTTTTGAGGTTTTTGTAAAACAACTGAAACTTAAATTAGTAAAATTTGTGGATAAAATTAAGGTCAATTAGGATAATTCGTTTCTTAAATATATTACGGTTTATTATGGTAATTCGTTTCCTTTTTTGCGCCAATTTGTTTCCTTAAATCCCGCCCTATTTGTTTCCTTTATCTCTAAAAAAGCGTTAATTTTACACTTTCTTTTGGTGTGCGCACACAATGTACAAATCTCTTCGATTTTACATCTCTTAACAACTTTTATGGTATAAACCCTTTGTTTTTTAGTTTCTTTTGCTTAACTTTGCCACCGCATTTCCTTAAAAAGGATAAAAAAACTAAGAAGTAAAAGCTAACATATTGATGGTGAAACCCCGTACCTTCAAATATATTTGGCTGTGTGTATTACTATTAGCACCATTGGCAATGAGAGCACAGGTCATGGACACAGGACATAAGGTTGACACCCTTTCCGGAGCGGAGAGGTTGTCCTTGCGTTCTAATGCTGTCGACTGGCTGCTTCTCGTTCCCAATATCGGTATAGAATACGACCTCGGCACCACCAACTGGAACCGTTGGAGTGTAGGCCTTAACCTGCGCTACAACTGGCAGTCCAGCCATACCTATAAGCCCGGCCTCGTCTATAATGTCGCCGAGGCTCGCCTGGAGGTCCGCAATTACTATCGCATCCGCGTATTCTCTTCTCCTGCGGTAGAAGAAAAGAAACACATATGGGAACGCGTCGTGTCACCGCGACGGGCCGAGTCCAAACACCCCACCACCACTTATTATCGAGGAGCCTTTGTGGCTTACAACAACTACTCATTGAAATTTGGAACCGAGGGAAAGCAAGGAAATGCAATTATCGGTGGTGTTATGTGGGGTATGATTAAGCCGATGTATGAGTTTAGCAACGGCAATTCACTCGACCTTGAATTTGCGGCCAGTGCAGGTGTCGCCTATGCGAAGTACGACACCTACACGCACGATCGAATGGACGACTGTTACCCCATCACAGCTACAGGCAAGACCACCATCATGCCTGTCATCAATGAGCTGCGTGTGGGCTTCGTCTATCGCTTTGGCAGTTACCCGATTACCAAGAAGTACCGCTGGCGTTACGATGTCGACCTCGACTATCAGGATCGTGTAGACAGCACTATCCTTGCCGAGCGCAATGCCATCGCTGCCCAGAACCTCCACGACTCTATCTATGGAGACATCAGCAAGGTCTTCTGGGATCGCTACAACCAGTTGGCTAAGAAGAACAAGGAGCGTGCCGACAAGCAAGCTGCCGCCGATAAGAAGGCTGCAGAGGCGAAGAAGGCTGCTGACAAGAAAGCTGCTGAAGCCAAGAAAGCTGCCGACAAACAGGCCGCTGAAGAAAAGAAGAAGGCGGACAAGGAGGCTAAGCAAGCCGCTGCTGCGGAAGAGAAGGAAAAGAAGAAGGCCGCCAAGGCCGGCGCTGATGCCAGCGCCGCTCCCGCTGCTCCAGCGGCCGACGGGTCTCCCGTCGGCACTGATGCCCCCGCTGGCACCCCGTCTGCTGAGCAGACGGCTCCTGCCGAGCAGCCAGCTCCCGCTCCCTCTGACGAGGGCGCTCCCGCTGCCCCCGCTAGCGCTGAAGAGCAGGCTCCTGCCGCTCCAGCGTCGGGTTCCGAGTCCCCAACCGAACAAGAACAGAAGCATGAAGAATAGCGCCTATATACTCCTCACACTCCTGGCATTGCTCTTTGCCTGCACCAAGACGGAGCTCTGCGAAGAAGGAGACCACCCCCACAGGGCTGGTGTCCGCTTCGCCTATGACTGGAGTACGGTCAACAGCGACCCGCGCGTCTCCTTCCACGGCACCATGCCTAGCACGGAGAAGGACACGGTCATGCTGACCATTGTGAAGCGTATTATTGGCACCGAGATTACCGGCTGCGTCTTCAATGTCATCAAGAACAAGGGCTATTACCTCACCAATGCCCCTGCGGCTCCCGTATTGCCCACCGATGATGGCAGTACCGATGATTCTGCGTCCGGCGGGTCTCCCGCCGGAGATGATGACACCGATGACACCACTACTACCGATGGTGATGATAGCGGCACCCCCGCCACTGACGGCGATGGTGGTACCGATAGTGATCCAGAGTCTGGCGGGTCTCCCGCCGGAGATGGCGATGGCACCGATACCGGCACCGATGGCGGTACCGATTCTGGTTCTGGTGGCGCTTCCGCTCGCGCTGGCGAGACTCCCGTCCCTGCTACTGCTCAGGAAGTCTTCGACGTGGATCTCTTCAAGATTCGCCCAGGCACCTTCAAGATGGT
>CACYBB010000002.1:133209-140076 GCA_902772585.1 uncultured Bacteroidales bacterium | reverse complement strand
GCAGGTAGAGCACCTTGAAGTCGCCAGCCTTCTTATCGTAGAAAGGCATGGGGTCTCCGACGCGTCCGATAGCTGGCATGTAGTAGGTGCCAAAGCCTTGTTCGTCAGTGGGGGTGAACGCAGTAGTTGTACCTGCCCAGTTGCGAGCGGGATCGCCCGTCACACCGTCGTCGCTGCTGCATGCTGTCAGCGCTGTGGCTGACAACATGAGTGCGATTGCTGAATATATCATTGTCTTCATAATCGTAATTTGTTTAATTCGTGGTCTTATTTGGTCAGATAATCGAATGCGTTGAGCATAATGGTACCTATATTGTCGTGATAGTTCGATGTGTATGGAGTAGGAGAGTTCCAGTCCCAGAGACCTGAGCCGAAGCAGATGATGCCACCCTTACCGAACTGCCCGTTGGCCGCCTTCAGTTCCCATGCAACGATGGCACCGTCGCCACCATGAGCCAGTGCACGTGCACCAGAGATTGTCTCGAAAGCATTGCTGTCGGTATAGGGATCCCACAGTGCAAACTGACAGGTGGTGTTACAGATGGTGTAGTCCTTGTCAAGTGTGTAGACAGCATCCTCAGCAGCGCCAGGATAAGCCTTTGTGTTCTTCCAGAGTGCGTGGTTGGTGTCGTAGGCAAAGAAGTGCCAGGGGTCGTCGCCCATCACGTCAGAGCCTTCACCATTGCCACCACCCCAGCAGTTGTTCGGATAGATGTCCTCAGGCATTGCACCCAGTGCGTTGGCGTAGTTCACGGCTGCACGACTCAGTACGAAGGCGCCGCCGTTCTGCCAGAACTCCTTCATCTTTGCCAGTGCTGTCATGGCACCCTGCTCGTCCTCGTGCTCTGCAAATGTCTTGTAGTTGCTGAAGGTCGCGTGGTGGTGATGCCAGAAGATGAGCTTACACTCTGCCAGCGACATATTACCACTGATAATGTCACTCCACGATGCGTAGGCAGCACCAGAGATGTTACCCGTCAGCCACTTAGCAGCAGCTTTCTCTTCGTCGTTCAACTCCTCGACGGTGGCAGCACTGCCTACAAACAGAGCTACAGGATTCTCGATGAGCGTCACATTGACGGTATAAGTATTCACAGCCGTATTGTCGCTCAGTGTCAGCAGGAAAGGTTCTGTGAAGTTGGCCTTTGTACCGCTGGCAGGACTGCAGATGGCATCCTCTGAGCACTCCACCTCGAAGGTAGCGTTGGCCAGGTCGATGCCACTGTTGGCAGTGACGGATACGGTGACAGTCTTGTCCTGCTGGTTGATGGCACCCTTGACACCTTCCAGTACGAAGTTCTTCAGCAAGGCTTCGTCGTTGCGTACCGTTATCTGATAGTCCAGCTGCAGGTCGCCATTGGTTACACGCAGCATACGGTCGGCATTGAAGTTCAGGTGATCACCTACCTTGATATTGGTTTGTGCACCTTCTGAAACTACCAGACTGGTCACCTCCATGTCGTTAGTCTGTGTGAAGTCTACAGGAACCTTTACCTTGATGAGACGGGTCTCAGTAGTAATGGTACCCTCATATTGTCCGTTGAGCACAAACTTCTCTACCAGACACGAGCCGCTGACGTTTACGCTACCCGTTCCGTGATCGTCGTCGTTGGAGCAGGCGGTAAAACCAAACACCATCCAGAGGGCACTGATGATATATAATATATTCTTCTTCATAACCTTCATTTTTCAATTATCATTTTTCAATTATCAATTAGGGCTTTGCCCGCCATTACCATTGTCCACAGTTCTGTGTGTAGTGTCCGTTAGAGGCTGCCATCTGCTCGTGAGGAATAGGCAGGTACTCGTTCTTGTTGGCAGTAAACGAAGAACCATTGAGGAAGGTCATCTTCTGACTCTCTGTGTTGTAGAACTGGTTGATGACGGTAGCTGCATCGCCCCAGCGTACCAGGTCAAAGAAGCGTTCGCTCTCCATAGCCAACTCCAGGCGACGTTCCATCTTTACCATCTTCAGTGCCTCGTCCTTCGAGTAAGAGCCGTTATACTTGCTTACGGCATAGTGCACACCATACTTGGTCTTGTAGCCAGAGACGATGCTGTTGTCAGCCATACCTGCGGCACGCTGGCGCACCTGGTTGACGAGTGCAATCGCCTCAGCGCTATTACCCAACTGAGCCTGAGCTTCAGCACGCATGAGCAGCACGTCTGCATAGCGGAATACTACGCGGTTCATAGAACTTGCCCACTGGTTGTCGGCATTGAAAAGATACATGCCTGTCAGTGCAGGGTCCACGTTCTGCTTCAGAGAACTGTAGTATCCGTAGGTACCACCCGAACGGCTCCAATTGCCAGAGGCAGTAATCATAAAGCTGGGATTGAACATATAAGGTGTGCCTGGCATACCGATGGTGACAAACAGTCGTGGGTCGACGGTCTGTGCAGAGCCTACCGTATAGTCTGTAGCAGGAGTACTGTCGAGCAGGGGCAGACCATTGCTATTGGTTACGTATGCGTTGACCAGGTTCTGTGAGGGTTTGTAGAAGTCGCAACCAGACTCATGAACCTTGGGAATGTAAGGAACTACCAAGCGATAAGAGAAATTCAGATTACCATAGGTGGTACCGTCGTTCTTTGAATACTGGATGGCCCAGATGCTCTCCTTGCCGTTCTCGTATGCTTCCTCAGGACGGAAGTTGTTGTGCAGGTCGCTTTCCAGTCCATAGTTGCTATACAGCTTAGGATCAGTGTATTCGATAACCTTCTGCAAGTCTTCGTTGTTGATGCTGGTCACCTTATTTGTGTTTGCATCGTCCTGATGATAAGCCTTGTAGAGGTACACCTTTGCCAGGAAGGCAGCAGCGGCAGCCTTGGTGGGGCGACCCTTCTCCTTCTGTACAGTGGGTAGTACGCTGTAGGCATCCTGCAGGTCGTTGATGATTTGCTGCCAGCCCTCATCGTTGGTATATTCTGTGTTCGAGAGGTTCGTATAATCTTCCTCCTGCATGTTCAGCTTGTTGACGAAAGGAATCTTCTTGAACAGACGCTTCAGCTGGAAGTGGCCGTAGGCACGCAAGAACTTCATCTCGCCCGTACGCTGCTGGATGGTGGCGTTCGACTGGTCAGCCTCGGCCAGCATGTCGATGGACAGCGAGACGCGTGACAGGTACTGATAGAACTTACCCCAAATGGAACTGAAAGGCCAGTCAGAGGTGACAATACCCGTGCCACGTTCCAGATTGTGGAAAGGAGCACCGTCAGAGAATTCTGCACCGCCCACATAGGCGTCGTCAGAACGTGTGTCGTAGTTCCACAGCGAGAACGAGGCATTCATGTCCTCAATGCTCACCAGACCAGCGTAGGCCGTAATCAGTACGTTGTCGATATACTGTGGATCCTTTATCTCATCTTGTATGAGCGTAGCCTGGGGCTTCTGCTCTTCCAAGAAGTCAGAGCATGCTGTCAGACCACAGATTGCGCAGAGTGCACAGATGTATTTTATAAATATCGTTTTCATAATTGTCAATTTTCAATAATCAATTCTCGATTAATTAGAATCCTACGTTAACACCGAAGGTGAGGTTGAGAGGAATAGGATATGCAAAACCAGGATTCTCTGGGTCGTTGCCAGTGAACTTGCTACTCTTGATGGTCAGCAGGTTCTGAGCCGATGCATAGAGGCGGATGCGATCCATCTTCAGCTTGTCGGTAATGCTCTTAGGCATGTTGTAGCCAATCTGTACAGTGCGCAGTTTGGCGTATGAGCCGTTCTCTATGTAGTATGACGAGAGACTTCCCTCGTTGTTGCGGTCGGCAGTGGTCAGTGCGGGAATGTCGCTGCCAGGATTGGCTGGCGACCATGCGTCTAGCACGCGTACGCCCTTGTTCAGATAAGGAACGTTGACACCTGAGTTAGCCCAGAAGTCAGTCTCCTTCTTGAAGTCGTAGCAGTTGACGTCACGACCTTGCATACCCTGCCAGAACATGGTAAAGTCGAAGTTCTTGTACTGCAGTGTAATATTCAGACCCCATGCAAAGTCGGGTGTCGGGTCAAAGATCCAGTCGCGGTCGGCCTCTGTAATCTTGCCGTCACCGTTCAGGTCCTTATAGCGGATGCGGCCCAGGCCAGCACCTTCCTGAATGGCGTGGTTGTCTATCTCTTCCTGACTCTTGAAGATGCCGTCGGCCACGTAGCCTACCTCGGCACCCATCGGGTGACCTACAACACTCTTCACACCGTTACCTCCGAAAGTGCCACTGGCAGCAACGGTCTCAGGAAGTTTGGTAATCTCATTCTTATAGGCACTGATGTTACCATTGATGTCCCAAGAGAAGTCGCCAATGCGATGACGATAGCCAATAGAGAACTCCCAACCGGTATTCTTCACCTCACCGGCATTGATATATTGGTTGGCACCTTCACCCATAGCACCGATACCTACCATGTCGACCAGAATGTCGGTGGTCTTCTTGTGGAACCAGTCGAAGCTACCATAGATCTCGTTTCTCAGGAAGGTGAAGTCGACACCGATGTTGTGCTGTGTGGTGGTCTCCCACTTGATGCCCTCATTGCCACGACGGTCGCGAACATAGCCGCTGTTCAGCTCGTAGCCACCATTAAGACCTGCGATGTCGTAGGCTGAACCAGCCTGGCCACTGCCCCACAGACCTGTAGTGGTAATGGGCTTATAGATGGTGTAGCGGGCTACAATGGGAATGCTCTGGTTACCAGTCTGTCCCCATGAGTAGCGCAGCTTCAGATTGTCGAGGATGCCCTCGGTAAACTTCATGAACGGCTCCTCGGTAATGCGCCAACCTACAGAGGCTGATGGGAACGTACCGTATTGGTTGTTCTTACCGAAGCGGCTTGAACCGTCACGACGCAGTGTGAACGACACCAGGTACTTGTCAGCATAGGTGTAGTTGGCCTTGCCGAAGAAGGAAACCAGCGAGTAACCCTCGCCAGAACCCAGGGCAATCTGCTTACCTGAACCTGCTGAAGGCCACATATAGTCGGTATTCAGCACTGACAGCTCATAGCGCTTGGCGCTGCTCCACTTGAAGTCATAGCGGTTCACCTCCATACCAATCATGGCATCGGCACGATGCTTGCCAACCTCAAGGTTATAGGTGGCAATGGCGTTCCACATCCAGTTCATCCAGTGCTCCTGCTTGCTCTCTGCGGCTGTCTCGGTGCGCATCACCTTACCATTGGCAATGGGGTAGGTGAAGAAGCGCTGCTCCTTCTGGCTGTAGTCTACACCGAGTGTTGAACGAACCGTAAAGTTCTTAAATGGTGTTACACTCAAATGAACGTCACCGAACAGACGCCACAGCGTGTACTCGTTGTCCTTGGCATTGCTGATCATGCTCAGCGGGTTCTCACGCTCCGAGTAAGCACCCAGAGCCTGAGCATACTGGCCGTTCTCTGCATAGATGGGGAAGTTGGGGTTGAACTCCAGGGCATTTCTCAGCACGTCAGGAGCATCCACACCCTTGTTGCGGTTCAGCGTGAAGTTCTCACCAATGGTCAGCTTACCGTCAAACAGCTTGTAGTCGCTGTTGGCACGGGCTGACAGACGGTTGAACCACGAGTCTTTGATGGTACCTTGGTTGTCGTAGTAGCCTAATGAGAAGAAAGAGTTGCCCTTCTCTGAACCGTTGCTGACAGAGAGGTTGTACTGCTGAACAATACCAGTGCGGGTTACTTCGTCAAACCAGTCAGTATCGCCAGCACGTACGGTGGCGTCATCGTCCAGGTACATGTTCATCGTCATCTTGTTCAGTACGGGGTTTCCATTCTGGTCGTAGCCCCAGTCGTAGTTATAGCCCAGGTTGTTGTTCGAGGGATTGATGCCGTCGTTGACGTTGGCCTGCCAATAGGCGCGACCCCACTCGCTGGCGTTCATCGTCTCAATCTTGTTGGTATAGAACGAAGCAGCAATGCTACCGTCGAAGTTAACCTTTACCTTACCCTCTTTACCCTTCTTGGTAGTGATAATAATCACACCGTTGGCAGCACGCGAACCGTAGATGGATGCTGAGGCGGCATCCTTCAGCACCTGAATACTCTCGATGTCGTTACCGTTCAACTCGTGCATACCCGATGTGGTGGGTACACCGTCAATGATGTACAGCGGGTCATTGTCGTTCAGCGTACCATTACCACGGATGCGCACGGTAGCAGCACCTGAGGGAGTACCAGTGGCTGATATGTTCATGCCTGGCACGCGACCCTGCAGGGCCTTCATGGGGTTGTTCTCGTTCTGCTTAGCCAGCTCGTCAACGCTCACTGTCGAGATAGCACCCGTCAGATCAGCTTTGCGCTGGGTGGTATAACCCGTTACCACTACTTCCTGCAATTGCTTGCTGTCCTCCTTCAGTGTTACCTCCATGCCGTTCTTGGCAGGTAGCTCTTGGGTCAGATAACCCACATAGCTGAACACTAGCGTCTTGCCAGCATCCACCTTCAACTTGAAGTTTCCGTCGAAGTCCGTCACCGTACCATTGGCAGTGCCTTTCTCCATGACTGTAGCTCCAATCACTGGCCCAAAAGAGTCAGACACAGTTCCTGTCACCTCCTGCGCGTACGTCATCGTAGCGAGCAGCAGCGTCAAGAAACTTAAAAACAATCGTTTCGTTTGTTTCATTTGCTTTTGTTTTAAAGTTAATACTCTTGTTTCAGATTCTGTCGCAAAAGTAGTAATGATATAGTTATTGGTATGAAAAATATCGTTCATCCCATTCAAAAATTGTTGCAATGTAACAAAATTACAACGGAATGAACGAATAATCTTAGTATGACAAATATTTCCGTGCTATTTCCGGATGTCGCCAGGCACCATGCCGTACTCCTCTTTGAAACATTTGGAGAAGTAGCTGGGGGCAGTGAATCCGACAGCGTATGCC
>CACYBB010000002.1:0-133195 GCA_902772585.1 uncultured Bacteroidales bacterium | reverse complement strand
ACGATAGAGCTGTACACGACTGAGGCTCATCTCTGCTGCCAGGTCGTCGACACTGACCTCGCTATCTTCCATGCGAGCCTCAACGACCTCGCGGAACCGTGCCAGGAAGGCACTTTCGGCAACGACGGACGGTTTCTCGTCTGCCGAGCTGTCTGCTGTCTGCTCCTTTGTTTCGTCAGCAACAGGTGCTGGCTCTATCTCCATATTCCATAGGGTGCTGACTACGCGCTCACGCTGCATGTTAATTTTGTTCAGATGGTAGAGGTAGAAAAGTACTAGTACGATGAGTAGTAAAGCGATGAATCCTATGGCCAGCCATGTAATAGTACGCTGGGTGTCCAGCTGCTGGACATAGCTGTCAACCTTTTGGTGTAACTCATCAAGGTTATCAGCCTGTCGCATCAGTTCTTCGCTCTGCATCAGCAACACTTTGGCATTGTCGCGCGTCACAATGGCGGACATCAGCATGGTCTCCTTCTCGTAAGACTTCTTTTCGAGGATGTTGATTGCTAGGTCGATAATCTGGTCGCCGTGGGTGGGGTAGATATAGGATGCATCGAGCACGCCGTCGCGCACCAGCTGGATTCCACCGTCCTTGCCAGGAAGACCGTCGATGCCGCAAAAGAGAGGTAAAGTGTCAAATGAGTGGGATAAAAAGGCTTTTCGTGCACCCATGGCGGAACGGTCGTTGGCACCGAAAACCAAATTTACGCGTACCTCTTTATTCTCCGTTATCCACTGCTTAGTGGCTTCGAAGGCAGTTGGCTCCGTCCAGTCGCCTTGTAATGCACCCACCACCTTTATGCCTGGCTTATCCTTGAGAGCATCCATAAATCCGTTATGGCGTTCAATAGCTGGTGATGAGCCGTCCAGTCCTATAATCTCCAGCACATTGCCATTACCCTTCAAGCGGTTGGCGATGTATTCACCCATCGTGCGCCCCATCTCATAGTTGTCGGCACTGATAAAGGCAGAATACTTTTCCGAACTGGTCTTGCGCTCGAAGACGATGACAGGAATGCCTTTGTCGTAGGCGCGGTCGATGGCGGGTGAGATGGTTTTCACCTGGTTGGGAGCAACAATCAGCAGGTCGATGCCACTCTCCACCAGCGAGTCTATCTGCTGCACCTGTCGCTCGTCGCTGTCGTAGGCAGCGGCAAACTTCAGCTCTACCCCCTCGTGGAAGTAGGCTGCCGTGCATAGCTCGGCATTCTGTTTCTCGCGCCAGATATCCTCCGAACACTGCGATACACCTATTATAAATTTAGGTTTCTGTTCACAGCCGACTATCAGCCAGGTCATTAGAACCAGGCAAATATATTCTGTCCATCTTTTACGAATCATCATGTTGTATGTTAGTAGTTTTATGAAATTGACATTGCAAAGATAGCATTTTTTCTGAAACAAAACGTTCATTCCCTGTTAAAAAATGTTTCAACAAACGCATTTTTTTAGTGTTTGTGTCATTAGTGTCCCATTTTAACGGGACACTAATGAGTTAGTTTATTAGATTGTTTTCAGTATTAGAAAACCTCTCCAAGCGCGATGTTTGGAGAGGTTTTTTCTGACAGGTATCAGGAATGTGTGATAGGTTTCTTTTCCTCTATACTCAATCTAAAAAAACAAAGAATTGTGCTATTAAGGTGCTATGATTTGCTCCTATATAAACTTAAAAACAACAAAACTATGCTATAGGTGCTATTGACTGCCCACAAACGCCCTGTACAAAGGGCTTAAGCCTATAGCATAGTTTGCAAAAACTATGCTATAACTATGCTATAACAGTGCTATTAAAAAAGGGGGCACTTTACGGTCGTTCCAACGTCATCTTGCGGTTGTTCCAATGGCATCTACGACCCGTTCCGATGATACTTTACTTTCTTGTCCAGGTCTGGGTCTCGTAGAACATGGCGACGTAGCCGCGGACCTTCAGGTTGTTGCCATCGAGCCAGATGGAGCACTTGTAGGTCTTGCCGTTCTTGGGGTTATAGATTCTGCCACCTTCCCACTTGTCACCTTTCTTGGTGAGGCCTGTCAGGATGTTGACACCAACGAGTTTGCGGCTCTGCATCTTCTTGTCAGGATTGTGGACATCGAGCTGGCCATCGCCTTTCTTCAGCCAGACGATCTTGCCGCTCAGTTTGTCACCACTCTGGTAAATCTCCACCTGAGAATCACCACCTTCTGTTACCCACTTGCCGATAACGCTCTGAGCGTATCCGGCTACTGACATCATTGCCAGCATTAAGCAAATGATTACTTTCTTCATATCTATTGTTTTGGCTGGCAAAATTAAATAAAAAACTTGAAAGTTCCAAATTTTTGAGTCACGAAGAACAACGTAATGATTTTTTTCGTATATTTGCCTCAGAAATAAGGTTTAACTAAAAAACGGAGCATTATGAAAGTAGGTATTCCAAAGGAGATTAAGAACAATGAGAACCGCGTGGGCATGACACCTGCGGGAGTGGCTGAACTGGTGCGTCGCGGCCATGAGGTCAGCGTACAGCATACGGCAGGCGAGGGTAGTGGTTTCGCTGATGATGACTATGTCGAGGCTGGTGCTCGCATCCTGCCAACGATAGAGGCGGTATATAGGGAGTGCGACATGATTGTGAAGGTGAAGGAACCCATAGAGCCGGAATATGAACTGGTGCGCAAGGGACAACTGCTCTTTACCTATTTCCATTTCGCCTGCGAGAAAGAGTTGACGGATGCGATGCTGAAGAGCGGAGCCATCTGTCTGGCCTACGAGACGGTACAGTTGCCCAATGGCTCCTTGCCATTGTTGCAGCCTATGAGTGAGGTGGCAGGTCGTATGGCAGCGCTGAATGGTGCCTACTATCTGCAGAAGACGCAGGGCGGCAAGGGTAAGCTTATCAGTGGTGTGCCTGGTGTCAGTCCTGCCAAGGTGCTGGTGCTGGGTGGTGGTGTCGTTGGTGAGGCTGCCGCACGGATGGCTGCTGGTCTCGGCGCTGACGTCACGATAACGGATATTTCTCTGCCTCGCTTGCGTCAACTCGATATCGAGACGCCTGCCAACGTGCATACACTTTATTCCTCGGAACACAACATCCGTCAGATGCTGCCCACAGTGGATATCGTTGTTGGTAGTGTATTGGTGCCTGGCGATAAGACGCCACACCTGATTACGAGAGATATGCTGTCGCTGATGGAACCTGGAACGGTACTGGTGGATGTGGCTATTGACCAAGGTGGATGTTTTGAGACGTCACGCCCCACCACGCATAGCGATCCCGTCTATACGGAACAGGGCATCGTACATTATTGCGTGGCCAATATTCCTGGGGCTGTCCCCCATACCTCGACGCTGGCACTGACCAATGCGACGCTGCGCTATGCCATTGCCTTGGCTGACAAGGGTTGGCAGAAAGCATGCAAGGAAGACAGTGCGTTGGCCAAGGGACTGAACATTGTGGAGGGGAAAGTCACCTTCAAGGCAGTAGCCGACGTATTCGGACTTCCCTATACGCCTTTTGCATGAAATGGATAGCGGAGGTTATTCCTTGGCCTTCGTAAAGTTGAGGGCTAGCCAAGCGTAGATGCCAAGGGCGACGACGAGCATGGTCTGGACGGTGTGGACGATGAGGACGAAATAAAGAGCGTGCTCGTCGGCCACACCATATAGTATGAGCATGGTCTTCACGGCAAAGTGCCAGGGACCGGCACCGTTGGGCGTAGGCACAATGACGGCGATGGAACCCACGATGAACGTCACCAGAGCACAACCCAGTCCCAGGTCGGCAGTGAAGTCGAAACAGAAAAATGTCAGATAGTAGTGCAGGAAGTAGCTGAGCCAGATGCCGAGGGTGAAGAAGGTGAAGAGCGGAATGTTCTTGACGTCCTTCAGCGAGATGACACCCTGCCAGATGCCACTGAGCGTTGCGCGTACCTTATCATATATAGAAAGTTTGTGCAACAAGAAGTGGAGCAGGATCAGCATGGCGACACCACAGATGGCAACGACGAGGTAGCCTGCCCACGAGAATCCGTAGAGGATGTCGTGGAGATTGGTGCCCGTCTTGCGGAAGAAGGTGCCAAAGGTGCTCATTTCCAGCAGAATGACAATGGCCGTGATGCCCATGACAAGCAGGGAGTCGATGGCACGCTCAGTAACAACAGTACCCAGCGCCTTGGGGAATGACACGTCGTCGTAGCGCTTCAGCACCCCACAGCGTGTGAACTCACCCACACGTGGAATGACCAGCGAGGCAGCATAAGAGAGGAAGATGCTGTGGATGCTGGTGGACATGCGCGGATGCTCACCAACAGGCTCTAAGGTCTGACGCCAGCGCCAGCCTCGGAACATCTGTGCCAGAATGCCAAAGGGAAACGACAACAGCATCCACGTCCAGTCCATCTCGTCGGTCATGACGTGGCGTATCTGCTGCCAGTCCTCGCCACGATACATCCAGTAGAGTATCGCAGCGCCCAGCACCAAGGGCATCAGAATCTTCACTATAATACTGCTTTTCTTCATATTGCGTTTGCAAAAGTACAAAAATAATTTGATATACGTCAATGAAACCGCCAAATTGTTGACTGAGGTCAAAGAAAACGCTGTTTTTGTCAGAAAATGGTCATAAAGTAATACAACCTATCGAAATAGTTCGTAACTTTGCATCGTCAAAAAGGAATTAGAAAGCCTAGTGAGGTTAGAAAGAAAGTTTTTAGGATTAACAATTTAAAGATTAAAGAAAGGGTAACGATTATGATGTTAACAATGATTTCACTGGCCGTTGAGGCCGCTGCAGCCCTTGAGGCTATGTACATTTGCAAACACGCAAATGCTTTAATTAAGTAAGTAAAGAAAATTTGAGAGTAATAGAACGGGAGAACCGCAGGCTTTTAAAGGTCTGCGGTTCTTTCTGCTTTATTAAACTCTTAAACTTTTAAACTCCTTAAACTCTTTATGGAATAACCTTTGGTTCGGGTACTTCCTCGCCACGACAGAAGCGGTGGAGAATCTGACGATCGTCGCCCACATAGATGAAACGCTCCAAGCGATGGAGTAGGGAGTACTCTGCAGGATAGAGCACGCTGTCGTCAATGACCAGTGCATCGAACTCGTAGCCAGGCTCGAAGCTGCCCACCTTGCCAAAGAACGAACCTGCCGACTTGGTGGCAATCCAGAAGATTTCAGGCAGCGTGAGGAACGCCTTGCTCTTGTCCTGCTGGTAGTGCATCTTGCTGACCTGAATGGCATAGACCAGCATGCGGAACATGTTCAGGTCGTGACCACCACTGATGTCGCTGCCCAAGCCGATGGGCAGACCATCGTCGAGGAATGTGCGAACGGGTGCCAGTCCTGATGACAGATTGAAGTTCGACGTCGGACAATGGGCCACCATCACCTTGTTCTTCTTCATCAGTTCCAGTTCGCTGCCATTGGTCCACACGCAGTGCGCCATGATGGTAGGCGTCTGTCCGAAGAGTCCGTAGCGATTGTAGGCGTCGCCATAGCTGGTGCTCTCCTTCTCCAGTTCTGCCACCCATGCTATCTCGGAGGTATTCTCCGACAAGTGTGACTGGACGGGCAGGTGATAGGTCGTGGCCAGTTGACCACAGGCCTTGAGCAGTTCTGGTGTACAGGACGGTACGAAACGTGGTGTGATAATCGGACGGACCAGGGCGCCAGGCTTGTTGAACTCGGCTATCAGCATCTGGTTGCCCTCAACGGCAGCCTCTACATCTTCGCAAAGGGCATCAGGACAGTTGCGGTTCATGGCTACCTTACCCACCAAGGCGCCCATGCCAGCCTCCTGATAGAGTTTCATGAGCACACGGGTGCTGTCAGTATGTACCGTGCCGAAGACAACGCTACGCATGGTGCCAAACAACCACTGGGTATGCAGGAATCGACGATACATGCGCTCAGCATAGTGGATATCGGCATACTTCGACTCCTCTGGGAAGGTGTAGTTCTGCAGCCACGGAAGCAGTTCCAGGTCCATAGCCACACCTTGGTTGTGTACCTGTGGGGCGTGGACGTGCATATCGTTCATGGCAGGAATGAGCAACTTGTCACCGAAATCGATGACCTCAGCACCTTCGCATCCCAAGTCCTTCAGATTGCTTGCCACACCAGCGACGATACCGTTTTCTACTGCGATATAGCCATTCTCGAAGACCTCGAAACGGTCCTTCTCTTTCGTAAAGAGAATATGTGCTTTATATACCTTTTTCATAGCGTATAGTATTTGATAGGTTAGTTATTGACTGCAAAGATAATAAAAAAATCGGGAAATGCTATGGTTATTTCGATTTTTTTCGTACTTTTGCAAGTAGTTAATCAAATCAAGAAGTATATGGAAAACATGAAAGGACACATCGTTGATGTGGTTCGCCGCGAGATTTACGACGGCGAACTGGTAATTGAGGGCGAGAAAATCGTCGAGGTAAGACGCTGTAAGTTGCCCGCCAGTGAGAAGTCATGGTCCTATATCATGCCAGGTTTTATCGATGGTCACGTACACATCGAGAGTAGTATGATGGTGCCCCACAAGTTTGCACGCATCGCTGTCAGTCACGGAACGATAGGTGTCATTGCCGACCCTCACGAGATTGGTAACGTGTTGGGTGTTGAGGGTGTCGACTACATGATACGCTCTGGCAAGGAGGCCCGTTTCAACTTCCTGTTTGGTGCTCCCAGCTGTGTGCCTGCCGTGGGTGGTGACATAGAGACCTGTGGTAAGGTCATTGATGTCAAGGACACTGAAGCACTGATGGCTCGCGAGGACATTGGCTTCCTGGCAGAAATGATGAACTATCCTGGTGTGCTGGGTGGTGACAAGGATGTGATGGCGAAGATACAGGCAGCCCTGCGTTATGGCAAGCCTGTGGATGGTCATGCCCCTGGATTGACAGGCCAACAGCGCGACCGCTATGCTGCTGCAGGCATCACCACCGATCATGAGTGTTCGACAATAGAGGAGGGACGCTCGTGCATCAAGGCTGGCATGAAGGTCATCATCCGCGAGGGTAGTGCTGCCAAGGACTATAAACTGCTCAGTCCGCTGATTAAGGAGAGTCCGAATATGGTGATGCTCTGTACGGACGACTGTCACCCCGACGACTTCGTACGTGGACATATCAATCTGATTGTGAAGCGTGCGCTGGCAGACGGCTTCGATCTGTGGGATGTGCTGCAGGCTGCCAGTGTGAATGCACAGAGACACTATAAGCAGAAGTGGGGCCTGTTGCAGGCTGGCGACCCCGCTACGTTCATTACCGTTGATAATATAACTCCACACTTCCGCGTGGAGAGCACGTGGATTCGTGGTCTGGAGGTCTTCAACTATAATTCCAGTCTGCCTTCACGTCACTCTGAAGTCTCGGACTATGTCCTGGATGAGAATTTCCCCAACAATTTCGTGGCAGCCCCCATCACTGAAGCCGATGTCAACATCGACCTCAAGCCAGGCGACACAGTACATGTGATTCACGCCTTCGATGGCAGTCTGGTGACAGCCCATGACCAGGTGGTGCTGACGGGTAACCCCTTGTTCGACTCGCACTACCCATGGACAGAGGTACAGAAGATTGTGGTCTATAACCGTTATGTGCCTGGTGCCAAACCCGTAGTGGGACTGGTTCGTGGCTTCGATATCAGGGAGGGTGCCATTGCTGGCTCTGTGGCTCACGACTGTCATAATATCGTGGCCATTGGTTCCAGCGACGAGTATATCGTGAGAGCCATCAACCGTATCGTCGAGATGCAAGGTGGACAGGTGGTGGTCACTCCTCAGGAGATGATGGACATTCCTCTGCCTATTGCCGGACTGATGGCTCCTATGAGTGGTCACGAGATAGCCTTCCGTACCCTGTGCATTCAGGAGAAGGTCAAGGAGATTGGCTGTAAGATGAAGTCTCCGTTCATCACGATGGCCTTCATGTGTCTGCCAGTGATTCCTGACATCAAGATTACTGATCGTCACCTGATGGACACCAAGACATTCAGCGCTATTTATTAACATATCAATAACTAATTAAACATAATACTATGGACATGGATGTTTTATATCACATTTTGGGATGGTTAGGCAGTATTGGCCTTATCTTAGGTTATTTGCCTCAGGCTATTCAGACTATTCGTACCCGTCAGACTGACGGCATCTCCCTGCCAGGCTTCATCATGATGTCTGTTGGCAGTTTTTGTTTTATGTGTCAGGGTTTGATGTTGTGCATTCAGCAAGGTATCGGCGTTGGTATCTTCTTTTTCATTACCAACTTCATCACGGCAACTTGTGCAGCAATCATCTTCTGTATCAAAATGAGGAACGATCACTTTAAAAAGAAATGATACTTATCTCCAACGACGACGGATATCAAGCAAAAGGAATCAATTCCCTTATCAACATCGTTAAAGACTACGGTGACGTTCTGGTGTGCGCACCAGAGGGTCCCCGTAGTGGTTTTTCCTGTGCCTTCTCGGCAACAACACCCCTCATGCTGACCCATCGGCACCACGAAGAGGGTGTTGACATCTGGTCGTGCAACGGCACACCCGTTGACTGTGTGAAGATGGCGCTGGCGGAACTCTGTCCCCAGAAGCCGGACCTGGTCATCGGTGGCATCAATCATGGTGACAATGCCTCCGTGAACACCCACTATTCTGGTACGATGGGTGTCACCCTGGAGGGCTGCATGAAGTATATCTCCTCTGTGGCTTTCTCGCTTTGCGACTACAGAGCCGATGCCGATTTCCATCCGTTGGAACCCTATATCCGCGACATCGTACAGCGTGTGTTGCGCGACGGACTGCCCACAGGTGTTTGTCTGAACGTCAATTTCCCCAAAACACCAACCTTCAAGGGTGTCAAACTCTGTCGTATGTCGATGGGCACCTGGGAGAGTGAGGTCAGCAAGTGCCACCATCCGCGTGGCTATGACTACTGGTGGATGATGGGACACTATGTCAACGATGAACCTGAGGCCACAGATACAGACCGCTGGGCACTGGATAATGGCTATGTGGCCATTACACCAACCCGCGTCGATGTGACTGCTCACGAAGCGATGGAAAAGCTCAAGCATTGGGAAACTCAGAATTTTAATTTTTAATTTTTAATATCCTTGAAATATTACCTAATAGCGGGAGAGGCCAGTGGCGACTTGCATGCGTCGCACTTGATGAAGGAACTGAAGCAACAGGATGCTGATGCCCAGTTCCGCTTCTTTGGTGGCGACCTGATGGCTGCTGTGGGAGGTACGCGTGTCAAGCACTATCGTGAACTGGCATATATGGGTTTCATCCCCGTCCTGCTGCACCTGCCTACTATATTAAGGAATATGCGCATGTGTAAGCAGGATATCACGCAGTGGCAACCTGACGTGGTCATTCTTGTCGATTACCCTGGCTTCAATCTGAAGATAGCGGAATATGTGAAAGCACATGCTATCTGTCCCGTTTACTATTACATCGCGCCAAAGATATGGGCGTGGAAGGAATATCGCATCAAGAACATCAAGCGCGATGTGGACGAACTGTTCTCTATCCTGCCTTTCGAGGTGGAGTTCTTTGAGGGGAAGCACCACTATCCCATCCACTATGTGGGCAATCCTACGGCACAGGAGGTGAGGGAATGGAGACCCACCCCCAGCCCCTCCCTGAATGGAGGGGAGTGTTCAGACTCAAGTAGAGGAACAAATTACGCCCCTCCCTCACAGGATTGCGTGCCACACTCCTACCTTCAGGTGGGAGAAGGGGATGGGGGAGAGTCTCCCATCATCGCCCTTCTAGCTGGTTCGCGCAAGCAGGAAATCAGTGAGAATCTGCCTGCAATGATTGAGGCCACGCGTCACCTGACAGAGCGCTATGATATGGTGCTGGCTGGTGCGCCAGGCATCGAGACCTCTTATTATGAGTCGTTCTTGAAGGATACTAAAGTGCGACTGGTAAAGAACGAGACCTTTGCCCTGCTGTCGCAGGCTACGGCAGCACTGGTGACCAGTGGTACGGCAACGCTCGAGACCTGCATGTTCCGTGTGCCCCAGGTCGTCTGCTACCGCACTCCCATGCCCCGTTTGTTTGGTCTCCTGAAACGTTTCTTCCTCAAGGTTCCCTATGTGTCGCTGGTCAACCTGATAGCCCATCGCGAGGTCGTCAAGGAACTGGTTGCCAATACCTTCAGCGTGGACAATATCCGTCTGGAACTGGAGAAGATACTGCCTGGTGGCGAAGGACGCGAGGCTATGCTGAACGATTACGAAGAAATACACCAGCTGCTGGGCGAGAGCGAGGCTCCCAAGAAAGCAGCGTCACTAATCATTAACTATTTAAATAAATGAAGAAAATTTTTACGCTTTTGATGCTGGCATGTGGCATGACGGCCAGCGCTCAGAACATTCAGTTGCACTACGACTTCGGTCGAAACATCTACGCTGACGAGGAGGCTGATCGTCAGAAAGTGACCCTTACCCTCGAGCAGTTCAAGGCTGACGACTGGGGTTCTTGGTACTACTTTTTCGATGTAGATTTGACGAGTAAGACCACTCGCAGTATCTATACTGAGATTTCGCGTGAGATTAAGTTAGGCAAGGAGTCGCCATTTGCTGCACATGTTGAGTATAATGGTGGCTTGTGGCACGCTCCAGCCATTGGTAACGGAAGTTATCAGCAGGCAGGACTGCTGGGTGTAGCCTACAATGGTCATAATGCAGACTTCTCGAAGACCTGGTCCATTCAGGCTTTGTATAAGCAGTTCGTCAAGAGTTATGAGGGAAGCCATTCCTATGCTTCTGCCCAGCTGACGGGTGTGTGGGGACTGAACTTCTTTGACAGAAAGCTGACCTTCTCAGGATTTATTGATTTCTGGCGTGGCGAGAACTATCGTGCCGACAAGGAAGGACACGGCATGCTGGTCATCCTGACGGAACCTCAGTTGTGGTACAATGTCAACAATCACTTGTCTGTAGGTACAGAGATTGAGATTAGCAACAATTTCATTATGAACTACGCCAACGACAAGACGTTCTTCGTCAATCCTACGTTGGCTCTCAAGTGGAATCTGTAGTCTAGAACACCATATAGCGACCGCTCTGTTGCATGAATACTGCTTCGTGGGCGGCTTGCTGACAGATGGCAGCCTCTTCGGTACTGATAGAAACAGGCCAGTAGCGGTTGCCATCTATTATTCTGCCCGTCAGTACCTCACACCACGTGCAGGCTGCTGTATAGCGGCCAAGGGTGTATGACAGGTGGAACCCGTCGCGATTGAGGATGTCGCCTAGACGATAGCGAGCCAGTTGGATGGCTATGCCACTGGGGATGATACGACTGAAACCGCCTACGGCAGGCAACACGTTCTGCATGGTGCTGACAATGGCGCTATACATCTTGCGCTGGTCGTAGTCGTAGGGTGCAAAGCGCTCTTGCGTGAAGTCCTCGGCATAGGCCCACGTCATGTGCCACATAAACTGTACGTGCAGATTGGTGGTATAGCTCAGGATGAGGCGCTTCAGTTGTGCCAGATTGCTGAAACTGCTGCTGACGCCCGACAGTTGGCTGGCTTGCTGCAGGGTGATGACGTCCCACTGCTCGTCGCGGATGATGGATTGCAGCGTGGCCTTGCGACGTACGGCCTTCACGCCTCCCACCACCTTGCGGTAGATGTAGGCGGGTTTCTCGTTCAGCAGGTTGTCGTAATGAGTATCTATTGAACAGCCACCGATATAGGCGTTGCCGATAATCAGTGAGTCACCCTGTGCTGCTGCCAGTTCGTAGAGATACTGTTCGACGGCATCCTGTGAGAAGCTGTTTCCCACTGCCAATACCTTGATGACCTTAGCAGATAAGGGTAAAATCGTAAAAAGGCAAAAAAATAAAAATAGTACAATCTTCTTCATCTTTCCTCTTCCTTCTTAATTCTTCCTTATTCCTTCTTCGCTTCTTTCTTTAGTTTGCGTAGCGCTGTATCGCGTACCTGGCGCACACGCTCACGTTTCAGTCCCATCGTCTCTGCTATCTCAGCCATCGTCTGACGCTCGTAGCCGTTACCGTAGTAGAGGTTAATGACGCGCTGTTCGCGTTCGTTGAGCACATGCAGACACTTCAGCAGGTCGTCCGTCAGCGTGGTCTCTTCTACGGTAGCGTCAGCCTGCAAGGCATTCTTGTCTTCCAGCACGTTGAGCAGTGTGAAATTATTACGACTGCCAAGGGGTAGCGACTCGTCGGTAGAGCGTACGTCGATGTCGTTCTCCAGTTTGCCAATGGCTTTCTCGATGGCGCGACGGATATACGGAGCAGCAAAGGTCACAAAGGGTTTCCCTCTGGAGACGTCGTATTTCTCGGCAGCCTTCATCAGTCCGATGGCACCCTCGTTGATGAGATCGTCAGTGGACAGTATTTCGCTCTTATATTGGCGTGCCAGCGTGATGGCATAGCCCATGTTCGCTGTCACCAGTTTTTCTTGTTCTTTCGTCATAGTCTTTCCCTCTTACTTCTTACATCTTCCTTCTTCCCTCTTCCTTACTTACTTCGTATTATATTTCTTCAGCAGTCCTTTCACCAGTTTTCCAGACACCTTGATGACATCGTCAGCCCAAGGACCTGTGGCAGTGGCGCGAGGCAACAGCATGGAACTGCTCTCGTTCTTGTCGCTCAGCGACCAGCATACCCAACTGATGCCCAGGCGCTCGCACATCTCTACCCACTTCTCTTCCGACTCAGCGTCAATCTTTCCATCGCCAGAAGCCTCAGTGACGCCACTCTCAGAGATGAAGACGGGGATGTCCTTCTTGACAGCCTCCTCTGTGCGCTTGCGCAGGGAGTCGCCATGCGTGGCAGCATAGAAATGCACCGTGTACATCACGTTGGTGAAACCCTGCAGGGGACTGTCAGCCACCAGATGGATGTCCTGATCCCAGTGGGGGCAACCCACCAAAACCACATTGTCGGGGTCATACTTGCGTATCTCGCCAATCACCTCTGTGGCATATTTCTTCAGACTCGTCCAGGAGTCTTCCACGGGTTCGTTGTATATCTCGTAGATGACGTGTGGATATTTGCCGTATTTCTGTGCCATGTGTCCAAAGAACTCCTTCGCCTCGGCAGTCTTCGTCACGTGCGAGTGCCAGTCAATGATGATATAGACGTTCTGCTTGATGGCAGCCTCGATGACGGGTGTCATACACTGCATGGCGAACTCAGGATTCTCTAGGTAGTTGTCTTCTATCATGATACCCATGGCAGCACGTATCACGGTGCAGTTCCAGTCTTGCTTCAGCGTCTGCACAGCCTTCTTGTTGTAGAAACGTGGCCAGAGGTTATGCCAACCCAGGCTGACACCACGCAGAATGACGGGTTGTCCCTGCTGGTCGCAGAGTTGTGCACCTTTCACTTGCAGTTGTCCGTACTGCTTGACAGGGTCTATGGCGTGTACAGAGCAAGCACAGAGACAGGATAGGATGATAGTCAACAGCTTTTTCATTGTCTATTGTTTTTGTGGTTAGAAAAGTGATATGGTGTAGAGATAGATGACTGCTGCGGGGATGGCCAGCAGCGATGAGTCAAAGCGGTCCAGCATACCTCCGTGTCCAGGCAGAATGTTACCACTGTCCTTGATGCCCAGCGTGCGCTTGAAGAGACTCTCTACCAGGTCGCCCCAGGTACCGAAGATGACTACGACCAGTCCCAGTCCCAGCCATACGGGCATGGCGAGCATCTGGTCCGTGTCCAGGAAGTAACTGATGGCATAGGCAGCTGCCAGCACAAAGACGGCACCACCGATGCTTCCCTCCCACGACTTACCTGGAGAGATGCGTGGGAACAGTTTGTGGCGACCCAGCAGTGAGCCCACACAATAGGCTCCTGAGTCGTTGACCCACAGGAAGATGAAAATGCTCAGTGGCAGCAGGGTGTTGAAAGCCACGAAACCCTCGCTGGTGGCATTGAACGCCAGCACGTTGATGAGCGAGAAGGGTAGGGCGATATACATCTGTGCCAGCATGGTGTAGGCCCAGTCCTGGATGGGGTCTTTCTGTTTCAGGTAGAGTTCAGCCACCAGCAGATAGACGATGGTCACCAGATAGGGGATGAACACCACGCTCTTGGCGATGCCTGCATACATGTCGCTGCAGTAGTAGGTCATGGCGTAGAAGAAATAGACACCCGCAACCGTTGATATGAAGCGGTTGACATTAACATCCTCGCGCTCGTTGACGAGACCAGTAAATTCCCATACTGTCAGACCCGTAATGATGCTAAACAGCAGCACCATAGCCTCTGGACGGAGGAAACAGCTGACAATGGCGGCAACAAAGATGATGCCTGTGATGGTACGGATAATAAAGTTCTTCATATCTTTAGTTATTTGGTGTCGTTGGTTTCTGGAGTTTCTGGAACGTCCTTATTTCCTTCCTTCTCCTTGGCCTCCAGTTCCAGTTGCTTGCCGCGCTCCTCAGCCATGCGCTCCGCATCAGCACGCATCTGGGCCTCGAGCAACTCCTCAGAACGGCTCTGCCAAGGACGCTTGCCGAAGATTTTCTCCACGTCATCAGCAAAGATGACCTCGCGGTCCACCAGCAACTGAGCCAGTTGGGCGTGACCTTCCTTGTGCTCTGTCAGTATCTGCTTGGCACGCTCGTACTGTTCGTTGACCATCTTCAGCACTTCGTCGTCCATCACCTTGGCAGTGGTCTCCGAATAAGGACGCTGGAACTGGTACTCCTGGTTGTTATAGTAGCACAGGTTAGGAAGTTTCTCGCTCATACCGGCAAAGGCCACCATACCGTAGGCCTGCTTCGTGGTACGCTCCAGGTCGTTCATGGCACCCGTCGAGATGCTGCCGATGAAGAGTTCCTCAGCAGCACGTCCGCCCAGCAGTGAACACATCTCATCGAGCATAGCCTCCTTGGTCTGCAGCACGCGCTCCTCAGGCAGATACCACGCTGCTCCTAAGGCACGGCCACGAGGTACGATGCTTACCTTGACCAGTGGGTTGGCAAACTCTGTGAACCACGAGATGGTGGCGTGACCAGCCTCATGGATAGCAATCGATTTCTTCTCAGCCTCCGTCATCACCTTGGTCTTCTTCTCCAGACCACCAATGATGCGGTCCACGGCATCCAGGAAGTCCTGCTTGCCTACAGCCTCTCTGTTGTGGCGAGCGGCTATCAGGGCAGCCTCGTTACAAACGTTGGCGATATCGGCACCCGAGAAACCTGGTGTCTGACGGGCCAGGAAGTCAATGTCCAGACTCTTGTCCAACTTCAGGGGCTTCAGGTGTACGTTGAAGACCTCCTTGCGCTCGTTGAGGTCGGGCAGGTCAACATGTATCTGACGATCAAAACGACCAGCACGCATCAGTGCTGAGTCCAGCATGTCGGCACGGTTCGTGGCTGCCAGCGTGATGATACCGCTATTGGTGCCAAAGCCGTCCATCTCTGTCAGCAGGGCGTTCAGCGTGTTCTCACGCTCGTCGTTACCACCCATGGCGGGGTTCTTCGAACGGGCACGGCCTACGGCATCAATCTCGTCGATGAAGATGATGCAGGGAGCCTTCGTCTTGGCTTTTTCAAAAAGGTCGCGCACGCGAGAGGCACCCACACCTACGAACATCTCTACGAAGTCCGAACCCGACATCGAGAAGAAGGGTACGCCAGCCTCGCCAGCCACAGCCTTGGCCAGCAGCGTCTTACCCGTTCCTGGAGGGCCTACCAGCAGGGCTCCCTTGGGAATCTTACCACCCAGGTCGGTATATTTCTGTGGATTCTTTAGGAAGTCCACGATTTCCTGCATCTCCTGCTTGGCACCAGCCTGTCCGGCTACGTCCTTGAAGGTGATGCCGAGTTCGCCACCCTTCTCATACATCTGCGCTTTCGACTTTCCTACGTTGAAGATGCCGGCACCACCCATCGTTGAACCGCCACCCATGCGACGCATGATGAACATCCATACGAGGATGATACCACCGAAGAAGAGGATATTCATGAATAGCGACGAGAAGAAGTCGTTCTCCTTGCTGTTGTCATACGAGAATTTTCCGCTGAACTTCTTTTCCTCACGGGCGTTGTTGATGAACTGCTCCACCTGGTCAACACTGCCGATGGCTACAGACACGCTGGGGTTGGCACCTGTCTGCTGCACACCCTGATGGAAGACGTCGCGGATGTGCTCGGGCTTCACATACATCTCCAGCGTGTTCTGGTATTTGTTCACGACAATCTCCTTGGCGTAGCCTTTGTCAACCATCACCTTGAAGTCAGAGTACGACACCTGCGTGTTGATGCTCGACTTGGTCTGCCCTTGCGTGAAGTAGAGCACTATCAATGATAAAATGACGATGCCATAGATCCAATTCATATTGAACCTAGGCATTTGCTGTTGTGGTTTGTTGTTATTCTGTTGTTCCATTAGTCAATATCTTCTATGTGTGTCAGACCGGCATCCTCCCAAAGGTGCTCCAGGTCGTAATAGCTGCGCGTATCGGGGACAAAGATGTGTACCATCACGTCGCCATAGTCCATCGCCACCCATTGGGCGTTATCCAAACCGGCTACCATCGAAGGCTTCTCGCCCAACTGCACGCGAGCCATCTCGCCCACTGATTCAGTGATGGCCTCCACCTGCGATGGTGAGTTTCCCTGGCATATCACGAAATAGCTGCATATCGCGCCATCAATACCTTTCAGGTTGGCAGTTACGATGCCCTGACCTTTCTTCTCTTGTATTCCTTTTACAATTGTTTCTACTAGTTGTTCTGTTTGTTCCATTAAAAAATGATTTATTGAAGGGCAAAGTTACAAAATAACCAGCGCAACACAAAGAAAAATACATGGAAAAACACTTTTTTTGCGCTTTTTAATAAAAAAGTGCCATTTTTTTTTGTCAGTTTCGAAAAAAGCAGTACCTTTGCAGCGCATTTCGAGAAAATGCTCTGCGAAGTCAGGCTGCATCTCGGCAAAGAGCAAGCTCTCTGCACTCGATTTGCACTGACTTTGTCACCCACAATTTTGGGGTATGGTGTAATGGTAACACTGCAGATTCTGGTCCTGCCTTTCCTGGTTCGAGTCCGGGTACCCCAACAAAAAAGTCACTAAGCTTAGCTTAGCGACTTTTTCTTTTTCTATATTTTCATGTTTTTTCCTTGATAAGTTTTGGAAATGAGAAAAAAAGATTATCTTTGCAGCATGAAACAGATGCCAAAGATATCGCTTTTAACCTTCTCATGTATCGTGAGCATAGGGACGTTGTTGCTGTACAACATTCCTTTCTTTCATTATGTCGCTCAGAATACGAATGGGGGGGTGATTGAGAAATTGCTCCTGCTGACATCGACAGGAGTCATCATGTTGGCACTCAACTTCATCATGGCCTATCTCGCAATATGGCTGATGAAGATGGTGGGGCGCATCCTGCTGGCTATCCTTGCGATTATCAATGCGACGGCTGTCTATTTCATCACGACCTATAGCGTGATGATTGATGCGACAACGATCGAAAATGTATTCAATACGCGCTACTCCGAGGCTTCGGGCTTCTTTAGTTGGGGATTGTGGTTGTTCATTGCGGGTTGTGGCGTACTGCCGGCTTTGTACTGCTTGTTGCAGCCAGTAGTCAGGGGTAAGGCGAAGGATATGGGCATTTTCTGTGGCACAGCATTTTTCATAGTTCTTTTTACAATAGCGCTGAACCTCAACCAGACACTGTGGATTAGTCAGCATGATACGGAACTGGGTGGACTGCTGCAGCCCTGGTCGTACGTGGTGAATACCTGTCGCGTCATCAGTTTCCAGCATGATGAACAAGCGGAGGAGATAAAACTGCCCGACGGAAAGATTGGCGATAAGGAGAAGGCTGTCGTGGTGCTCGTCATTGGCGAGTCGGCACGTAAGGCCAACTTCCAACTCTATGGCTACAAGCGTGAAACGAATCCGCTGCTCTCCAAGCAGGACAGCCTGAGAGTGTATGAGGCTACGTCCTGCGCCACCTATACTACGGCTGGCAGTAAGGCCATTCTGGAACCCCAGAACAGCGACGACCTGTATGAGCTATTGCCAAACTATGCCTTTAGGACTGGTGTTGACGTGGCGTGGCGTACCTCCAACTGGGGAGAACCGCCTATCCATATTGATGAATACCTCATTGATACGGAATTGGCGGAGCAGTACCCTGACGTGGATAAACGCTACGATGGTATCCTCTTTGCAGGACTGCGTGAGCGCATCGAGGCGAGCAAGCGCGACAAGGTGCTCATCATCTTGCATACCAGCACCAGTCACGGTCCGAAATATGCAGACAAGTATCCTCAGGAGTTTGAGGTCTATAAGCCTGTGGTGAAGAGTGTAGAGGAGGGTGAGAAGAATATCGGATTGCTGGTGAATGCCTACGACAACACCATTCGTTATACTGATTTCCTCTTGGATAGTCTTATCAACACCCTGCGCTCGATGACGGATTGGCGTAGTGCCATGATATTCATTTCCGACCATGGGGAATCTCTTGGCGAGAATGGGCTGTTTATGCATGGTCTGCCCATGAAACTGGCTCCCAAGGTGCAGTATGAGATACCATTCCTGGTATGGACGTCTGATGGTTTCAGACGCTATAAGTCAGCAAAGAAACTGCCAGCAGTGCTTGAGCAACATTATATTTTCCATTCTGTGCTCAACCTGCTGTCGATAGAGTCGCCAGCCTATAACAGCGACTACGACATCTTTAGCCGCTGGACAAATTAATTTTTGTCCAGGGCTTGACGAATGTCTGCGAGGATGTCGTCGCAATCCTCAATACCTACACTGAGGCGGATGAGGTCAGGAGCAACACCTGCTTCGCGCAACTGCTCGTCAGAAAGCTGACGATGGGTGTGAGAAGCGGGGTGGAGCACGCAGGTACGTGCATCGGCCACGTGGGTGACGATGGCAATCATCTTCAGTGAGTCCATGAACTGGATGGCGGTCTGACGATCGCCCTTCAGTCCGAAGGCGATGACACCACAAGAGCCATTGGGCAGGTACTTCTGAGCTAGCGTGTAGTTCTTGTCAGAGGGCAGTCCACTATAGTGTACCCATGCCACGCGCTCGTCGCTCTCGAGGAACTCTGCGATGCGCTGAGCGTTATTGCAGTGCTGGGGCATGCGCAGGTGGAGTGTCTCCAGTCCGAGGTTCAGAAGGAAGGCGTTGTGGGGTGACGGGATGCTGCCCAGGTCGCGCATAAGCTGGGCGACGAGTTTGGTCATGTAGGCCATCTTACCAAACTTCTTGGTATAGGTCAGTCCGTGGTAGGACTCGTCGGGAGTGGTGAGACCAGGGAACTTGTCAGCATGGGCATCCCAGTCGAAGTTGCCGCTATCCACGACACAACCACCTACCTGTGTGGCATGACCATCCATATACTTGGTGGTAGAGTGGGTGACGATGTCTGCGCCCCACTCGAATGGACGGCAGTTGATAGGTGTGGGGAAGGTGTTGTCGACAATCAGGGGCACACCATGCTTATGGGCGATGCGTGCAAACTTCTCGATGTCGAGAATTTGACAGCCAGGGTTGGAGATGGTCTCACCAAACAGGGCCTTGGTATTGGGACGGAACGCCTTGTCGATTTCTTCCTCGCTGGCTTCCTGAGAGATGAAGGTGCACTCGATGCCGAGTTTCTTCAGCGTAACACCAAAGAGGTTGTAGGTGCCACCATAGATCTCGTTGCTGGTAACGATATGGTCGCCAGCCTCGCAGATGTTGAAGATGGCATAGAAATTGGCTGCCTGACCAGAAGAGGTCAGTACGGCACCGACACCACCTTCGAGGGCTGCAATCTTCTGAGCCACAGCGTCGTTGGTGGGGTTAGCCAGACGGGTGTAGAAGTAGCCATCCTTCTTCAGGTCGAAGAGGTCGGCCATCTCCTCTGTATTGTCATACTTGAACGTGGTGCTCTGGACGATAGGGAGTACGCGCGATTCACCATTCTTGGGTTGCCAGCCTGCTTGTACGCAGAGTGTGGCGGGTTTGAATTTCTGTGTCATTGTTGATATTTTGTTATGAATTCTTCTTCACTGATAATGGGTATGCCTAATTCCTTGGCTTTCTTGTTCTTACCGCTGGTGGAAGTGACGTCGTTGTTGATGAGATAAGACGTACTGCCACTGACCGCTGAGGCTACCTTGCCACCCTGTGACTCGATATAGGCCTTGAGCTCGTTGCGGTTCTTGTAGTGGTGGACATCGCCTGTGATGACAAAGGTAAGACCCTGACAACGGTCGCCCGACGGAGATACGTCGGGAGTTGTGATGGTCAACTTCTCGATGAGACGACGATAGCGGGCGAGGTCGCGTTCGTCGCGGAACCAACGGACAAACTGCGCCGACTTCTCAGGACCAATGCCATCAATATGGGCGAAAACATCCTGAGGCTCTGTCTGAGGGGCGAAGAGGTCCAACTGGGGACTGTCAGCGGTCGAACCGCTGACCGCCATTGTGACCAGGTCGTCCAGCGTATAGGCGCTAAGCAGGCGCTTGCAGACGTCAAGGCCACAGAGTGGTATGTTGAGGGCATAGAGCAGTCGATGAGCCTGTACCTCACGGCTCTTATCGATGGAGCGCATGATGTTGCTGGCTGATTTCTCACCAAAGCCTTCCATGCGTGACAGGTCGAGAATGTGGCTGCGAAGTTCGTAGATGTCGGCATATTCCGATACCCACCCAAGGTTGATGAACTTGGAGAGCGTCTGTTCAGAGATGCCATCGATATTCATACCTTCCTTGCTGACGAAGCGTGCAAACTTGCGCAACTGCTTGGCAGGGCAGTCGAGGTTGGTGCAATGAAGCGTCTTGGTGCCGCTGGCCTCGCTGACGACAATCTCTGTGGGTGCGTGGCAGATGGGACACTGGTCAGGTACAATGAACGAACCAGCAGACTGGGTAACGGCAATGACCTTAGGGATAATCTTGTTGGCCTTGATGACGCTGAGCTGGGTGCCAGGGCCACCAATGCCCAGACGTTCGCACTCGCTGATATTACACAGCGAGGCACGCTTGACGGTAGTGCCCTCCAGTTCAACGGGTTCGAAGATGGCTACTGGCGAGATGGTGCTGGCAGCACACGACCACTCGATGTCCTTCAACACGGTTGCTGCCGATTCGTCCTGCCACTTGAAGGCCAGACCAGCACGGGTGGCATGGTGGCCTGTGACAGAGCCTGTCTGGGCATAGGCTGTGTCATCGTAACAGACGACGAGACCATCGACAGGAAAGGGATTCTGCTTGGAAACAACCTTTTGGGTGAAGCCTGCCAAACAGGCTTCCACAGTGGTAAGCGATGGGTCTTCTACCAACTGGCGCTCTACAGTCTTAAAGCCTTGCTGGTCGAGCCATGCCATACGGTCGCCCCAAGAGACGATATCCTCTTCGGTATATACCAAGGTGAACGGAATCCACTGGATGTGGCGTGCCTTTACCTCATCGACATCTTTCAGCGTCAGCGAACCAGAAGCCAGATTGCGCGGATTGGCATAGTCCTCGCCACTCTCTATGAGGAAACGGTCGAAGTCATCGTAAGAGATGACGGCCTCGCCACGAATGACCGTATGGCCAGCATGCTGAATGGTTTGGGGAATACCACTGATGGCCTTAACCAGATGGGTGATGTTGGTACCGATATGTCCGTTGCCACGGGTGACCACCTTGGTGAGTTTGCCATCGTCATAGGTGACGACAAGCGTCAGACCATCGAGTTTCCACGATATCCAGATGGGACGCTCCTCGGCCCATTTGACGAGGTCGGCAGACTGCTTGGTCTTAGCCAGTGAGAGGGCTGCAAACTCATGTTCCTCCTTCTGACCACTGATGCTGTCCTCCGACACTTTCTGGGTGGGAGAGTCGGGCAGGGTAGTGCCTGTCTCCTGTTCCAGTCTGCGCAGTTCGTCGAACTTCGCATCCCACTCGTAGTCAGTCATCTGCTCTGCTCGTCCGTTGTAATAGGCCTCAGAAGCCTGATTCAACTCGTTGACGAGCTGCTGCATACGTGTTGTCTTGTTGTCGGTCATCGTAGTCTATACACAAATTTCGTGCAAAATTACAAAGAAATTATCAATATCAGTTGTTTATTATCAATTATTTTGTATCTTTGCATCAGAATAACAAAAAACGACTACCTATAAGTATCATGCAAGAATTGTTTTTTGAATTGTTGCGAGTTGCCATTGGACAGATGGACTGCTTGAGCAGAGGTCCTCGCGCAGAGGAGTGGCAATATATTTATCGTACTGCCCAGCGTCATGGTTTGACAGAAGTCTGCTATAGGGGCGTGGAGCGCTTGTTTGACTTTGGTCTGCGTGTTCCTCAGGACCTGAGTATCGACTGGATGGCCGATGCTGAGGAGATTCGCGAAAAGCAGGAACTGTTGAACAGTCGTCGCGAGAAACTGGTCAGGAAACTTGGTGAGCGTAAGATACGTGCTGCCGTCATGACCAGCGAACATAGTACCTCCATAGATATCTTTGTAGATTGTGGTATGGATCGTGCTGTCAAGTTTGCCAAACTGACTGGTCAGCAGGAGATTCATTGCGGTTATACTTCATTAGCACTGAACGTGTGGGCAGACATGCCAGCCTACTTGTACTATCGTATTCTGGGGGCTCGTAATCCGCTGGTAAACAGAAAACTACAGAAGTGGTTTGGGCAAAACAAAGACCTCATGTTCCAGCAAGTGGATAATGACATCAGCACGCCAACACTGACGATGAACGCTATTTGCATGTTACAGTCATTCCAGCAGCAACTGCTGAGTGGCAAGGCGAAGATGTGTTTTCTGTTGGACGGCTATTATGTGCTTAGTCAACTGGGGGGTGAGTTTGAACCGTTTAAGGATGGTTCCGACATGACCACTACCTTACAGAAACTGGGACTGACGCAGTTTGCTGCTGGCGTGATGTGGGTGCTGCAGGAAACACTAGGCCTCGAGCGCAAGTGTATGTTGTGTGAACCACTGGAGACAGAGGGGCGCTTCATCCTCAAGGAACTGATGGCTGAAAAGCGCTCCTGGTGGAACCTGGTGCGCCACTATCCGATGGAGATGATGTGGCCCAGGCGATAAACCTATAAGCTACCCTTGGTGGATGGCAGTTCGTAGTGATAGATGTCTCTGCGTACTGCCATTTTCAGTGCACGGGCCAACGCCTTGAAGATGCCCTCAATCTTATGGTGCTCGTTCTGGCCCTCTGCCTTGATGTTCAGGTTCATCTTGGCAGCATCGCTCAAACTCTTGAAGAAGTGCAGGAACATCTCTGTAGGCATTTCTCCAATCTTCTCACGCTTGAAATCGGCATCCCAGACCAGCCAGGGACGTCCGCCAAAGTCGAGACAGACGGAGCACAGACAGTCGTCCATGGGCAGGCAGTAGCCATAGCGTTCAATGCCACGCTTGTCGCCCAGTGCCTTCAACAGACACTCGCCCAGTGCCAGTGCCGTGTCTTCAATGGTGTGGTGCTCGTCAACATGCAGATCGCCCTTTGTGTGGACAGTAAGGTCAATCATGCCGTGCTTGCCAATCTGCTCCAGCATGTGGTCGAAGAAGCCCAGACCTGTCTGGATGTCGCAATGGCCATTGCCATCGAGGTCGACCTTCACATGGATGTCCGTTTCCTTGGTGGTACGACGAACCTCTGCAGTACGCTCTCCGCCAAAGGCGATGGCTGTGGCACGGTCCCAGGAAGAGCCCGACGGAGAAGCGTCGGGAGTAGTGGTTATCTGCAGAAAGCCACAACCGATGTTCTTGGCGAACTGACGATCTGTATCGCGATCGCCAATGACGTAACTGCCCTGGATGTCGTATTCCGGGTTGTTGATGTATTTCTCTACCAGTCCAGTGTTGGGCTTGCGGGTAGGGGCATTGTCTTCTGGGAAGTGAGGGTCGATGAGGATATCGTCAAACTCCACACCTTCGCCTTTCAGCGTGTCGAGAATGAAGTTGTGTACAGGCCAGAAGGTGTCTTCTGGAAAGGCCTCGGTACCCAGACCGTCCTGATTGCTGACCATCACCAACTCGTAGTCTGTATGCTGACGCAGGAAAACAAGGCTGGAGATGGCACGAGGTACGAACTGCAACTTCTCAAAGCTGTCAATCTGCTCGTCTTCAGGTTCGCGGATGATGGTTCCGTCACGGTCGATAAAGAGTATCTTTTTCATTGTATGTTCAGTTTTTGTTGTTCGTGTTCAAGTTCCTTCGCCTCAATGGCACCATAGACGTAGTAGCCGTTGAGCAGCATGGGCAGGCAGATGTAGAAATACAGGAAACTGCACAGTACAAAGGTGATAAAGGTCATTGGCAGCATGTAGGAAGGCATGCCCAGCGGGTCGCCGATGAGTACGCCCATCTGTGCACGATAGTTGGCGAGGAAGAGGATGTGAGCGGGTAGCATGACAATCATTCCTGCCAGCAAGATGAACAGGATGGTGAGGAAGAAGACGAGGAACAGAGAGCCCCAGTGACTCATGCCACGTCCATAGCCTTTCTTCAGTGTTGCCCAGAATCCTGTGGGAGCCTCCATGATGTATTTCGTCTGTACATACCACATCGGTAGTGCGAAAGGAAGCAAAAGAATAATGATGAAGAGGGGAAGGCAGATTAACAACGATAGGAGTACACCTATCAGTGTGCGTCCCATCATGCGTGGGCTGGGTTTCCACCAACTGGCGGGAATGGGAACAATGCCTGTCTCGCTATGCTCTTTCAATAGAGAGAAAATGGTGGCCTGACTCAATGCAGCAGCGATGATGGCTGCAAGTATCAGTATGATGCACTCAGCCAATATCATCAAATAGGGTTGCAGACTCTCGATGAAAACACCGTTGTAGCGCTGTAGCTGCTGCAGGATGACAACAATCAGTTCAGGAACCTTGATAGCAGTCAGCGTGCCCAAGGCTGCATTGATGAGCGAGTAGATGAGCGCAGTTAGCCATGAGGCTTTGAAAAAACGACGGAAAGCGCTGGTGTACAGACGGGTTCCTGCCGAAAGAACGCCTCGGTAACTACGTACTTTTTGTAGAATAATATTCTCTTCTTGGTTCATATTTTCCAATTTAATGATGCAAAGGTACAAAAAAATGAAGAATTGAGAATTAAGAATTAAGAAATATTTCGTAACTTTGCACACAATTATGAAGATATTACGTTGGGGCTTCATCGGATGTGGTGAGGTAACAGAAAAGAAAAGTGGGCCGGCATTCTCTGAAGTAGAGGGTTCCAGCGTGGTGGCGGTGATGAGTCGTCAGGAGCAGAAAGCCCGCAGTTATGCTGAGCGTCATGGCATACCCAAGTGGTATACCGATGCCCAGGAACTGATTGATGATCCTGACGTGAACGCCATTTACATCGCAACCCCTCCCAGCAGTCATGCCACCTTTGCCATTATGGCGATGAAAGCAGGAAAACCCGTGTATGTGGAGAAACCGTTGGCAGCATCGTATGAAGACTGTGCCCGCATCAATCGTATCAGTGCTCGGACGGGAGTGCCTTGTTTTGTCGCTTACTACCGTCGTTATCTTCCATATTTCCAGAAAGTCAAGGAACTGGTGGATAATGGTACTATTGGCAAGGTTATTAACGTACAAATACGTTTTGCAGTGCCGCCTCGTGAGTTGGACTATACCAAACCGCAGGAGTTGCCTTGGCGACTGCAACCCGACATAGCGGGTGGTGGCTATTTTTATGATTTGGCTCCTCACCAGTTAGACCTCCTACAGCATATCTTTGGTGTGATTATCGAGGCTCGTGGCATCTGTGCCAATCGTGGTAAACTCTATGATGCAGAAGACTCCGTCAGTGCATGTTTTGAGTTTGAGAGTGGTGTGCCAGGTAGTGGCTCGTGGTGTTTTGTGGGTCATGAGTCGGCTCGCGAGGACTGTATAGAGATTATTGGTGACAAGGGACTGATGAATTTCTCTGTTTTCGACTACAAACCCATCGTGTTGCATGCCTGCGAGGGTACACAGGTGTTGGAGGTTCCTAATCCGCCTTATGTGCAGTATCCGCTAATCAAAAATGTTTGTGAACATCTGCAGGGTATTGGCATCTGCGAGTGTACCAGTGTGTCGGCAACGCCCGTTAACTGGGTGCTAGACCGTATTCTAGGAAAGTTCTGAGCCGATGAGAAAAGCACTGTTGATGATATCGACCCTGGTAGCGTTGCAGGTTGTAGCACAGGATACGTTACAGACGGAGCAGCCCGAGAAGAAGATGAGCTGGTTACGTCGTACTATCCGTGGCTTCAGCTATATCGACGAAAGATATGTCGAGCCGCAGCACTATAACTGGTCAGTCATGTTGCAGGCTACCCATACCTATGATTACTACCGTCTTAGCACATCGGGCTCTGATGGTCAGTCGGTATGGCTTTCTCCAGAACCAAACCTGAAGGTCGGTCCTTATTTTGGTTGGCGCTGGGTCTTTGCAGGTTATACCTTCGACTTGAAACACGTTGATGTGAATATCAAGGACCTGAAGCAGGAGATAGACCTGAGTATCTATAGCGCACAGATTGGAGCCGACATCTATTATCGTCGCACTGGTTGTGATTACAGAATACGCAATCTGAATCTGGGCAAGAAGGTAAATACGGATGTGATGGATGGCGTAGCTTTCGATGGCATCAGCGTGGGAATTACAGGTGTCAACGTCTACTATATCTTCAATCACCAGCGTTTCTCCTATCCTGCAGCCTTTGCACAGAGTACCATTCAGAAGATAAGCTGTGGCTCGTGGATGGTGGGTGTGGCCTATACGAAAAACACTATTGAGTTTGACCACGAGAAGTTGCAGAACGAGATAGATGAGCGCATGGGACCACAGGCAGTCAAGTTGGACAGCGGACTGATGTTCAACAGTGTGAAGTACTATAACTCCAGTGCGTCAGTGGGCTATGCTTACAACTGGGTGTTCGCCAAGAACTGTCTGTTTTGTTCCTCGCTGTCGCTGGCCTTGGCTTATAAGCGTTCGCGTGGTGAAACGGACGAGAACAGCAGCAAATACCATTTTGACTTTAACAACTTGAATATCGATGGCATTGGTCGCTTTGGCTTGGTGTACAACAATATGCGCTGGTATGCAGGAGCCTCTGTCATTATCCGTGCCTATAACTATCATAAGTCGCGCTTTGCTGCCAATAACATCTTTGGCAGTCTGAATATGTATATAGGATACAACTTTGGAGCACGAGGGCCTTATAAGAAGAAAAAAGGATGAGAACATTACTGATATCACTCCTGTTGCTAATGGTTGGCACTTCTCAGGCACAGGTGACCTATACAAGTGCTGACAGCCTGACCATCTGTCGCTTGTTGGCCAAGGCTGACACAAAGACGTCCACACTGTGGTTTGCCCGTCAGTTTCTGGGTGTGCCCTATGTGGCACATACCTTGGAGGTTAATGACGATGAGCAATTAGTGGTCAACACCCGCCAGTTGGATTGTACCACATTGGTGGAAACAGTCACAGCGCTGACGATTTGTGCCCATGAGGGAAAGCGTACATGGAAGGACTATCTGGCAACGCTGCGCACACTGAGATATAGAGGGGGCGTGATGGATGGCTATACATCGCGACTACACTACTTTTCTGACTGGATACGTGACAAGCAGGCGATGAAGATAGTGACGGAGATACAGTCGCCGAATCCTCCTTTTACGGCTGTTCAGCAGGTTAAGGTGAACTATATGAGCACGCATCCTACAGCCTATAAGGCATTGAAAGCCCAGCCGGAACTGGTGCCTATCATTCGCCAACAGGAGCAACAACTCACGAGTGTGAAGGCTCGTTATATCCCTAAGTCGGCACTGCGTCGCTCTACGAAGGCATTGCGTCAGGCTGTTCAAGATGGTGACATCATTGCCATCACGTGCAACAAGAAAGGACTGGACATTGCCCATCTGGGCTTTGCTGTCTGGCAGAAAGATGGTCTGCACCTGCTCAATGCGTCAATGATTCACAAGAAAGTGGTGCTGGAACCGATGACCTTCTACCAGTATCTGCAGAAACATTCTTCCCATACGGGTATCAGGGTGATAAGACTGAAGTGACTCTATGATAACAATATAATGTAATAACGAAATAACGAAAAAAGAATAAAGATATGGAATTACCCGATTTTATGAAGTATGCCAACAAGTTCTCACAGTCGGACTTCGTTGACAAAATTGCGAGTATTGCCAAGCGTGCTGGTGCTAAACTGGTATATGCAGCGCTGATATTGTACTATACGCTGGGAAGTGACAAAATCAGTACTGCCAACAAAGCCATGATTATTGGTGCACTGGGCTATATGATTAGTCCACTGGATGTGATTCCAGATGCTATTCCTATTGCTGGACTGACGGACGACTTGGCTGTGCTTTTGTTCGTACTGAAGAAGGTTTGGACCGACATTGATCCAGAGATTCAGCAGAAAGCCAAAGAGCGCCTGTCTAAGTGGTTTGATGATGATGAGATAGACGAAATCAAAGACCTCTTCAAGGAAGAATGATACAGGAGTATCAAATACGTGTACAGCCCCAGGTGGCTGCCAATGAGCAGGCGTTGCGTTCGTGGCTGGCTGATGAGTATGGCTTCGATGTGCGCACCATTACTGCTGTGCGCATCCTTCGTCGAAGCATTGATGCTCGTCAGCGCACCATCTTTGTCAACCTAAAGGTACGGGTGTTCATCAATGAACAGCCACAGGATGACGAGTATCAGCATACGGAGTATCCTGATGTTACTGGGCGTCCGCAGGTAATCGTTGTGGGTGCAGGTCCTGGTGGATTGTTTGCTGCCCTGCATCTGATAGAACTTGGGCTGCGTCCTATCGTGCTGGAACGTGGCAAGGACGTGCGTGAACGTAAGAAGGACTTGGCGCAGATTGCCAAAACACAAAAGGTGGATGCTGAGAGTAACTATTGTTTTGGCGAGGGTGGTGCTGGTGCCTATTCGGATGGTAAATTGTACACTCGCTCCAAGAAACGTGGCTCGATAGAGAAGATTCTCAACGTATTCTGTCAGCATGGCGCCTCGACAAATATCCTTGCCGATGCCCATCCGCACATAGGTACTGACAAGTTGCCACGTGTCATAGAGAACATGCGTAATACCATTCTTCGTTGTGGTGGTGAGGTGCACTTCCAGACCAAGATGACCCAGTTGCTGTTGGAGGGCAATCGTGTGGTCGGCTGTATGGCAGCCGACAAGGAGTATCGCGGCCCTGTTATTCTTGCTACAGGACACTCTGCCCGCGATGTCTATCGCTATCTTGCTGAGAGTAACATCGAACTAGAGGCTAAGGGCATTGCTGTAGGTGTGCGTTTGGAACACCCGTCTATGCTGATTGACCAAATACAGTACCATAACAAACAAGGTAGGGGAAAGTATCTGCCTGCTGCTGAGTATTCTTTTGTGACGCAGGTCGATGGGCGTGGCGTCTATTCGTTCTGCATGTGTCCTGGTGGCTTTGTTATCCCTGCTGCTACTGACAAAGAACAGATAGTCGTCAATGGTATGAGTCCGTCAAATCGTGGTGGACAGTGGTCGAACTCCGGTATGGTGGTCGAACTGCGTGCTGAGGATATTGATGGTGATGATGCATTAAGAGTGATGCGCTTTCAGGAAGAGTTGGAACGTAACTGCTGGCAACAGGGTAATATGAAACAGACGGCTCCTGCACAGCGCATGGCAGACTTCGTGAATAAGCGTCTGAGCTACGACTTGCCTAAGAGTTCGTATGCGCCAGGTTTGATATCGTCGCCCTTGCATTTTTGGATGCCACAGTCCATCAGTCATCGTCTGCAGGAAGGCTTCAAGGTGTTTGGTCGCCAGAGTCATGGCTTCCTGACCAACGAGGCTGTAATGATTGGTGTCGAGACGCGTACCTCCAGTCCCGTCCGCATTGTCCGCGATAGTGAAACGCTGATGCACGTCCGACTGCAAGGGCTCTTCCCTTGTGGAGAAGGTGCAGGTTATGCTGGTGGTATTGTTTCTGCTGGCGTCGATGGCGAACGTTGCGCAGAGATGTGCGCAGCTTATCTTGATTCCTAGTTCTTCTAGTAAATCTAGAACAACTAGTATAACTAGATTAAACTGTTTAATTTATTGCGAAGCTGGTCTGCTTCGCTTTTTCTGATGGATAGCACCATCTGGCAGGTGCTACCCTCATAGGTCTGTGAGACGATGCGGGGCTGCATATCCTTGACGATGCGCATGACATCGTTCATCTGAGGGTAGGCAAAGGAATAGTTGATGAGTTCTTCAACCTGACGGGTTTCTATTTGGGCGTGGCTGATGGCATCGGAAGCAGCCTCGCGATAGGCTACGATGAGGCCACTGGTGCCAAGATTGACACCACCATAGTAACGCACCACGACGATGAGAATATCTGTCAGTTCGTTGCTGTTAATCTGTCCGAGAATGGGTTTGCCAGCAGTGCTACTGGGCTCACCGTCGTCGTTGGCACGGAACTCCGTGCGTTCGGCGCCCAGCATATAGGCATAGCAGACATGGCGAGCATCGTAGTACTTCTTGCGGTACTGTGCCACGATGTCCTTCACCTCGTCAACAGTCTTGACAGGATGGGCAAAAGCGAGGAACTTACTCCGTTTCTCGGTGTAATATCCCTCGCTTGTCTTTTTTATCGTTTTAAATTCGTCGTTCATCATCGTTATATCGTAATAACGTGATAACGTAATTACGACAATTTGTGAATAACCAGTCCTGAGCGCAACTTCGGCTCAAACCAGGTGGCCTTGGGAGGCATAATCTTGCCAGAGTCGGCGATATCCATAATCTGCTGCATGGTGACAGGGTAGAGGGCCAGGGCGGCACGCATCTCGCCATTGTCAACACGGCGCTTCAGTTCACCCAGTCCGCGCAGTCCACCAACGAAGTCGATACGCTTTGAAGAGCGGAGGTCGCCAATGTTCAGAATCTCGTCGAGAATCAGGCGACTGCTGATGTCAACATCGAGTACACCAATGGGGTCGGTATTGTCGTAAGTGCCTTCCTTGGCTTTCAAACTGTACCAGTGCTCATCCAGATAGAGTGAGAACTCGTGCAATTGCTGAGGCTTATAGATGTCAGTACCCTTGTCCTCGACAGTGAAGTTCTTGCCGAGTGCAGCGAGGAATTCCTCAGAACTCAGACCATTCAGGTCCTTCACCACGCGGTTGTAGTCGAGAATGGTCAGCTGCGAGGCCTGGAAACAAACGGCCATGAAGTAGTTATACTCTTCGTCGCCACGATGGTTGGGATTCTGCTTCTGTTTCTCCTGACCCACGAGGGCGGCAGCAGCAGAGCGGTGGTGACCATCAGCAATATAGAGGCTAGGCATCTTAGCGAACTCAGCGGTAATGGTCTGCGTATCCTTGTCATTGTCGATAATCCAGAACTGATGGCGGAAACCATCAATAGGTGCGATGAAATCGTACTCGGGCTTTGTGGCTGCGTAGCGCATAATCAGTTCGTTGAGAATGGCATTGTCAGGATAGGCGAAGAATACCGGTTCGATGTTGGCATTGTTTACGCGGACATGCTTCATGCGGTCTTCCTCCTTGTCGCGACGTGTCAGCTCATGCTTCTTGATATTGCCCTTCTGGTAGTCGTCAGTATGTGCGCAGACCACCAGACCATACTGCGTCTTGCCGTTCATGGTCTGGGCATAGATGTAGTAGTGCTCCTTCTGGTCCTGTACCAACCAACCCTTATCTTGGAACTTCTGGAAGTTCTCGGCAGCCTTCTCATAGACCTTCGGGTCGTACTCTGAAGTGCCTACGGGAAAGTCAATCTCTGGTTTAATGATGTGATACAGGCTCTTCTCGTTGTCGCCAGCCTCGGCGCGAGCCTCCTCAGAGTCCAACACGTCGTAGGGACGGCTTTCTACCTGTTCTACGAGTTCTTTCGGTGGGCGAATGCCCTTGAATGGTTTAATGATGGCCATAGTATTTGACGATTTGACTATTTACTATTTGACTATTTGTTATTTGACAATTTATTTCTTGCGGACGGGGTCGCAGGTCAGGCCGCACCCTAGTTTCTTGAAAATCTTTCGATCAACCTCACTGAGCATGACCGTTGAGTGTACCTGACAGCCACGCAGTCTTGGCAGTTGAGCCAAGGCGTTACGGCACTGTTCATCGTCCTTGGACAACACGCTGAGAGCAACTAGTACCTCGTCAGTATGCAGACGAGGATTCTTGCCACCCAGGTATTCTATCTTTGTCTTCTGGACAGGTTCTATCAGACTCTGTGGAATCAGCTTAGCCTCATGGTCGATGCCTGCCAAGTGTTTAGTGGCATTGAGCAACAAAGCTGCCGAACAGCCGAGTAGGGGAGAACTTTTAGCAGTGATGATGGTACCATCCTCCAGTTCCATAGCTGCAGCGGTTTGTTCCGTCAACTCCTGCTTGGCTTGTGCTGCAACAGTGACACGACGGTAGGCAGTGGTAATCTTAGCCTGATTGAACAGCATCAGAATCTTGTTGACCTCACGCTCGTTGTCCAAACCATCAGCCATCTTGTTGGTTGCTGTGTAGTAGCGACGGATAATCTCGTCACGTGAGGCATTGCAGCACACCTCGTCGTCTGAGATGCAGAAGCCAACCATGTTGACCCCCATATCTGTGGGTGACTTATAGGGATTCTCACCGTAGATGCCCTCAAACAGAGCTGTCAGTACGGGGAATATCTCGATATCGCGGTTGTAGTTGATGGCAATCTTATCGTAAGCCTCCAAGTGGAACGGGTCAATCATATTGACGTCGTTCAGGTCGGCAGTGGCAGCTTCGTAGGCAATGTTTACGGGGTGCTTCAGTGGCAGGTTCCAGACGGGGAACGTCTCAAACTTGGCATAACCGGCACGGATGCCGCGCTTGTTCTCGTTGTACAACTGGCTGAGGCAGACTGCCATCTTACCAGAGCCAGGACCAGGGGCTGTGACAATGACCAACTCACGGGTGGTTTCTACGTAGTCGTTCTTGCCAAAACCATCATCGCTGGCAATCAGTTCCACGTTGTGGGGATAGCCATCTATTAAATAATGTACGTACGACTTGATGCCCAGACGCTCCAAACGCTTACGGAACAGGTCTGCAGCCTGCTGACCATTGTAGTGAGTGATGACTACTGAACCTACCATGAAATCACGGCTCATGAACTCTTCACGAAGGCGCAATACGTCTTCATCGTAGGTGATGCCCAGGTCGGCACGTACCTTGTTTTTTTCTATATCTTCGGCGCTGACAACGATGACAATCTCTAACTGGTCACGCAACTGGGCGAACATCCGTAACTTAGAGTCTGGCTTGAAACCTGGCAGCACGCGGCTGGCGTGGTGGTCGTCGAAGAGCTTGCCTCCCAACTCCAGATATAGTTTGCCGTCAAACTGTGCAATACGCTCTCGTATGTGCTCTGACTGTATCCTGAGATACTTCTCGTTGTCAAATCCGATCTTCATATTTGTGTGTGTTTATTTTTTTTCTTTTATCTATTCCTGCGTTGTTGCTCGCGCATGGCATCGGCTTGCTTCTGCATGGCCTCCAGACGGGCAGCAAAACTCGACTGCTTCTTGGGGTTGTTCTTGTTAGCCTGATAGTTGGCCTCCAGAATAGCCAGGAGCTTCTCGTCATCTGTTGTCTTGCGCAGGGTCCACATGATGGCTGCCGACATGAACAACGAGATGAAGTAGTAGAAGTTCAGACCTGACGAGTAGTCGTTGAAGATGAAGAAGAACATCAGAGGCATGAAGTACATCATATACTGCATGACCTTCATCTGATCGGCCTGCGCACCGACCATCTGGTCGCGCTGCTGACGCATGCTAATCCATGTGTAGATAAGCTGGGCAGCACAGAACAGAATACAGGTCAGTGACAGGTGGTCACCAATACCCCAGATGTTGGTACCCCATTCCCAGATGGGATCGTAGGTGGAAAGGTCGTCCATCCACAGGAAGGACTGTCCACGAAGCTGGATAGCGTTAGGAACGAAGAAGAACATGGCCAACCAAATAGGCATCTGGATAAGCATGGGCAGACAGCCTGACAAGGGCGATACGCCATACTTGGAGTAGAGCGACATCATCTCTTGCTGTTTCTTCATCTGGTCTTCGGGCTTATCATACTGCTTGGTAGCCTCTTCGAACTTTGGCTTCAATACACGCATCTTGGCACTGGACATGTAGCTCTTCTTGACCATGGGGAAAGTGATGGCCTTCAGCAGTAGGGTAATCAGAATCAGTACGATACCCATATTCAGACCAAAGCCTGTCAGCCAGTCGAAGACATAGAGCGTGAACCAACGGTTAATCCAACGCAGCAGCCACCAGCCGAGGTTGACAAGTTGCTCCAAGTCAAGGTCTTTGCCGAAGGTACTCTGCTGTTCAACATCCTGAATCAGACGGAAATCGTTGGGACCGATATACATCTCAAACTCTGAAGCTTTCTGACCAGTGGGGTCGAAGGCTGTCTTCAACTTGGCGCTGAACTGTTTCAGATAACCAGAACCTTTCTTGTCCTGAATGCTAGACAGGTTTGCGTTCTGTGAGAAGTCGTCCTTAGAAATAAGGGCTACGCTGAAGAACTGGTTACGGAAAGCAATCCAATCCAGACTTTCCTCGATATCTTCGTTCTCATCAGAACTTTCCGACAGGTTGTCAGTGCCACCGTTAGCCTCTTTATAGAACAAACCGGTATAGCGGCTCTCGAAAGAAAAGCCTTTTTCCTGCTGACGACAGTGGTCATTCCACTCAATGTCCATCTCCTTGTAAGAAGGAGCGAACATCCCTGACAAACCACGTGTCTCAACAGCCATGCTGAGCATGTAGTCACGACCGAGATGGTAGCGCAGGGAGATAGAACCTCCGTTCTGAGCCTTTGCCGTCATGGTAACGGTGGTGTCCGTCACATTGCTGGGCGTGAAATATAACTCGCTGGTAATAATGTTCTCCTGCTTGCCTGCCAGCATGAAGTTCATCTGCTGGTCTTTCTCGTCAAACAGCGTCACATCGTTACTGCCATCGATGCTTTGGAAGTTGTGGATAACAGCCTTCTCAATGGTACCACCCTTGCTGTTCAGCGTCAGCGTCAGTTTGCCATTCTTCAGTACCACTTTCTCTGCAGTACCTTGCTGGGCAGTATAGAAGAGTGCTGTGGTGTCAGCCTGTACAGCGTCTGTAGAGTCTGCAGAAGCGCCATTGGCTGCTTTTGCTGCAGCCTGCTGCTGGGCTTTCAGTACACTATCTTTCTGGACTTGTGCTATGCTGTCTTGCATGCGTGCGGCTTCAATCTGTTCTGCTGATGGCTGATTCCACCAACTGAAACCAATCAGTACTAAAGCTATAAGTACAAAGCCGATAATGGTGTCTCTATTCATTGTTGTTTTTACCTTATTTATATAAAACGGTTGCAAAGGTACAAATAAGTGAGCAAAATACCAAATTAATTTGAGTATTTTCGAGCGTGAGTACCTTCGATAAGCATCAAAGGTACAAAATAATTATGAATTATGAATTATGAATTAAAAAAAAATCGTAACTTTGCAGACAATTATGAAACAAAGATACATTTTGTTACTGACAATGATGCTGTTGATGACACTCAGCATCAATGCCAAACGCCGTGCGCGGAAGCCCGTGAAAGAAGAGCCTCTTGAGTCACAAGTGGTAAAGGACTATACAGATTCATTGAATGTGATGCGTCGTCGTCTTGACTCATTGCAGCAAGTTAACGACCAGTTACGTCAAGAACAGAACGATGGTCGCTATTTCCGCTTGTTCGTGCCTACCACCTTCTATCATTCAGGTGCTCAGAAAACGCTAACCCTTCAGCCTCAGTCGGATGATGAGTTGGCTGATGCTATTGATGCCGCGTTGATGAATCTCTACTTGCGCCGTCCTGACTTGGTAGTTAACAACGAGTCGAATCTGCAGGCGGCAGGTAGCATCCGTAATGATGTGAATAAGGAACTCACCCAACAGGTGGAACTGATAGATTTCGTAGCTCCGCTTCCTGAAGAGCCGGAGGCAGTGCCCATCAACCTTGTTATTCAGAAACCAAACTTCTGGAAGTTCAAAGGTGATGGTTATCTCCAGTTCTTACAGAACTTCGTGTCGAGTAACTGGCACAAAGGTGGTGAAAGCAACTATTCGGCAGTGGCTGCTGCTAATCTGGAGTTGAACTATAACGACAAGGACCGCATCACCTTTGATAATAAACTGGAGATGAAGCTGGGTATTCAGACCTCGCCATCAGACACTGTTCATAAATATAAGACCAACAACGACCTGTTGCGCTTCACCAGTAAGTTGGGTATTCAGGCCCATAAGAAGTGGTACTATACGCTGCAGTTGCTGGCCTATACGCAGTTTGCACGTGGTCTGAAAGCCAATGATGAGAAGGTCTATTCGGACTTTACCTCACCTTTCGACCTCAATATCGGTATCGGTATGCAGTATAATGTGGATGCGTTGGGTGGACGACTGAAAGGTACGCTCAACTTCCTGCCCTTCGCGTTCAACTTCCGCTATGTAGCCCGTGAGGCATTGCTCGCAGCCAATGGCATTCATAGTGACCACCACACGATGGAGGACTTTGCTTCAGAGTTTACAGGCGAACTCAAGTGGAATATTGTTGACCAGTTGTCATGGAAGACACGTCTCTTTGCCATTACCACCTATCATCAGGCGAAGATAGAGTGGGAAAACCAGTTTGAGTTGAAGGTGACAAAGTATATCTCTGCCAATCTCTTTGTCTATCCGCGTTTCGACGATGGCAATATCTGGGATGACAAGATGGGGTACTTCCAGTTGCAAGAGTGGAGTTCCCTTGGTTTGACGTATAGCTTTTAGCAATTGGTTTTAGAAAACAAATAAACGCTGCCAATCGGCAGCGTTTATTTATTTCTCTTTCTCTGTCATGTCGCCCTCTATGTAGAGACGCGTCATTTCGACAGCTCCGTTAGTACGTACGGTAATCGATTTCTTAAAATGTCCAGGAAATTTTCCCTCGCCATTATACGTTACCTTAATCTCACCCTTCTCACCTGGTTGTACAGGATTCTTGGTGTATTCGGGTACGGTACATCCGCAAGAGGCAATGGCTTGGTTGATGATCAATGGTTGCTCACCAACATTGGTAAAGGTGAACACGCACGTCACAACAGGATTGGCTTCTGAGAAGGTGCCGAAGTTGTGGGTGGTCTTTTCAAACTTTATCTGAGCGGGGTTCTGAGCCATTGCCAGCATCAGTCCGCATACAAGCATCAAAGCTGAAAGAATTGTTCTTTTCATAGTTGTTTCTTTTTTGGTTGGTAACAATAATTTCTGTAAAATAGAAAGTTTCTCAGAACTTTGCCATCTTGATAGCTACTACTGCACACTCGTCACCTTTGTTTCCCAAGCGGCCTCCGGCACGATCCTGTGCCTGCTGCATGTTCTCGGTGGTGAGCAGTCCGTAGACTACGGGGATGTTGTTGGTAGCATTGAGACGGGCAATACCCTGTGTGACACCCTGACAGATATAGTCGAAGTGGGGCGTCTCGCCACGGATAACACATCCCAACACGATAACGGCATCATAACCGTCGTTAAGCGTCATCTGATGGGCTCCGTAGATGAGCTCAAAAGAGCCGGGCACTGTCTTGACGTGAATATTCTCAGGCAGTGCACCATGCTTCTCCAGTGTCGATACGCAGCCGTTGAGCAGTGCTCCTGTTATTTCAGGATTCCACTCTGATACGACGATGCCGAAAATCATATTCGATGCATCGGGTACTTTGGCGGCATTGTATTCCGACAGATTCTTAGTTGCCATGTTTTTGAATTACGAATTACTTCTTCCTTCTTCCTTCTTACATCTTACATCTTACATCTTACATCTTTCAATGTACTTGTCGATGCTCTGGTACTGCATAGAGTTGAAGTACTTCTCCTTCACTTCCTCATACAGCTTCAGTGCCTCGTCTTTTTTGTTCTGGCTCTCCAGAATCTCACCAGCCTGAATGAGGAATGTGGGAGACAGCGAGTTGTTGTCAGCCATCTTGGCAGCCTTCTTCAGGTGCTCTACGGCCTTGTCCAACTGGTTGAGGTTTGCATAGGCATTACCCAGTGCACCCTCTGCTGCAGGGCTGATCATCTGGTCGCCCTGACCACTGAACTGCTCCAGTGCGTTGACAGCCTCCTGCCACTTGCCAAGGTTGGCCTGGCAGATGCCGATATAGAACTGTGCCAGATTGCCTGCATCAGTAGAGCTGTAGTCAGCGGCAACTTTCTGGAAACCAACAAGGGCTTTGTCGTACTGCTGTTGGTCGAAGAGCTCCTGACTCTTGGCGAGTTCGGTGCTGGCCTCGTTGGCACGGGGCTCAAAATAATAGTTGTTAGCGAGAATAACGCATACGATGATTGCGATAACGGCTGCTACACAGCCAACGATTGCCTTCTTGTACTTGTCGAAGAAGGCTTCGGTCTTGGTGACCTGCTGCTCCTGTGCTGGAGCTGCTTTCTGATTGTTTGTTGCCATTTTTATTGTTTTATTTTTTTTGTTCTTTCTTGCTTCTTAGACACAAATCGGGTGCAAAGGTACAAATTAGTGAGCAAAAAACCAAATAAAAACAAAAAATTTCGTACCTTTGCACGCGAAATGATACTTAGACAGCTTTCTATACTCAATTATAAGAACATCGGCGAGGCTCTGCTCGAACTCTCGCCGAAGATGAATTGTTTCATTGGTCGCAACGGCATGGGTAAAACCAATGTGCTCGATGCGATTTACTACCTCTCGTTCTGTCGTTCCGCCTCCAATCCTATTGATTCTCAGGTGATTCGACATGACGAACCGTTCTGCATGATAGAGGGGGAATATGATGAGGATGTCATCTCTGTGGGTATCAAGCGTGGACAGAAGAAACACTTCAAGCGTAACAAAAAGGAGTATAAGCGACTATCGGAGCACATCGGACTGATACCGCTCGTTGTGGTGTCACCTGCTGATTCGCTACTCATTGAAGGGGGTAGCGAGGAGCGTCGTAAACTGATGGATATGGTTATTGCCCAGTACGACCGCTCGTATATCGATGCACTCTCACGTTACAACAATGCCCTTCAGCAGCGTAACATCCTGCTGAAGATGGAGGACCCTGCGCCTGACACGTTGGTGCTGCAACTCTGGGAGGAGCAGATGGCAGAGGCTGGCGAGGTGCTGTATGAGAAGCGTCGTGCCTTTGTCGATGAGCTGATACCTCTGTTCCAGCAGTATTATGAGCATATCTCTGGTGGACAGGAAAGAGTGGGGCTGACCTATGTGTCGCATTGTCAGCGAGGCCCCTTGCTGGAGGTTATCCAGCGCGACCGTCATAAAGACCTTGCTGTGGGCTATTCGCTGCATGGTGTCCATCGTGACGATTTGGAGTTTACGCTTGATGGTCATCTGATGAAGCGTGAGGGTTCGCAGGGCCAGAACAAAACGTATGTCATTGCCCTGAAACTGGCTCAGTTTGACTTCCTGAAGCGTACAGGTTCTAAGACTACACCCCTGCTGCTGCTAGATGATATCTTTGATAAGCTCGATGCCCAGCGCGTGGAGCAGATTGTCCGTCTGGTATCCAGTGATAACTTCGGACAGATATTCATTACCGATACCAATCGTGACCACCTCGACCAAATCCTTAGTACTACAACCCTCGACTACAAGATATTCCATGTCAATGAGGGCGTGGTGGAGTAGCGTCACTTTACGGTTGTCCGGACGTCACTTTACGGTTGTCCGGACGTCACTTGCAGGGGGAAAGTGACTTGCTTGCAGGGAGTAAGTGACGTTGGAACAGGGAGAGAGACTATCTCTTGTGAACTTTTAGCGGACGGCAAAATTGTCCATAGCGCCCGCCAAAAATAATCGTAGCGTACGACAGAAACATTTTTAGCGAACGCTACGAACCCATTTTTATACAGATGGAGTGTTGTCCAGAAGGGTGTAGTGCCAGGCGTGGCTATCACGATAGCGACTCAAACGAGGATGTTCCCCTTGACAAAGGCTGTCAAGGTAGTTCTTTGCCGAGTTATATTTCAGTCCGCTGAATATCTGGAAGGTCTTGATGGTAATGTATCCGTGACGTACACTCTTCCGCAGGGCCTCGTCCATTGCCTTCTGGTCGTACATCTGACTGTTTCCCACTCTGTTCCTCTGACAACGGAAACCATGACGTCCACAATCGGCATCCTTTACGAACTGCTTGGCAGGAATGAACTCAATGCCGCCATATATCACGTCGCGACCTGTCACCTTTGTTGGGTCAGTATGTTCGCCCAGCAGTTTTATCTTTGGGGCAAACGAGCCGAAGGGTGTCTCCACACGCTGGCCTTCACGTAGCCACATAGTGGTTATCTCCTCCAGAAGACTGAAGAAACGCTTCATCTCGCCCTTGCTGGTGTGGCGGTATTTGTTGCAGAAGTCATCGATGTCGTCGAGATCGTATTTGTGCTCTACGACGGGTTGGGCATAGAGCAGTGGTTTGCCGTCCTCTCCCTTTGTGGGGCGCGGCTGTAGTTCAAAGAGTACTCCGTCAGTCTTACGTGGCATACTTGTTACATTTATTTACGCAAAAACGACAAACTGTATTAGTCTGTCGTCTTCCCCGTTCTGTGATCCGCTTGGGGCTCGAACCCAAGACCCCAACATTAAAAGTGTTGTGCTCTACCAACTGAGCTAGCGGATCAACCTTTATGCTTTTTATTGAAAAGCGGGTGATAATTGCGGTGCAAACCGAATGCAGAAAGCTTGCTTTTTGCTGAGGTGCCGCCCGCAATCGCATCCGAATTTTCAAAATGCGGGTGCAAAGGTACGCAATATTTTTGAATTAGCCAAATTTATTTGGGACTTTTTGCCTTTTCTTCTTCTATTGCTTTCTGGTAGCACTCGCGACAAAGGGGTTCGTACTCCTGTGTCTCGCCAAGCAGCACGCGCTTGTCGTTCTGAACGGTACGATGACTGACATAGGCCAGAGAACCACACTTGACGCAGATGGCATGTACCTTGGTGACGTCATCGGCAATGGCGCAAAGGGCAGGCATAGGACCGAAGGGAATACCTTTATAGTCCATATCCAGACCTGCAATGATGACACGAACACCACGGTTGGCCAACTCGTTGCAGACATCCACCAGTCCTTGGTCAAAGAACTGTGCCTCGTCAATACCCACTACGTCGATGTCGCTGGACAAGAGCAGAATGCTGGCTGACGAGTCGAGTGGGGTAGAGGGAATGGCATTGTGGTCGTGGCTCACCACCTCCTCGTCGCTATAGCGCGTATCGATGGCTGGCTTGAAGATTTCCACTTTCTGCTTGGCAAACTGGGCACGGCGCAGACGACGGATAAGTTCTTCGGTCTTGCCGGAGAACATAGAGCCGCACACTACTTCTATTCTTCCTGGGCGGCGTGCTTCGCCCGATGTCGGATATGTAATCATGGTGCAAAGATAATAAATAATTCATAATTCTTAATGTATAATTCATAATTATTTTTTAATTTTGCAGCAGATATGGGAATATTATATATTGTACCCACACCTGTGGGGAATATGGAGGATATGACGCTGAGGGCCATCCGCATCCTGAAGGAGGCTGATGTGGTGTTGGCTGAAGATACCCGTACGTCGGGCATCTTGTTGAAGCATTTCGATATCAAGCAGCATCTGTTGTCGCATCATAAGTTCAATGAACATGGCACCTCGGCATCTGTCATTGAACGCTTGCAGGCAGGTCAGACGGTAGCGCTGATTAGCGATGCTGGTACGCCAGGCATCTCTGACCCAGGATTCTTTCTGGTACGTGAGGCTGTTAAGGCAGGCATCGAGGTACAGACCTTGCCTGGTGCTACGGCTTTCGTACCAGCATTGGTGTCGAGCGGACTGCCTTGCGATAGATTCTGCTTTGAGGGTTTCCTACCCCAGAAGAAGGGACGCCAGACGAAACTCCAGAGTCTTGTTGACGAGGAGCGTACAATGGTGTTCTACGAGTCACCCTATCGTGTGCTGAAGACCCTTCAGCAGTTTAGCGAGGTCTTTGGTCCTGAGCGTCAGGTAAGTTGCTGTCGCGAAATCTCCAAGGTTCACGAAGAGAGTGTGCGTGGCACGTTGGCAGAAGTCATAGCCCATTTCCAGGAGCATGAGCCAAGGGGCGAGTTTGTGATAGTGTTAGCGGGGAAATCATCATAACGATATAACGTTATAACGTAATAACGAAAAAAAGAGATAACGATATGAAGAAAGTAATGATAGCAGCCTTGTGCCTGGTGGCATTGGCAGCATGTAAGCAGAAAGACAATCATGCGGCAGAGATGGCGTTGGAGCAGCAGCGCGACTCCTTGACACGCATCATTGAACAGAAAGATAATGAGATTGATGACATGATGGCCACCATGAACGATATCCAGGAGGGATTTCGTGCCATCAATGAGGCTGAGCAGCGCGTCACCATCGCATCGAATGGTGAAGGCGTCTCTGAGGCTGAGAGCATCCGCGAGAATATGCAGTTCATCCAGGAGCGCATGCAGCAGAACCGCGAGCTCATCAGCAAGTTGCGTAACCAACTGCGCCAGAGTTCTGTCAAGGCAGACCAGTTGCGTCGTACGTTGGAGAATCTCACGCAGCAGCTTACGGAGAAAGACAATCAACTGCGCCAGTTGCAGGCAGAGTTGGAGGCTAAGGACGTGCAGATTGGTGAGTTGAACCAACAGGTAAGTACGCTGTCAAGTAATGTCAGCAACCTGAAGGAAGAGAGTACCCAGAAGTCACAGACTATTAACTCGCAGGATAAACAACTCAACACAGCGTGGTTTGTCTATGGTACGAAGAAGGAGTTGAAGGCTCAGCATATCATTGAAGATGGCAAGGTGCTGCGCTCCAACTTCAATCGTGACTACTTTACCAAGATAGATATCCGAGTAGATAAGGAGATACGTCTCTATAGCCGTTCTGCCAAAATACTGACGGCTCATCCACAGTCCAGCTATACATTGCTGCAGGATGCCAATAAACAGTATATCCTTCGCATTACCAATCCCCAGTTGTTCTGGTCAGCCAGCAAGTATTTGGTAGTGCTGGTGAAATAAAAACAATAAAGCGGATCTCCATCGAGACCCGCTTTATTATTTATTTGATGACAATCTTCTTTCCGTTCCTGATATACAGTCCGCGGGTAGGAGTCTTTACCTCGCGACCCTGCAAATCGTAGAAGCGGTTAGTTGAATCCTTCTCAGTAGCTGATACTGATACGACACCAGTACCACCGAACTCAAAGGTCTTTTCGTCGCTCCACTGTGAATAGATATTCTCTTCGCCCAGCGTACGAACACGGATGACATAACGCTTGTTAGTATCCAATTCCGTGAAAGTGTAGCTATTGTCGGTCGATGTGTAATTATTCACCGTTATTGCTCGGCGAGCAGCAGCACTACTGTTTATACCCAATTGCTCAGCAGTCCATGTACCATCGTAAAGACTTAGGTAGTTCATGTACATGATGCCTTTGGGTGAGATTTTGAGTCGGTACAAATCGTTCTCCTTGGGTGCCTTAAATGTGAAGACTTGCTTACCATCCTTCGATACTTCAAACTCCCGGCTTTCAGTAACGATATAGGCAGATGACTTACCCTCTATGGCGCTCTCAAAGGTTAATGTTCCCTTAACCGTAACGTCAGCCTTATCAGGTGCTGCCCCCATGACAAAAGTTAGTTCCTGCGATGATGGAATACTCCACCAGCTAGGAGTTTGCAAATAGCCATCAGTAGATGATGTTCCGATTTTCAGTTTATTGGGCGAAGTGTAAAGTTTACTTCCACTCCAATTATCCAGCCCATAATTACTTAAATTAGAACTGATGTCCGAGAACCCTGCAGACTTACTATAACACTTTTCAAACTCTTTTTCCCACTGCTGGGCTTCTTTGGGATCGCTTGAAGCCTTATCAACCGTTGCCAGTTCAATGTCGTAGCCTATAGCACCGCTGATGGCTGGCCACGTGATAGAGAAAGAATTCTCTCCTGCATTGATGGTTGACTGTGCCATGTCGGGTGCGGGCAAATCTTCTCGTCCTGCAACAAACGAAATGGTGTTGTTGGCAGTATTCTCAACGATATTGTCGATATTGAAACTCATCAGCTTCTTACCGTCAACGTTCGCATTGAACAGCGTGGCAGCAGGCGTAGTATAGTTGGTAAGTGCCGTGTTACCAGTTGTTCCTGGCCAAGGGTCTCCTTGATAACCTTTGATTGAATTAGAAAATTCATTATCCGCAGGTATGATGTTCAGTCGCTGGTGATCTGGCGAATTATTGATAGAGTTACCCGTCCATGCCGCTTCGTTGTAGTCAACATGTATGATGAGCAGACCATGACTGCCGAAGAGCCCTTTGTCATAGCTGATGCTTTGTCTGTTCTCCAGCAGGTAATACTCATTGGGGTTCGCTTTGTTGTAGATGATATAAGCCTCTGGTGTCTCAATCAGAGGTTTCATATCGGTAATACGCTTAAAACTTGTCAGTTCTGTGGGCTCCATCCAGCGTGAGAACCAGCGCTCATAAGAGGTATATCCTGCAGGTGTGCATGAGTCGTCGTTATAGCTTCCTGAAGACATCAGGTCCCAGAAGCTCATTCCATATCCACCGCTATAGGTCGTGTCGTACATGTCAGGCAAGCCTAAACAGTGACTGAATTCATGGCATGCAGTACCTATACCGTCCATGATGCCAGTATTATTCTTACCATCACCGCTCAGTTCTGCGGAGCAACCATAGGTGTTAACGAGGCAATTATTATAGATGACTTCTTTGCCTTTTGCAGCAAGAACCCATTCGTGTGGCCAGATGGTGTTCTCATCGGCGCCCTGTGCCTCGGCATAACCAGCGTAGATAACAAATACCTGATCTACTACTCCGTCCTTGTCCCAGTCGTAATTGGAGAAGTCAACATCATTAGCCGCTTTATCGACAGCCTCGCGGATAAGTGCAGGAGCATTCTGGTCGTGTTCTGTGACCTTTCCGTCTTTGTCTTTCACGGGCTTGCCATAGTATTCCATGTTGCCTAATGCCGTATAAGGACCAACAACGTCAAAGTCAATAGTCAGTTGTCCATAGCTCTGCTTTAAGAAGTAATCGCGCACAGATCCTTCCATTCCTCCCTCATTATAACCTGGCTTGTTGAAGAAGTCCAGGTAGGCTTTTTGTGCATTCTCAGTCGTAAACTTTACATCCTTAAATTGAATGAGGATGACCAATCCACGCTGATTACCAGTGGTTACTGCTGATGGGGTTCCTGCGCGACGAGAACTCGCACGACGTGATGACTGGGCGTTGGCCAAATCGTGATTCTTCTGCTTGCGCGCTGTCCACTCCTCAGTAATCTGTTGGGGAGACAACATCACTAATCGTCCATTAGCCAATTCGCAAGGATTACCTTTCGCATCGACATAGTACGAGTAGTGCTCGTCGCCACGCAGGGTCAGTTCCATGGTTGTGCCATCAGCCAATGTTACTGAGCGCTTAGCCCCTGGCTTTGCTGGTATGGCATTTACTGTCATAACAGTCAATAGGAGACCAATTGCTGTGGTGAATAATCTGTTTGTCATAACTGTTCCGATTCTTTTTAATACTATAGTCTATTTCTAACTATAAGAGGCGTGTGCCGCTTGACTGCGTGCTCACGCCTCTCATGCTTTGAATAATTAGTTAGCTTTAGCGCTTAACAGCCTTAACCTTCTTAGAAATAAGAAGCGCTCTTGAACTCTTAGCAGCCTTATTAGCATTGCTCATATTATGGAGACGACGTGCAAAGTCTGCGGCAGCAGCGCGTTTCTTAGCCTTTGCCTTTACGCTTGCAGAAGCCGTGGGAAGGACAATCTTTGAAGCGAGGGTTGTACCTCCATAATAGAATAATTGACCATTTGCGTATAGGTAGCCCTGGAACTGAGTTTCATCTTTCGATGTGATGGTCGGGAAAGTGATAGTACCATTTTCTAACGTACCAAACTTACCTGTAAAGTAGTTAACAACATCGGCAACAGGTGCATCACTATTCTGAGATATCAAATATCCACCGTAACTTTCAATGCCAAACTCGCCCTTTCCAAAATCAACACCAGTGCCCTGCATTAAGATATATACTCCCGTAGGAATTTCTGCATGAACAACAATGTCTTTATCGCCACCAGTTTCGTTAAACATTGCAGCTAATTTCGCATAGGCATTCTTCATACGATACAAACCAGGAGTATCGCTATTCTCTTCAATTTCAACCTCATAGGTTACGGGATCATAAGGAATGAAGTTCCCATCGTCATCCTTTTGTCCGTAATAAGAGATGATATAATCTTCAGTATAGTAGCCGGTACCTACACTCTTCCAAGGATTAGATGCACCACCATAGTATTCAAACTTTGTTGATGCATAGTCTTTAACTTCACCTTCGTCAATAACGGCAACAATAATCTTAAGGCTACCAATCATGTCTTCAGCAATGCGGATGTTGTTTGCACCTGCATTTACGCTGACACCCTCAAGTTCACCTGAAGCCAAAGCATCGGCAACAGCAGATTCATCGACATCGGCAGTCATAACAACAGCCTTAGCATTGGTTGCATCTGCACCCAATTCAACATTGGCAACAGCATAAGCCTCTCCTGCGAGATTAGTGTAAATACCATTGAATTCTACACCTACAGAATAGTCTTTCATGCTATATCCAGGCAGTACGATGCTGAAGAGACCGCTGGAATTTGCAAAATTTACAGCTTCTCCTGTTTTATATAATGCCATACCCCAAAGAAGTCCTTCAACAGGGAAAGTGATTACACCTTCTTTAAGTGTACCAACATAACCTGCGGCTTTAATTTCTTCTAAAGTTTTACCTTGTTGTGTAAGGAAGTAGTTACCCAACGACTGGAAACTAATCTCACCATAGTCAGCATTCAATGTGAGACCTGTAGCAAAGAGCTCAATATATACTGCTTCTGGATCTTCCGCATGTATATATAGATAATGTGGATCTTTGGAAACAGTGAATTCACCATCTTCATCTTCCGCCAACAAAGGATAATCAGCAGTATAAGGATTAAGCACACGATAGAAGCCTGGCTGGATAGCATTCTCTTCAATCTCTACAGCCCATGTGTAGTTGGGCACACTAAAAATAGATGCTACAATATCATCCGTGATGGCACCTTTACCCAGGGAAACCCAAGGTGACTTGATACCAACATTGAATGTGATGGTAGACATACCGTAGAGGGTCTTAAGCTGCTCATCATTGATAGAAATAGCGATGGTCTTATAGTCATCATACTCCAGTTTCGTAGGATCGTAACCGATAGTCAGTGCAGCTTCCGACTCACCATCTTTGAAAGAGACAGATGAGGGAATAGTGAAAATACCAGACTCGTCAGTAGCGGTTATGGCAACACTGAGATCGCCTGCCGTGTTAACACGAAGTACGGGAATCGAAAACGATGTAGCGTCTTTTGTGATATTGACGGTTGCTGGCGTTTCGTTACTGAAATACACCTGCGAACCAGAGGCTGCAGCAGGCTCATAGTTTGCGTCCTTCTCAGAATCACAAGAAGCGAAGCCGAGAACAACAGTCAGTAAAGCCAGACTATATTTGAATATATTTTTCATACTTCTAACTTTTTAATCTTGTTATTACAATGCGATATCAGCGTCTTCAACAGCTGTTGGTACTGGAGTAGCTGCGTTGTTGTCAGCATCCGTCAGAGCAGAGTTACCATTGATCTCAGTCTGGGGGAGACGCCACAACAGGATAGGATCACCAGCAGGAATATTGAGTACGCAGTTAGGCTCATAGCCTGCACCACGACGGTCAACACCCTTGTTCAGGCGCATTACGTCGAACCAGATACGACCCTCGCCCCACAGCTCGATACGCTTCTGGCGATAGATCTCGTTCTGAATGTCGCTTGCAGTGCAAGAATAAGCAGGATCACGATAAGTCTTAACGAACTTCTCTAAGGTGCTCTTACCATCCTGACCAGCCATCTGCTGAGCCTCAGCGAGGATGAGATACATCTCCTCAATACGCATCAGAGGAATATCGTTGGCATTGACATCATTGTTCAGAATGTTCTGATAAGGAGCGAACTTACAGTTGGTGTAAGGAGCAAAAGAGTTATCAGCCAGATATGCATTCCACTCATCAGAAAGATTAGCGCTCACGCCATCGGCATCACTCCACCATCCCTTACGAATATCAGTATCGGAAATAGAGTTGTAGAGCTTCTTGCTGATCTGGTGACCACCACTATACTGGCCGTAACCATAGTTGAAGGTACCATTGTGAGAAATCCAGTTAACGATACCTGACTGTACTACATCATCAGTCTCGGCAATGTAGATAGCCCACATCCAGTTGGGCTCATCAGCACTGCTGAAAGTTGGCTTAGAGACCTCTTCGATGGTTGCAGGACGAGCATCAGAATTGTCAATAGCAGCCTGAGCATCAGCGGCAGCAGCAGCCCAGTTCTGCATAGCCAGATTCATACGGGCACGCAGACCATAGGCTACAGCAACGTCGATATAACGGCGGTCAGAACGCTTCTGGCCAGCAGCCTTTGCCTTGCTCAGAACCTCAATGGCCTTGGTCAAGTCAGTATTGATCTGTGCATAAACTGCCTCAACGGTAGCACGGGGAGCACCCTCTGTAGCAGCCTGGCTTGAGTTCTGATCAGTAATCAGAGGAACACAAGCTGACTTCTCATGACCCTTGTAGTTGAACTGATAGAGCTGAGCCAGCTCCAGATATGCAAAACCACGAGCAGCAAGAGCCTGTCCTGCATAATACAGTGTCAGTGCATCCTCTGAATCAGCATTCACTGAACCAAGAACGGTATTAGCACTGAAGACAATCTTATAATAGTCGTTCCAGACGATCTGGCTCTCACGGCTAGTATAGGGACGGTCGTCATAAGTCAAGCTGCTACCACCCCAGTTGTAACCATTGTCAGCACTTACCAAGTCCTCGGTATTGCAGTCAGTGAAGAACATGATACTGCTGTATCCGAAGTCGTTGTGACGACTGCCAATAGCATCATAGTTCGGCATATACACATTGAACTGGGAGAAAATACCACGTACACCAGCCTCAGCACGCTCAGGCTTGGCAGTACCTACCTCAACCTTCTGGTCTTCGGTAAGGGTGGCTCCCTCAGGGGCTGTGTCCAAATCTTCACAAGCAGTGAAGGCAGATGTAGCCAATGCTGCGAACAAGAAATATTTCAGTTTCATATATTTATTTCCTTTAATTGTTAACATGTGAAATTAGAAGCTTACACTGATACCACCTGAGAGAGTACGCAGCTGAGTATAGGTATAAGGAATAGACGATACAAAGCCCTGACGTGGGTCGAGACCCTTACGCTTTGCAAACAGAGCCAGGTTGTCACCAGAGAAGTATACACGGATGCTGCCCAAGCCAATCTTCTTCACCCAATCCTTCGGAAGTGTATAACCGATGGTTACGTTGTTGATTGACAGATAGCTTGCGCTAGTCAGGAAGCGTGTAGAAGAATAACCAGTGTAACGGTCACCAGCATTCAGACGAGGAACGTCAGTGTGTGTGTTGGTTGGAGTCCAAGCGTCAAGGATATCCTTGTGCCAAGCACCACCAGCGTCAGAAGATGCAGAAGCGTGCATCAGGTACATATAACCATAGTCGAGCACCTGACCGCCAATCTGGTAGGCGAACTGGATGCTTGCATCAAAGCCGTAAGCAGTAGCAGACAGACCGAAACCACCATATACATCAGGAAGCAGGTCGTCAGTAGCTACGCGGTTCTCAGAGAGCTGAGCAACGGTGTAGTCGTTAGAAGTCTTACGACCCAGGATGTTACGAGTCTTCTCACCAACGTAAGAATCAACATCGTCGTGAGCAATCTTGTTGCCGTTAGCATCGTACCAAACCTCATATTGCTTGCCTGCGATGGTCTCCATCTCGTAGTCGTTCACCCAGTAGAGAGCCTCACCGGTCTTCTCGTCAACACCAGCCCACTCAGGCAGGTACAGACGATACATGCTCTCGCCTTCCTCATAAATACGAGAACCGTCAATCCACTTACCCTTCAGGTCAGGATGCAACTCGTCAATCTTGTTCTTGAGGAATGTAGCGTTACCATTGATAGTCAGTGAGTAGTTACGATTCTTCAAGATATCGTATGACAGGTCGATTTCCAGACCGCGGTTAGTCATTGTACCAACGTTCATAGGAATCTGTGTGTAACCCAGTGAACCTGCAACGGGCTTGAAGTACAGCATGTCCTTCTGCTGACGACCGAAGTACTCGATGCTACCGTTCAAACGGTTGTTGAACATAGCGAAGTCGAAACCGATGTTATAAGATACTGACTTCTCCCATGTCAGGTCCTTGTTACCCTTGTAGGCCAAAGTACCGTCAGAGAAACCAGAAGCGTCACCAGTCATAGAGTACTGGTCGGTATATGCATAGTAGTAGTAGCGTCCATCACCAGTGCTACGACCCAAGTTGTCGTTACCCTGCTGACCATAGCTGGCCTTGAACTTCAAGTTGTTCAACCAAGAGTGAGTACCCTCCATGAACTTCTCCTTAGAGATAACCCATGCCAGAGATCCGCTCCAGAAGCCACCCCAGCGGTTGTCAGGATGGAAACAAGAAGAAGCATCACGACGATAGCTGGCAGCGATGATATACTTGTCATCATAGCTATAGTTGATACGACCGAAGATACCCTTGGTAGAGTAGTCGAGCTGGTAACCAGAGTTGTTCTTCTGGTTAACGGCATTGTCCAGCCAGTAGCTCTCAGGATTGTAGAGCTTGGTAGCACCACCATAGAGACGACGGTACTTCCACTGGTAACCTTCGTAACCCAGTGTGAAGTCAAGGCTGTGAACATCAGCAAACTTAACGTTGTAGTTAGCCAGGAACTGAGTGGTAAAGCCAGTAGTACGCATGTGGTACTGGTAAGCACCACCTTCCAGGTCTGCAAACTGACCCATGTAGGCGTTCTGCAGTACGTCATAGTTGGTGTTGTCAACATTGTAACCCAAGCGAGCGGTCAGTGTCAGACCTTCCAGGGGCTTCAACTCAGCAAACCAGGTGCTGTTCAGGATATCCATTGTGTAGATGGCCTTGTCATACTGCATCTGACCTGCGGGGTTAGAGATAGACATGTATGAACGGTCACGTCCAGCCTCACCAGAACCGTAGTCATAAACAGCGCGGTCACCATTGTGCATGATGTTTCCGTTAGCGTCACGAACAAAAATAGGATAGATAGGAGCAATACCATAAGCCAGACGGAAAGCGTTACCAGAAGAGTTGGTAGTTGTCTGCTCATCGGGATAGAAGTTCTTAGAATGAGTCCAACCTACATTAGCACCCAGCTTCAACCACTTGTTAACCTTGAACTCGTCACGGAGACGAACAGAAGAACGGGTGAATTTAGAACCGCTGACGATACCACCATCATCCAGATAGCTATAGCTCAGATAATAGTTGTTAGCATCAGTAGCACCAGAAAGACTTACCTCATACTCCTGACGGAAAGCCTTCTTGATGATCTCATCCTCCCAGTTGTCGGGGGTGAAATAGTATTTACCATCGCTATAACCGAGGGTAGCATTAGGATTCAGCTTACCATCAGGGCCGAACATATACTGTCCTTCGGGAACGGTGTAGATCTGATAACCGTTACCACCACCCTTATTGGTGACGATAGTGTTGTTAGCATACTTCTGGGCTGTCTGAGCGTCGTAGTTCAGGTTGGTGGTAGCATAGTTGTAGATAGAAGAATACTCCAGCTCCAGATACTGGGCAGGATTCTTAATGACATCATACGTACTTACACCACGGCTATTCTGACCCCAACGAGCATTGAAGTTTACAGTCGGCTTGCCTAACTTACCAGCCTTGGTGGTAACCATGATGATACCATTAGCACCACGGGCACCATAAAGAGAGGTAGAGGCAGCATCCTTCAAAACGGTAATGTCTGCAATGTCGCTTGCAGGTATAGAGCTCAGGTCACCGTCGAAAGGCACACCGTCAACAACATACAATGGCTTGTTGCTACCATTGATAGAGCTGACACCACGAACGCGGATGTTGGCAGAGGTACCAGGCTGTCCATTGCTGCTAAGTACCTGAACACCAGCTACCTGACCACTCAGTGCGCGAGTCAGGTCACTTACCTGTAACTTCTCAATCTTGTCAGCCTTCATTGAACCGGCTGAACCGGTAAACGTACCCTTCTTTGCAGTACCATAGGCAACGACGATCACCTCGTCAAGAGCCTTCTGGTCGCTGGTCAACATGATTCTCATGTTTGGACGGGCACTAACCTCAATGGGTTCCATACCTACATAGGTGATTCGCAGGGTAGTTTTGCCGGCAGGAACTGTCAGCGAGAACTTACCATCTGCATCGGTTACAGTACCGTTCTGTGTTCCTACTACAAGAACAGTAGCACCGACAACGGGCTGACCGTCTTCCTGAGAAGTGACGGTACCGTTAACCTTCGTTTGTGAAAATGCGGCTCCTACCACGAGGAACAACATTGTCAACAACATTGTTAGTCTTCTTTTCATAAGCACTCTCTTGTTATTATTAATACGTTAATGATATATATGTTTTCTTACTTAGTTTCACCTTATGCAATAGGCATAGCGCACCCATTTTTGGATACGACCGTGCAAAGTTAATGTATTCAAGGCTAAAAAACAAATAAAATTTAAAAAAAAATACAATTTTGGGCAAAAAATTAACTTAAAAGCGCCTTTTTCTTCCAAATTGGTGCTTTTTGAAAGCAAAAGTTTGCACTCTGAAACAAATAAATGCTACATAGATAGTGTATAAGGGGTTTGTATTATACGTTATATATATAATAAGGTACGCGCGATAAATTCTTTATCGCTTACTCCTGAAAAACTCTTGCATCAATTGGCGACACTCGTCTTCAAGGACACCACCAGTGACTTGGCATTTGGGGTGCAAAGCATGGGGTGCATAGTCGGTGTATCCTCGCTTCTCATCGTGACAGCCATAGACGATGCGGGGTATCTGGCTCCAGCCCAAGGCTCCGGCACACATGGTGCAGGGCTCTACGGTGACGTAGAGGGTGCAGTCGGTAAGGTATTTACCTCCCAGTTCGTTGGCTGCAGCTGTGATGGCTTGCATCTCGGCATGGGCCGTCACGTCGTGCAGCGTCTCTGTCAAGTTGTGGGCACGGGCAATGATACGGTCTTGACAGACCACAACGGCACCAATGGGTATTTCGCCCTCGTCGAAGGCTGCTTGCGCCTCGGCTAATGCCTTACGCATATAGTTTTCGTCCTTATTTTTCTCTTCCATGATGCAAAAGTACAAAAAATATTTCGTATCTTTGCATCGTGAACTGGAAAATCATTCATATTGACGAAACGGACAGCACCAATAGGTGGCTGCAGAGATCTATGGCAGCCGTTGCAAATATGGTGGTTGTTGCAGATAATCAGACGGAGGGTCGGGGCTGTGGCACGAACCGATGGGAGTCGGAACGTGGTCAGAACCTATTATTCTCGTTGATGATACATCCAGAGAATTTACCTGCCAATCAGCAATTTCAGATTTCTATGGCTATCTCACTGGCCATCATTGACGCACTGGGACAGATGGTGGGTGACCTCAGCATCAAGTGGCCCAACGATATCTATTGGCGCAATGGCAAACTGGCGGGCATCCTGATAGAGAATACGTTGAAGGGCAATCTTATCAAGGACAGCATCATTGGGGTGGGGTTGAACGTCAACCAACGGAAATTCCATAGTGATGCACCTAATCCTGTCTCGCTCTGGCAGATTACGGGTCAGGAGACGAATCGTGAACAGTTGCTGAAAGATATCCTCCAGCGACTGGATTTTAAGGATGGCTTGAAGGAACGCTACATGAAATCACTATATCGCCGTAAGGGTTTCCATCCATATACCGATAAGGACGGCGTGTTTATGGCTGAGATTGTGGGCGTTGAGGATGACGGACACCTGTTGCTGTCTGATGATAATGGCAAAAAGCGCCGCTATGCATTTAAAGAAGTACAATTTGTAATATAAGAAACTATGGCAAGATTTAAAAGAATTCTGTTGAAGCTCTCGGGTGAGAGTCTGATGGGTAAGCAGGGATACGGTATCGACCCTGAGCGTCTGAGCGACTATGCGCGCCAGATTAAGGAAGTGAGTGAGATGGGTGTACAGATTGGCATCGTCATCGGTGGCGGAAACATCTTCCGCGGACTTTCTGGTTCGCAGAAGGGCTTCGATCGTGTGAAGGGCGACCAGATGGGTATGTGCGCTACGGTAATCAATTCGCTGGCACTAAGCTCGGCACTGGGTGCTATTGGTGTGAAGAACAAGGTGTTGACGGCTATCCGTATGGAGCCTATTGGTGAGTTCTATACCAAATGGAAGGCCATTGAGGCGATGGAGGCAGGCTATGTCTGCATCTTCTCAGCAGGAACGGGTTCACCTTACTTTACAACGGATACGGGTTCGAGTCTGCGTGGTATCGAGATTGAGGCCGATGTCATGCTGAAGGGTACACGTGTGGATGGTGTCTATACTGCCGACCCCGAGAAGGACCCCACAGCCACTAAGTTCGACGCTATTACATATAAAGAGGTACTCGCGCGAGGATTGAAGGTAATGGACCTAACGGCTATTTGTATGTGTCAGGACAACAATCTTCCCATCTACGTGTTCAATATGGATGTAGTGGGTAACCTGAAGAAAGTAATGGACGGTGAGGAGATTGGAACCTTGGTACACAACTAAGGTTTCAAGATTCAAGTTTCAGGATTCAAGCCTCCTCAACGAAATCTACGTATTCGCCATCGGAGTCGTCGAAAATCTTCTTGTTTTCGCGCTCTTGATGGCGATTGTCTATGATGGTCTCGCCAGTGGCAGTCTGTGTGGTGCGAGTCTGCGAATATTCTTCTCTCTCAGCATCCTGGAACCCCTGAGCGCCCTGATTCTGCGTCTGCTGGCGTTGGCTGTACTGCTGGCGTTGACGCCCTGTCTCCTCGCGGTGCTGCTGGGCCTGACGGTCTGCTGCACGCTGGGCAGCCACACGAATCTTTCGATAGGTGCGATAAAGATAACTTCCCACCAACAACAGGATGAGAACTACCAGGAAGAAAATAAAGGCAAAGAAGCCTAATAGGCCTTTTAACATAGCGATAAGGATTAGTTTAACATATAGCTATTTACTGCCGACAGGATGACATACCACGCGATGATGGCTGCCAGTCCGAAGATGCCCATGAAGAGCATCGGTATGCAGGTCAGCAGGAAAATGTATTTGATTTCGTTGCCTTTCCAGCCCCATGTCTTGAACTTCAAGGCAAACATTGGTATTTCGCTAATCAGCAGATAGCTGCTGATGAAGACACCTGCAATGATGCACCACTCCATACCCTCGAAGGTTATCTCGTAGCCGTGCAGTCCGCCAATCAGCGCTCCCCAGAACAGGGCATTGGCAGGGGTGGGCAGACCGATGAATCCCAAAGCCTGTCGCTCGTCAAGGTTAAACTTCGCCAAACGTAGTGCTGAGAAGGCTGCGAGGATAAATGCCAGGAATGGCATTAATTGAGAATTGAGAATGGAGAATTGAGAGAGGTAGCTGAAGATGATGGCAGAGGGGGCAAAACCAAAGGTAATGTCGTCTGCCAGTGAGTCGAGCTCCTTGCCAATGGGGGAGGAGACGTGCAATAGGCGAGCCACCATACCATCGAAGAAATCGAAGACAGCACCGATGACAATGAACAGCAATGCCATACGGTAGTCGCCTTGGAATGCCCAATAGGTGGCTATGCAGCCTGAAATGAGGTTCAGGCAAGTGATAATATTTGGAATATTGAGTAATTTCATCATATTAGTTCGTTTGTTCAGGCCCCTGTGGCCTCTCATTCAGGAGACTAGGCAAGTTTGGCAATCACCGTCTGGTCGCCAGTGGTGGGTTGGTCCATCGTCACACATGCTCGGGCGGTCAGTGGCAGATAGACATCGACACGAGAACCCAACTTGATGAAGCCCAGGTGCTCGTCGATGTAACATTCCTCACCCTCTTTGGCATAGGTCACGATACGGCGAGCCAACGCTCCGGCAATCTGTCTGCACAGGATGTCCTGACCGTCAGGCGTCGTTATCATGATGTCAGCATGTTCGTTCTCCTCACTGGCCTTTGGCAGCCATGCTTTGTGGTAGTTGCCGTTAAAGTGTTTGACAAATTTCACCTTGCCGTCAACGGGGAACCAGTTGGCGTGAACGTTCAGCGGACTCATAAAGATACTGATCATGAGACGCTTGTCGTGGAAGTAAGTGTTCTCTTCAGCTTCCTCAACAACGACAATCTTTCCGTCGGCAGGAGCCACCACCAACTTGTCGGTGTCACCATTGAAATAACGGATGGGGCAACGGTAGAAATTGAGGGCTATCAGCCATGCGGCACCAAAGATGACAACGAATATCCAAAAGGGAATAGTAGTGTCGAGGGCGTACCATAAAGCGGTGCCGATAAGTGCTATTGCCAGCATGCTGAGCGTGAGCTCATTGGTGCCTTCACGATGTATGCGTATATTCTTGAGTTTCTTAATTCTTTCTCCCATGAGGTAGTTAATAGTATTCTTTCAAATGCAAAGGTACTAATTTTTGATGAATTGCAAAACATTATCGCAAAGAAATCCTTTAATATTTATGAATTTTTTTGGTATTCTCACCTTTTCGACGTAACTTTGCCCTAAATTATGGAAGATTTCATACATTTACACGTACATACTTACTATTCTATACTTGACGGTCAGTCGAGTATCAAACGCTTGGTTGATAAGGCTGTTGCCAACGGAATGAGAGGCATGGCCATTACCGATCATGGCGATATGTTTGGCATCAAGGAGTTCCACGACTATGTGGGTGGCATCAATAAGGGACGTAAGAAAGAGGGGCTGGATCCCTTCATTCCTATCTTCGGTTGCGAGATGTATGTCTCGCGACATGGTTCTAAGTCGCTTCGTCGTGGTAAGGAAGACCAAGGTGGCTATCACCTCATCGTGTTGGCGAAGAACTATCAGGGTTACAAGAACCTAATTAAGTTGGTCAGCAACTCCTGGGTGGACGGCTACTACATGCGCCCTCGTACCGACCATGAGGACTTGGAGAAATATCATGAAGGACTTATAGTCTGTTCAGCATGTATTGCCGGTGAGGTGCCTGCCAAAATTCTGAAGGGTGACATTGCTGGAGCACGTGAGTCCATCGAGTGGCACAAGCGGGTGTTTGGCGACGACTACTATCTGGAGTTGCAGCGCCACGAGGTGAAAGACCCCACTGTCCGTGCCAATCGTGAGACCTATCCTTTGCAGCAGAAGGCCAACAAGGTGCTTATTGAATTGGCTCGTGAGTATGGCATCAAACTGGTTTGTACCAACGATGCCCATTTTGTGGACCAGGAGAATGCAGAGGCCCACGACCACCTGTTGTGTCTGTCTACAGGCAAGGAACTCGATGATCCCACGCGTATGCTCTACTCCAAGCAGGAGTGGTTTAAGACCCGTGAGGAGATGAATGACATCTTTCAGGATGTCCCTGAGGCCCTGTCGAACACCCTTGAGATATTAAATAAGGTAGAGATATACAGCATAGACCACGATCCCATCATGCCGTTCTTCCCCATTCCTGAGGATTTCGGTACGGAGGAGCAGTGGCGAGAGAAGTTCACCGAGGACGACCTCTTTAAGGAGTTTACCTCTGACGAGAACGGGGAAAATCCGTTGCCACAGGAGGAGGGCGAGAAGAAAATCAAGAAGTTGGGTGGTTACGACAAGCTGTACCGCATCAAGTTCGAGGCCGACTACTTGGCCAAACTCGCCTATGAGGGTGCTGCCCGTCGCTATGGGACGCCACTCCCCAAGGAGGTCGATGACCGTGTGCGCTTCGAGTTGCACATCATGAAGACGATGGGTTTCCCTGGCTACTTCCTCATTGTGCAGGATTTCATCAACTCTGCCCGCGATGAGTTGGGCGTGATGGTAGGTCCTGGACGTGGCTCTGCGGCAGGTTCTGTAGTGGCTTACTGCCTGGGTATCACGAAGATAGATCCGCTGAAATACGACCTGCTGTTTGAGCGTTTCCTGAATCCTGACCGTATCTCACTGCCTGATATCGATACCGACTTCGATGATGACGGACGCGGTAAGGTGCTGAAATGGGTAGAGGATAAGTATGGTCACGAGAACTGTGCACATATCATCACCTATGCCACGATGGCCACGAAGAACTCTATCAAGGATGTGGCCCGTGTGGAGAAGGTGCCGTTGGGTGTGGTCAACGCCCTGTGTAAGGCTATTCCCGACCGTCTGCCTGATGTCGATGGTAAGACGCCGAAGATGAATCTGTCCAATGCCATCAAGGCCGTGCGTGAGTTGCAGGAGGCTGAGGCCAGTCCTGACAGGGCTTTGGCCAATACCATCAAGTATGCCAAGATGTTGGAAGGCACCGTTCGTGGCACGGGTATCCATGCCTGCGGCTTCATTATCTGTCGCGACCCGATTAGTGACTGGGTACCTGTCTCGACAGCCGATGACCCTGACTTCAAGGATGTGAAGACCAACTGCACACAGTATGATGGTCACGTTATCGAATCGACGGGATTGATTAAGATGGACTTCCTCGGTCTGAAGACACTGTCCGAGATGAAGGAGGCCTGTGCTGTTATTAAACAGACACGCGGTATTGATGTCGATCTGGACACCATTCCCATTGACGACCCCAAGACCTTCGAACTTTATCAGCAGGGACGCACTATCGGCACGTTCCAGTTTGAGTCGGCTGGCATGCAGAAATACCTGCGTGAGTTAAAGCCTACCGTCTTCGAGGACCTCATCGCTATGAATGCCCTCTACCGTCCGGGTCCTATGGGTTACATCCCTCAGTTCATTCGTCGTAAGCATGGCGAGGAGCCTATCACCTACGATATCCCCGTCATGGAGAAATACCTGAAGGATACCTACGGCATCACCGTCTATCAGGAGCAGGTGATGTTGCTCTCGCGTCTGCTGGCCGACTTTACCCGTGGTGAGAGTGACGCTCTGCGTAAGGCGATGGGTAAGAAGAAAAAGGACATCGTCGATGCCATGAAGCCTAAGTTCATTGAGGGTGGAAAAAAGAACGGCCACGATCCTAAAATACTTGATAAGATATGGAGCGACTGGGAAGCCTTCGCCTCCTACGCCTTCAATAAGTCGCATGCTGCCTGTTATTCATGGGTGGCCTATCAGACGGCTTACCTCAAGGCCAACTATCCTGCTGAGTTTATGGCTGCTATCATGAGTCGTCGTCGCGACCAGATAACGGAAATTACGAAGTTGATGGATGAGTGCAAGGCGATGGGCATTGCCACGTTGGGCCCCGATGTCAACGAGTCGTACCAGAAGTTCGGTGTGAACAAGAAGGGTGAGATTCGTTTCGGACTGGCAGCCATCAAGGGTATGGGCGACAATGTGGCTCAAGCTATCATCGATGAGCGTGAGAAAAATGGTGTCTATAAGGATATCTTTGACTTCGTACAGCGTATCAATTTCAGCCAGATAAACCGCAAAGCCTTTGAGGCATTGGCGCTGAGTGGTGGCTTCGACAGCTTCGGCTATCGTCGTGAGGACTTCTTTGCAACGAATAACAAGGGTGAGAGCTTTATCGAAATCGTCATGCGCTACGGACAGCTCTATCAGATGGAGAAGCAGCAGGCACAGAACTCGCTGTTCGGCGCTTTTGATGAGTTGGAGATACAGACCCCGACGTTGCCGAAGAGCGACGACCGCTGGAGCGACATCGAGCGCCTGAACAAGGAGCGCGAACTGGTGGGCATCTATCTCTCGGCACACCCGTTGGATGAATATAAGATTGTGCTTGACAACCTCTGTAATACCCGTTGTGACGAATTGGCAGATGTAGGCAATCTGGCAGGTCGCGAGGATGTCACCATCGGTGGTATCGTCACGGCTGTGCGTACTGGCTTTACCAAGACGGGCAAGCCCTTTGGCATTGTCACCCTCGAAGACTTTGTCGGCTCTGGCGAGTTGGCACTGTTTGGTGAAACGTGGGGCGACAAGTCTGGATTCTTCACCGTTGGTGCCTCGGTCTATGTCACCGGTAAGGTGAAGCCTCGTTTCTCGTACAACCCTGACGGTCCTAAAGACCTTGGTATTACGGGTGTTGAGTTCCTGCAGACCATCAAGGAACGAGCCATTGACCGAATCACCATCTCGTTGACGTCCGACCTCCTGGACGACCAGGTGGTGGAGGAGTTGGGAGAACTGATTGCTGCCCATCCGGGCAAGACCAAGCTCTTCTTCCAGTTGCACGACCTGACGGGCAAGAACCATGTGCTTCTGAGAAGCACCACCAAGACGGTCGATGTCAAGAGTGAACTGATACAGTATATTGAACAATCGCCAGCATTGGATTACAAAATAAATTAAAAATTAAAGATTATGGAAGTAACAGTAACAAGTGAGAATTTCGAGAGCCTTAAGAATGGCGCACAGCCATTAGTAGTTGATTTCTGGGCAACATGGTGCGGTCCCTGCCGTATGATTGCTCCCGTTATTGCTGAACTGGCTGAGGCCTACGACGGTAAGGTAACGGTTGCTAAGTGTGACGTGGAGGAGTGTGAGGATTTGGCTGCAGAGTTTGGCATCCGTAACATTCCAACTATCCTATTCTTCAAAGGTGGCCAGGTCTTCGACAAACTGATAGGTGCACAACCTAAGGCCAAGATTGAGGAGAAGATCCAGGCACTGCTGTAAGATGTGATACTGGTATTTGGAGGGACGACGGAAGGTCGCAAGGCCGCAGAGGTGCTGGAAGAGGGTGGCTCCACCTATTATTATAGTACCAAGACGGGCGAGCAGGACATCACGTTGCATCATGGTCAGCGCATTGATGGTGCGCTGGATAGTGAGGCGATGTGCAGGTTCTGTCGTGAGCACGGCATCCGATTGATTGTCGATGCTGCCCATCCCTTTGCGTCAGTGTTGCATCAGACGATTATCTCTGTAGCCTCTTCCTTGCAGATACCAGTTGTACGCTACGAACGTATCTATCCGCCACGTGATTTGTATATTACGTGGATTGCCGACTATTCGCAGGTACCAACGGATATCAAAACGCTACTTGCCACTACGGGTGTGCAAAGTATTAGCAAGCTGAAACCTCTGGAAGAAAAAGGCATCAAAGTCATCTATAGGATTCTGAATCGTGAGAGCAGTATCCAGTTGGCGCATCAACAAGGGGCAACGGATGAGCAATTGTGCTTTTATGAGGATGGGAGCATGCCCGATGCCGATGCCATCCTGCTGAAAGAGAGTGGCGAGAGTGGGGGCTTTAGCGAGAAGGTTGCTGAAGCGAAAGCCAAAGGTATGCAGATAATTGTCATGAAACGGCCGGAGTTTCATTTCGAGAATAGCATTAACGGGCCGTATGGATTAAGAAGAATGGTAGAAAAACTCTTGCCGGAATTCTATCCACTGCATAGCGGACTGACAACGGGAACATGTGCTACTGCTGCTGCCATTGCTGCCACAAAGCGGTTGCTATATGGCGAGACACCTGCTGAGGTCCCTGTGCTGTTGCCTAATGGCGAAACAATTACCGTTCCTGTTGGTTATAGTGACGGCTATGCTTATTGCATCAAGGAAGCTGGTGACGACCCCGATGTGACGAATGGTATTGAGGTGAGGGCGAGACCCACCCCCGACCCCTCCCCGTATGGAGGGGAGTGGTTAGTGATAGCAGGCGGAGAAGGAGTGGGTCGATTTACGTTGCCAGGCTTTGACTATCCCCCTGGTGAGGCCGCCATCAATAAGGCACCACGAGAGATGATACGGAAGAATATTGAAAGGCTAATCACTCCCCTCCATACAGGGAGGGGGCGGGGGTGGGTCTTTACCATTTCCGTGCCTCAAGGCGAAGAAATAGCAAAGAGAACGTTTAACCCTCGTCTCGGTATTGAGGGTGGTATTTCAATTATAGGTGTCTCGGGTATTGTCAAACCCTTCAGCGAAGAAGCGTTTATCGACAGCATTCGCAAATGTATGGAGGTGGCATTGGCCAGCGGTACGGATAGGGTAGTTATCAATAGTGGTGGTAAGAGTGAACGCTTTGTCAAAGCGCTTTATCCTGAACTTCCCCAACAAGCCTTTGTTGAGTACGGCAACTATATTGGCGAGACACTGAAGATAGCCAACGAGATAGAAATCAAGAACGTTACCTTGGGCGTGATGCTGGGCAAAGCCGTGAAACTGGCTGAGGGACATCTGGATACCCATAGCAAGAAGGCCACGATGAATAAGGCGTTTATCCTGCAGATGCTTCATGAGGCTGGTTGCGATATTGATATTAGCGACATTACGTTGGCACGAGAGCTATGGGAACGGATTCCAGAAGGTGAGCGAACGGAATTCGCTCATACAGTGATTAGGCACTGCTATGAACACTGTAAACCACTGCTGCCCAAGGGCGAACTGACCCTATTACTCATTGGTGATGAAGGAAGAATCTATGGAAATTGTAAATAGTAAATTGTCAAATCGTAAATATCTTGATTTGTTTGTCGACTTTGATGACACGTTGTATGATACCTATGGCAATGCTGTCATTGCATTGAGGGAAACCTTTGAACACTTTCATTTGGAGCGTTATTTCTCTGACCCGAAGGTATTCTACGATGCCTATTGGGCAGCAAATATCGACCTATGGGGACGCTATTCGAAAGGCGAGATTACGCGTCCGTTTCTCATCGTAGAGCGCTTCCGTCGTCCGCTCAGTGAGGGTGACGGTTTATCCGTTACCGAACAACTTTGCTTGGAGATGAGCGATGTATTCCTTGACTACTGCTCCAGCAAGCCTGGGGTAGTGGAGGGGGCCCATGAACTGATGGACTATCTTAAGCAGCAAGGCTATCGTATGCACATGTGCAGCAATGGTTTCCATGAGGTGCAGTATAAGAAACTGGCAGCTTGCGGACTGACGGACTATTTCGATACCATTATCCTCAGTGAGGATGCTGGTATCAACAAGCCCTCACCCTTATATTTCGACTATGCCCTGAAGGTGTCGGGTGCTGAACGGGAAAACACGCTGATGATTGGTGACAACCTGCAGACAGATATTCAGGGAGCCCTCAATGCCGGTATCGATGCACTGCTCTTCAATCGTTGGAATGTTAATCCAGAAGAAGCAAACAAGCGACCCACATTTGTCGTAGATCGCTTGCTAGATATTAAGAACCTATTGTAATTTAGTGTCTTTTTACAAACGTCTGGTACTCATCGCAGAGAGAGACATAGTCGCTGACGTTGTTGTTAGCTCGTTCGAAGCGCACCAGATTGTTCAAGGCAACGAACTGCGGTGATTCTTGATGCACCAACATCTCGTAGTCGTGCTTGTTGTCGTTCCACTCCATGGTGTACCACGTCGTTTGGGGGTAGAAAACGCTGTAGGTCATCGCAAACAGCGCCTTCTCCTTCAGACGGGAATTCTTGCTCATTGCTGCCTTTTCCAGCATAAATAGTGCTCTGGCAGCAAAGTCCTTCTCATTAGGTCTCTGTACATCGTTGACGCTCTTGCCATCGTGTGTCAGGAACCAGCAGTCGCCTGTGAAGTGTGCCTGAGCATAACGTATGGCCAGGTCATAACAGAGCTGATATAACGGCTCTCCACTGGCATCGTACATCTCACCCTCCATGCGGCGTACCTCCATGGCAAAGTCCAGTTTGGGATTCGACTTCAGGTGTATCTCGTCATGATTCCATTCCAAATCGGATTTCAGCCACTGACGCTTGATCCAAGGTTCCACGGTATAACGGCGATTGGCAGCATAGACAGCGTAGCCTTTCTGGTTATAGTATGACAGCGGTACTTTATTGAGCCAAAATATAGCATCCTCCCACCAGCATGCACGCATATACTTGGTGCCTATGAGGTCGTTCAGACGATCTTCTTCTATCTTCAATTTAGCTTTCGCCACTTTCTCTAATGGCGTTTGAGCGGGCCTGTTGACATACTCCAGATACTGTGAAAGGTCTTCCACCTTCATGGTATCTACCAGCGTAAAGGCACATTCTGAATTGTTCATGGCGTAGAGTGCTGCTGACATAAAGGGTTGGTTGGCCTTGGCGTATTTCTCGCCCACCACACAGTTGAGGAGGCGTGCGCGACTTCTGCTATAATAGTAAGTCGCCAAGTGCTCATTCAACCAACTGAGTTCACCTGCCAGCCAGTTGTCGTAGCTGCTGTTGATGGGTTCCACATCAGCTTTGACATACATATAGATGATGCGTGCTACGTCCTTCATACGTTCTGTACCCTCCAACGTAGCGCCAGTCTTGGCATCGGCCAGTGCCTGTTTGCGGTCGCCAAAGAAATATTCCAGCCAAGCCTGAGCCGACTTCCATAGGGCAGGAACCTCGGTTTTACCTTCTTTCACCACACTGCATGCAAAGCGTATCATCTCCTGCGCCTCACTGCGCTGGATGTTACGAACAAACAGCTTGCCAGGTACGCCATCATAATGTTCAGCATCGTAAGCCTCCTGACTGTTGTTGACGAAGTCCTCCAACAAGAAGGGGAGTACGGGCGAGTTGGCATCGCGCAGGTATTCCTGACGGATGGCGGCAAAGGAACGCTGCTTGTAGTATTGTGTCATCAAGCTGTTCCAGTCGCCCTGTTCGGCAAAGAGTCGTGCAGCCTCAGTAGGACGTCCTGTCTTCAGCAGGGCACCAGCATAGATGTTCTGCATCATCTCCTTATATACCGTTTCGATATATTGACTGGCAGTCTTCTCCCAGAAGGTGACGTTGGCACTGTGGTTACCCAACAGCATGTTACAACGCATGTAGAGGAGGGCATGCTGACTGCGCAGACGAGTCTTCAGTTTGCTGGAGGCATAGGTGCGCACGCTCTGCAGTGTCTGGCGACGCTGTTGCAGCTGTGCTTTGGTGGGGTAGTCCCACTGTTCGTTCCTTACCTCATCGGAACACTGCAGGTATTTCTGCAGGTTCTGGACATAACTGACCATCAATGCATCGCCCTTGGCTTGTGCAAAGTTGATGACCTCGTCGGCATCAAACCAATAATACTCCCTGTCCGAACCTAAGTAGGCCTTCCAGTTGTTCTGGGTGATGCTGTTGACGCGGTCACTGAACTCCTGTTTGTCGCAGACACAGAACAGGTAGTAGTTGTCTGTGCCAGGATATGCACAAGGGAAAGCACGGCCAACCAGCGCAGTAAGCAGATTAATGATGATAAATCGTTTCATATGTTTCTGGTGTGTATCGTTTTATATTCTCTTTGTCTAAATGATAGGTCAGGATGGTGCGACGCAGTTCAGGACGTTTCTCTTCGACAACGTCCTTCACCTTCAGTATCTCGTCGGCCTCTACCCAGTGGTCCACGTGAACACCATAGATGGTACGTTGCCAGAGGAAGACAGGATAGGCAGCAGCCAGTGGTAATGCATAGTCGTCCAACTTGCTGATATAGGGCATCACGTCGCGGATGTCAAGGATGGGGTTACGCTCGGCATACTTCTGAGGGTTACCAGTATTGTAAAGCATCAGCACACCATAGTCAGCGGGGGGAACCTCCATCGACAACTGGTGCAGACGGATGGTGGTTGACAACCGCATGTCATGTTGACTGGCTGTTGTGCGCACATCCTCCAAGAACTGATAATAGGTTCTCAGACTCCGACCCGTATAGTCGCAGTCTATCTGTATCTCTTTGACATGTTTCACGTCGTTGGTCTCGTTCATCTGCATGATGCGCTCCACAATCTTCTTTGCCAACCCTTTATGTTCGCTGTGCATGCAGTCCTCGGTGATATACACTGTGGGTACGATATTAAGCGAAGGGTCAACAGGCTCTGCAAAACTGAGGGTGGCATTGGGCATGGGTTCGTCGTTACGCATGACCACATCGAAATAGCGACAATAAACCTTCTGAATATCGTACTGCTTTAGGAAGTTGCGTTCCACACTGTCCAAGTGCCATTCCGTTCGCCAATAATAGACGCTATTCTGCTGTGGCATTGGCGACTGTTGTTGACAACTTGTCAGCATCAGTACTGCTATCAGAAAAGAAAACAACAAACGTGTCATCATATTACTCGGCAAAATCGTGTTTCCTGCGACGGAAGATAACCATCGCAATGACTGGGGCACCAACAAGGGCAGTGACGCTGTTGACGGGTAGGGCACCTTCGAAGCCAGGCATGCGGGCAATGAGGTTGCACATCAGGGCCAGTGCTGCACCACAGAGTGCTGTGGCAGGCATCAGCAGACGATGGTCGCTGGTGCGGAAGATGGCGCGAGCCAGATGGGGTACTGCCAGTCCAATGAACATGATGGGGCCGCAGTAGGCTGTGACGATGGCCACGAGTACACCACTGGAGATAATGATCAGCATGCGTGCTCGTTTGGTATTCAGACCTAGGTTGGCAGCATAGTTGTCACCTAAGAGCATGAGATTCAGGGGTTTTACCAGCAGGAAAGCCAATGGCAACAGGATGCACATCAGTACGATGAACAGTACCATCTCGTCACCAGAGACCCTGCTGAACGAGCCCAGTCCCCAGACCACGAAGGCCTTGACATCGTCTTCAGGTGACAGGAATTTCAGCACGCCGATGATGGCATTGGCCAGATAACCAATCATCACACCGATTATTAATAGTGTGACATTGCCCTTTACCTTCTGGGCCACCCACATGATGAGCAACAGCACTGCCAAGGCACCAATAATGGCCGCTACCGACATAGCAGCATCGCCAAGGTAACCGAGGCGACTCAATGCGACACCACCTAAACGTCCAGACAGCAGAACCACAAAGGCAACACCCAGTGCTGAACCATTGCTGATACCCAATACCGACGGGCCTGCCAATGGATTGCGGAAAACGGTCTGCATCTGTAAGCCGCTGACTGCCAGTCCTGCGCCAGCCACAATGGCTGTCAATGCCTGTGGCAGACGACTGCTGAAGATGATGTTTGTCCATATCTCGTTATCGCCACCACCACCGAGGATGCGACAGACATCAACGACGGGAATCTTCACTGTACCGATGAGTAGGTTGACAATCAGCAGTACGGCGATAGCTGCGAGGAGTATGACAAACTTTGGAGCCTTCATTTATTTCAGTAAACGGTAGTATTTGGGTTCGTAGTCACTCTCTACCAGTTCTGGATGGAAGATGGCAACGAGGTCTTTCAACAGCACATCGGGTTCTACAGGGGTTATCTCGTAGTAGGGCTGCAGCTTCATGTTGCAGTAGATGACTTTTTTCTCCTTGAAAGCCTTAAATAGCGCATTGCGGGGTTCGCTGGCCTTCAGCGCGTCATACGTAAACTTGCCAGGGAAACTGTTGAGGATGCGCCAGTAGTCGGCATTGGCAGAGAGAGCATACATCTTCTCAAACTCCAGGTTCTCTCCAGCTTCCTCGTCGTCGTTGACTACGTAGTCAGCACCAGCATCACGGAATATCTGTGCCAGATAGTTCTTGCCACCCACCGCACGCCAGGTGCCATAGTGCATCTCACCGCTGGTGATTGTTGGCTTAGTTTTCAAATCTAAGCTATCAACTCTCAACTTTAATTCGTTATAGCGTTTCTCGATGCCTGCGAAAAGCTCGTTGGCCTTACGCTCCTTGCCGATGAACATACCCACCAGTTTAATCCATTCAGCCTGTCCTAACGGGTCGAGTTCCTTATAGCCCAGATGGGGCACCAGCGTGATGCCAGTCTCTTTGATGGCCTCGTAACCACCACGTTTGAAGGGTGAGATGAAGATGACATCAGGATTGGCAGCGAGGATGAGTTCGGTATCAAACTCGCCCTCCGTACCTATCTTCACGATGCGACCGTCCTTGACACGAGCCAGAATGTCCTTGTTAAACAGATTCTTCGTACCCGTTATGCCTTTCACTACATCGTGGGCATCAAGCACAGTGAAGTTAGACAGTTGAAGGGCCGTCATACAAATGGTGTTCTGGATGGGCACCACCACCTTCGTATAGCCAGCAGGTATCTCGACATTATTGTTGCGAACCAGTGCAAAATGGTCTTTCTTGCCAATATCTACCAGTCGGATGTCTGCTGAGTCCTTCACGCTGAACCCTGTGGCATACTTCACCTCGATGGCCTCCGTACCTTGCGTCGTAAGGGTGTCATTGGCATCTGCCTGTGTTGTTTTCTTTCCTGAACAAGCGCATAAGCCAATAGCCAATACTAAATAGCCAATAGCAATTTTCTTCATTTCTATTGATTTTTAAATGCTTTCAGTATGCAAAAGTACAAAAATATTTGTAACTTTGCAAAATAAATGAGAAATATATGCAGACAAGTATAGACCAGACACGTTGGTATGACCGTATATGGGCGGCATTGATATTCTTTACGCGACTGCCTTTCTGGCGACTGCACCAGCCTCCACAGGAGTGTTATAAGTCGGTGGTGGAGCATTGGCCACTTGCTGGTTGGCTGACAGGAGGACTGATGGCAGCTACGCTCTATGTGGGTAGCATTTATCTGCCATATATCATAGCGGTATTGTTGGCTATTGTTGTCAGACTGTTAGTGACAGGTGCCCTGCATGAAGACGGACTGGCCGATTTCCTCGATGGTTTTGGTGGTGGCGGACACGATCGAGAACGCATCCTTGCCATCATGAAGGACTCGCACATCGGCACCTATGGTGTTCTGGGGCTTATCCTCTATGAACTGCTGTTGGCAGCCTGTCTCCTTTCTCTGCCACCTACGTTGGCAGCCTTGACCATCCTTGCTGCTGACCCGTATGCGAAGATGGTGACTGCCCAACTCATCATGATGATGCCCTATGCTCGTAGGGAAGAGGAGGCGAAGAATAAGACCATCTATCGCAAGATGCAGTGGCCTGCCAGCATCAGTCTGGCTGTTCAGGGTTTGTTGCCGATGGGCTTGTATCTGTGGTACACGGGTCTGGCTTGGGAGTTGGTCATCTTCCTGCCCTGTCTGGCGATGTATTTCCTCTATCTGTTGATATGGAATCGTCTGCGTGGCTATACGGGCGACTGCTGTGGTGCCGTCTGTCTGCTCGTTGAACTCGCTGTTTATTTAGTCGTTTGTGCACTATGAAGAAGATAATCCTTATTACTGGTGGTCAGCGCTCTGGCAAGAGCGAGAAAGCTGAGGCCTTGGCGCTGAGTCTGAGTACGAATCCTGTTTATCTGGCTACTGCCCATGTGTGGGACGATGAGTTTCGTGAACGGGTTTGTCGCCATCAGGAACGTCGTGGACCTGAGTGGACGAACATCGAGGAAGAGCTACACCTCAGCCGTCACGACCTGACGGGTAGGGTAGTGGCCATCGACTGCGTGACCTTGTGGCTGACTAACTGGTTGATGGTTAACGATAATGTCGATGCCATCCTCACTGAGGCCAAGCGTGAGTTCGATGCCTTCACCCAGCATGATGCCACTTATATCTTTGTGACCAACGAGATAGGCTTGGGTGGTGTCAGCGACAATGCTCTCCAGCGCAAGTTCACGGACCTGCAGGGTTGGATGAACCAGTATATTGCACAGAAAGCAGACGAAGTGATACTGATGGTAAGTGGAATAGAAATGAAAATCAAATGAAAGCATTCGATATACAACCTGTTGATACATCTCTGAAAACAACCATTCAGGAAAAAATAGATAACCTGAACAAACCCAAGGGTTCGTTGGGGCGTTTGGAGGAGTTAGCCATGCAGGTATGCCTGATTCAGCAGACGCTGGAACCATCGCTGGCCCATCCCTGTCATCTGCTTTTAGGTGGCGATCATGGTATTGAGCGTGAGGGCGTCAGCGTCTCGCCTCGTGAGGTTACCTGGCAACAGATGATTAACTTCACCCGTGGTGGCGGAGGTGTCAATATGTTCTGTCGACAGCATTGTTTCAAGCTTCGTGTGGTGGATGTTGGCGTGGACTACGACTTGTCAAACGTTCCAGGTATTATCAATCGGAAGGTAGCCTATGGCACCAAGAACTTCCTCTATGAATCAGCGATGAGCGAAGAGGAATTTGATAAGGCCATTCAGGTAGGCGTCGATTTAGTTGATGACTGCTGTGCTGAGGGTTGTCGTGTACTTAGCATTGGTGAGATGGGTATTGCTAATACGTCGCCCAGCAGCATCTGGATGCACCTTTTTGGCAACATCCCTTTGGAGGAGTGTATTGGTGCAGGTGCTGGTCTCAACAACGACGGCATTCGTCATAAATATAAGGTACTGAGTATTTCCTTAGAGCGATGCCCCTCAGACATCAAACATCAGACATCAGCCATTATTCGCTATTTCGGTGGCTTCGAAATGGTGGCTGCCATTGGTGCCATGCAGCGTGCTGCCGAGCAACACCTTATTATATTAGTTGATGGCTTCATCATGACAGCCTGTGCTGTTGCTGCCATCCGTCTCTATCCTGCCGTCCAGGACTACATGATCTTCACCCATTGTGGTGACGAGAGTGGTCACAAGCGCATGCTCGACATTGTTGGTGCCAAGCCCCTGTTGCATCTTGGCTTGCGCCTTGGCGAGGGTACTGGTGCTCTCTGTGCCTTCCCCATCGTCGACTCTGCTGTCCGTATGATGAACGAAATGAACAACTTCGACAATGCAAAGATTACGAAATACTTCTAATGTTCAAACTGGGGGAATTTAGTATGTTCTTTTAAGACCGTGCTATTGAGCGTAGCCGAAAAAATAGAAGTTCTTCTGCTAGTGTCCTCAACGTAGAAGGTTAGCTTACTTCGCTTTATTCTTGATGTCTGCGGCATTGAAAAGCCAGACGCCCTGAATACTTGTCACGGCCAGTTGGTTTGTGGCAGGTAGGAAGTGGCAATCTACTAGTTGATTGGTTAAGAGAAAAATATGAGGTATGGCATATATCAAGTCACTTTTCGTCATATCGTATAGCTCCAGATATGGATAATCTTGTAGAGTGCATATCTTATATACGTAGTCTCGATCCTGTACCAGTTCATCCCAAGTACTTTCCGTGCTGCCTCTGGTTTCTCCGATATAGACTTTAGAATATGTCAAAGGAGCATCGAGGCCGACCACGACATGACATGCTGGTGACGTACAGATGAATGCTTTATTGGAAAAGGGCGACATAGCCATCTCCATCAGATAGCCACCAGCATAGTACTCATCAGAGTTGAACTTGTTGTGGACGCTGATTTCTACAGGAGTCGGATGTTCCCTGTTATACCATTCGAGCGTGGTGCAGACTCTCGGATACATATTGGCATAGATGCGCGAATAGTTATAGTTGGTATACAAATGCTCTATGTTGTGAACATCCCAATTGTATCCACTCCACGTAATCTTGTCATCGTCGGTACTGTCGATGGTTCGCCATTCAAGTCCTGTGCTTCCTGCAGCCTTCAGCAGAAGAATGCCAAAACCATCTTTCGTGAACGCTATCTCCTCGGGACATACTTCGGGATATTGCGGATGTGCTATTGGTGACGGCTCTATATTTATAGTCTTCATGATTTTGCCTTGTTCGGGATCAACCACGCAGAAGTAGTCGTAATAAGAGAATTGATTGGCGCTATATGGCAGTACATACAGCAGCCCGTTATAGGGATTGACGCAGAGAAACCTGGGGTCGAAAGGCATCTTGATGTTCTTTGTCACCGTCATGTCTTTGAGCGACACTTGCAATACCCTGTAAAGCGCAGTCTGTTCGTTGGTGACCGATAGCCAAAGGCTCTTCTTGTCAAGAGAAAGCGTTGAAAACCTGATTGCGTCACCTTGCTCGGGCATCAGAAACTTCCTATCGTAAAATGGTACTGTGAACGTTTCTTTATTCCGAATGCTGTCATTGAGCGACATGTATGTGAATGTTACTTCAACTTCGTTACCTGCCATTCCTCCAACTAACACTTGCCAGCGCATTCCGCCGTCATACTTCTTGGAGCCGTAGTCGTTGTAAAGCATCATCGTAGGCCTGTCAAACACCACTTCGACAGAATCCTTCTCATTGTCCACCCAATTGCCGTAGACGGGTCTAACACTCACAATATGTGATGCTTCGCGTTTATGCCCTTGTGTAACGGTCAGATTCACCTGTTTCCCATCAACAGAAAAAACGATAGTGGCTTTGCGGTCCTCAAACGTCTGGTTTTCCTTCCAGCTCACCAATATCTTATCATTGCCTTTGCCAGATGCTGGCGAGATGCTGAGCCAGTCGGCCGACGTGCTGGCTTTCCATGGCAAATCGGTCATAACTCCGACATAGTCTCTTCCTGATTCATAACCAGCACTAATGTATGAAATTCCTAACTTAATCAGTTCCTTTGGTTGTTCACGGTTTTCTTCATGCTCACCTGAGCAGCTGATGAGTAACAGTATCCCTAATACAGTAAAAATCAAAACTTTTTTCATAATTACTGCAAAGGTAGTGCAAATCGAGTATAATGCAATATAATTTATTGATATTTAACATTAGTATTTTACAGTGTGGCATGTTAGAATTATAGTTGCGGATTTTGATAGAAATGGCGAACGCTTATTCCCTGCCTGGGAATGTTTTGTTCCCAGACTGGGAATCAATAATTCCCAAACTGGGAATGAATAGCGTTACTTAAAACGAATGATAGGAACTTTTAATGTCTGGTTATTGAACAATAAGGGTGTGCCTTATTTTCGAATAACGAGGGGTTATTAACGAAAAGTGGTCCATCTCTCCCGTCGGCTCAAAGTATCCACGTCTTTCGATAGCAATCTCTGCATTGTGTGACGGAGGGATGAGGGAGAGATTTGGGAGGGATAAAAATTATCTCTCCCGTGCCGGAATCCTTTTGTACAAAGGCTTTCCCAATGATGATGGGAGAGATGAGAGATTTTTCTCAAAAAAATGATACACAATTATTTGGTTCTTTCTGAAAAAATCGCTATCTTTGCAAAGTACACAAGAACCAATAATGATGACGCAAGGGGAGGATACTGTGATGAGGAGGATATTGTTCATAGGATTATTGGCGGTGCTGGCTTTGATGGATGTCAGCGCACAGACGATTACGCAGGTGAGTGGAACGGTGCTAGACCGTACTACAGGAAAGCCGTTGGTAGGTGCCAGCGTGACGGGTGGGGGACATACTGTGGTGACGAATGGTGATGGCTACTTTGTGTTGAAAGCGGAATCGGAACTGAAGACGATTACGGTGTCGAATGTAGGATTTCGTGCCCAGCGTGTGCGACTGGATCAGTTGCAGCGTGGGGAGTTGCGCATCAGTCTGAGTCCGGCAACCATCCAATTGCAAGAGGTACTGGTCATGAACACGAATGCCCGCGATTTAGTAATGGCAGCCATCAGCAAGATTCCTAAGAACTATAGCCAGCATCCTGAACTGTTCCATTGCTTCTATCGGGAAACAGCTCAGAAGCGCCAGAACTATATCATGATAGCTGAGGGAGTTGTGGACATGTATAAGTCGTCCTATGCCTATTGGGAGAATGCTGACGACCGCGTGGCCATCCGTAAGGGACGTCGCTTGCTAAGTCCTCGCAAGGGCGATACGCTGAGTGTTAAGGTGACGGGTGGTCCTGTGTTGCCTATCCAACTGGATATTGTCAAACAGCGTGATTTCCTGTTGAATGAAGAGGATCTGGACTGCTATCAGATGCAGATGGAGGTGCCGACCACCATTGGTGACCGTCACCAATATGTTGTGAGTATCCGTCCGCGTCGCATCATGCCTTACGCACTCTATTACGGTAAGCTGTATATTGATCAGGAGACGCTGGCCTTCACCCGTGCAGAACTGGAGTTGGATATGAAAGACCGTAACAAAGCAACAATGATGATGCTGGTAAAGAAACCTCTAGGTGTGCGCTTCCGTCCTAAGGAGTTGTCGCTGTTGGTGGACTTCCGTCAGGATAACGATGTTACGCGCATCAGCTATATTCGCACTCTGTTCCGCTTCAATTGTGACTGGCGTCGTCGACTCTTTGCTACGTCCTTTACGGCTTGTTGCGAGATGGTTGTTACAGGTCAGGATGTCGCTACAGCGCATCCCATCCGTGGTCGTGAGTCGTTTGACCAGCGCGATGCCTTCTTCGACAAGGTTGATTACTTCCTTGACCCTGTATTCTGGCAGGATTATAACATCATTGAACCCACAGAGTCGCTCAATCGTGCTATTGCACGTATCATGAAACGCTTGTGATGGCTAATAGCAAACAGCTAACGATTACTACCATCAAGATTTCTGCCGTTCTGTTTATCAGGACGGCTTTTTTCATGTCGTCAGTGGTTAAGGGGCGCTCGTTGGTGCCGATGAAGGGTTTGTCGAAGAGTTGGCCGAAGTAATAGTGAGGACCACCAAAGCGACAGTTGAGGATGCCTGCCAATGCTGCCTCCGGATAACCGCTGTTTGGCGAGGCGTGGTGTCGTCCGTATTGATATACGAACTTTAGTCTGTTCAGACCCCCTTTGATTCCCCCTATTGCAACGCCACACTTTGTACCGTTAAGGTCAAAGAACTTAGGGGGAAAAAGTATCATCAGCAGGGCAGTGAGACGAGCAGGGATGTAGTTGGCGATGTCGTCGATATGGGCTGCCCAACAGCCGAAATCACGGTAGCGGTCAGTCTTGTAGCCAATCATGGAGTCGAGGGTGTTCACCATCTTATAGGCTAACATGCCTGGAACACCAAGGATGGCAAACCAGAAGAGTGGAGCAATGACGCCATCAGAGAGATTTTCGGCTAACGTCTCTAATGCGGCTGTGCGTACCTCTTGGGCAGAGAGCTCTGAGGTGTCGCGACCCACGATGCGAGCAACCTGCTTACGACCTTCGTCGAGTGAACGGTCAACAGCAAGGAAGACTTGGCGAACCTCACGAATCAGCGTGGTGCCAGCGAGGCAATAGAAGACGGCAAGAGCATCAAAGAGTATTAGCAGCGGACTGACACAGACTGACACGGACTTGGCAATAGTCCATGAAGAAAGTCCGAGTAAGTCTGTGTCAGTCCGTTGCAAAGAAATGATTCCGTAGCGCAGAATCCATGTGAGAACAAAGATGAGTAGAATCAGTCCGATTGCCATGAGGGCACCTTTCAGTTTGCGATAGTGACCCTTGTTGAGATGCCGTTCACCAAAGGCAATCATCTTGCCAAAGCCTACGACGGGGTGGGGCAACCATGCAGGATCGCCAATGAGCAGGTCGAGGAACCAGCCGAGGAGCAAGGGTAATATGGCGAACACGGATAGCACGGATTACATGGATTTTACGAATTGACGGATGGCTGCCACGAGGGCGTCGTTTTCTGCGGGTGTCTGGGCTGCGATGCGGAAATGGCGTGGGGTAAGTCCTTTAAAGTTGGAACAGTCACGAATCAGCATTTGGTGCTGACGTGCCAAATAGTCCTTTAGTTGGGCTGCACTACCATTTTCGAATTCTTCGACCTGAAGATCGAAGTGTGGAACGCATTGACAAAGGATGAAGTTGGTCTGTGTTTCTTGTGTGATGATGCCTTCAATTTGTTGTAACTCTTCACGTAGTCGCTGGGCTTCGTTCAGGTCGGGTGTGCAACGCAACTCGTCGTCATTACGTAGCAGGAACTTGCCTGCCTCGATAGCCAATGCTGACACACTCCAAGGACGCAGGAACTGACGCAGGTGCGCTGTCAGCGAGGCATGAGCGGTGATGTAGCCCAAGCGTAAACCAGGAATCGCATAGGTCTTGGTGAACGAGTGAATCTGGATGAGGTTAGGCATGCGTGCTGCCCAACGTGGATTCATGATGAAACGGTTGGTGTAGTTCTCATACGACTGGTCAACCACCACAAGGTCGTACTTCACCATCATCTTGTCAATGACAGCCTGGTCATAGACGTCGCCAGTGGGGTTGTTGGGATTGCAGAGCCATAGTATGCGGTGGACTGTGTCTGTTCGAGGAAACAGCAGACAGGCATCTTCGTACTCGCTGAACGTAGGACGAGGAATATCCGCCTGCATGGGGAAAGCCTGTGCGATGAGGTAGATGGCATCTGTAGCACCATTGGTGACGATGACTTGTTCTGGATTCAAATCATGCTGCTCAGCAATCATGCGTTCCAGCGACCACGCCTCGGGCTCTGGATAGTGGCTGGTCAGTTCAGGATGAGCAGCCAAAAAGCCCATCAAGGCCTGATGGCTCTTGCCTGCACAAATGTTTGACGAGAAATCGGAAACAATGTGCGGATATTGGTATGCGTCGTCGCCGTGTCCTTTAATCATCGCTGGTCAAGATTTGATAGATGCGTTCCATATCGACATATTGGCGGACATGAGCAGCCAGCTTGTCGTATTGCTGGTCCTTGAAAGTGGTGATACTCTGAGCGTTCAGCGGAGACCGCTGAACCGCAAGATGGCTCAGCAACTGCTCAATGACGGGGGCATTGTCGAGGAAGCCGTGAATGTAGGTGCCGATGCAATGGGCTGTCTGGAGGATGGTCTCGTCAGTATCACTGACACCTTGATGAATCTCGTAGCCCTGACACTCCTGACCATCGAACAGGAACGTCATCTGACGGGTGGTCTTCTCCTGCGTCATCGTGGTGTTAATGGGCAACAGTCCCAGACCAGGCAGACTGCTGATGCTACCCTCGATACCTTCGGGGTCGTTGACAGTCTGTCCCAGCATCTGGTAACCACCACAGATGCCAATGACCAGCTTGCCATCACGATGGGCACGCTGGATGGCTTGTGCGCAACCATTGCGACGCAGTTCCAGCAGGTCGTCGAGTGTTGACTTCGTACCAGGCAGAATGATGATGTCCGCCTGTTCGATGTCCTTGGTGTTGTTGGTATAGAAGAGGTTGACGCGAGGGTCGCGCTCCAAGGTGTCGAAGTCGGTATAGTTGCTAATATGTCGTAAAAGGACGACAGCTACGTTTACCTTGTCATCAGCCAATTGCTTGCGCTTCTGTTCCAACGCCACGCTATCCTCCTCGTCTATGTAGATGTCTTTATAATAAGGTATGACGCCAAGCACGGGAATGCCACAGATATTCTCGAGCATCTTGCGCCCCTCGTCGAAGAGACGCATGTCGCCACGGAACTTGTTGATAATGATGCCTTTAATGCGTTTGCGGTCCTCAGGACTTTGTAACATGATACTGCCATAGACAGAAGCGAAGATGCCCCCACGATCGATGTCGCCCACTAGAATGACATCGGCCTTTGCATGTTGTGCCATCGACATGTTGACCAAGTCGCGGTCCTTCAGGTTAATCTCCGCAATGCTGCCAGCACCCTCCATCACGATAGGATTATAGCGCGAGGCAAGGCGATCGAAGGCGGCATGAACCTCGGAGCGGAAGTCAATTTCCGATGTGCCTTGTCGCCAATAGTCGTAGGCATCTTTATTGCCTATCGGCTTACCATTCAGGACAACTTGCGAGGTGTGGTCGGAGTTGGGCTTTAGCAGCAAGGGGTTCATGTCCGTATGGCAGGGGATGCCTGCTGCCTCGGCCTGTACAGCTTGTGCACGACCAATCTCCAGTCCATCGGGTGTGGCGTAGGAGTTCAGCGCCATGTTCTGTGCCTTGAATGGGGCAGGATGGTAACCGTCCTGCTTGAAGATGCGACAGAACGCTGCTGCCACGATGCTCTTGCCAACATCGCTGCCTGTTCCTGCGAACATGATGGGGTGTAACTTAGTGGACATATAGATGCGTATAGCTGGCTAAAACATTCTTGTACTTGAAAACGGGTGTGTCGACAGGCTCACCCTTGGCGTTATAAACCTGTGTGGCGGAAGCAGGTTTTTCGCCTAAGAATTGCGTATAGTGGAACTCATGACCACGATATTCTTTGCCATCAAGGACAAAGCGACGATAGCCAAGAGACAGTTTGCGCTCTGTCTTGCGAGCCGTGATGGAGTAGGGCAGTACGCCACACATGGGGTAGCTGCCATCATCTGTCACGATGGCTTGGCAGAGATACATCATGCCACCACACTCAGCGATGATGCGTCCCCCCTGTTCGGCATAGTCCTTGATGGCTTTGCGGCAGACCTCATTTTGCACCAATGCCTCCAAATGCTTCTCTGGATAGCCACCAGGCAGATAGAGCAGGTCGATATCTTTAAGCGATGGCACCTCCGTCTCAGGGTCGAAAAACCGTACTGTGCTAAACGAGTCTATTGTCTCCTGATAGAGGAAACTGAAGCTCTCTGTGTTTGAAGCGCAGCAAACTCTTAGTCCGACGCCTTCGGACTTGTTGTCCGACGCCTTCGGACTTGTTGTCCGACGCCTTCGGACTGACAGCGAACTGAGTCCCCTCCAATCGACCTGTGCCTCTATCAGTTTGATGAGTTCCTTGCTTTCTGCCTTTTCTGAGAAATCCAAGCCCAAATAGCGTGAACCTTGTTCCAGCGAAGCATCTTTGGGTAGGCAGCCGAAACACTCAATATGCAGGTCGTCGCACACCTGACGAAGCATCTCGAAGTGGCGCTTCGAGCCCACCTTGTTAAATATTACTCCTGCGATGCTGACATCTTTGCGGAAATTGAGGAACCCCTGTAAGAGTGGGGCCATTGAGTAGGCAGCACTCTTGGCATCGACGACCAGCACGACGGGAATGTCCAATATGCGAGCAATCTCAGCTGAGGAACCCTTGTCGCGATCGTAGCCATCGAAAAGTCCCATCATACCTTCTACCACGCAGATGTCAGCATCCTGTCCGTAGTCTTCAAAGAGCTCACGAACGTGCGCTGGCGTAGCCATAAACGTGTCGAGGTTGATGCTGGGCCGTCCGCATACCGCCTTGTGGAACTTCGTATCGATATAATCAGGTCCGCATTTAAAGGGTTGTACCTTGTAGCCTTTCTCTGTGAACAATGCCATCAGTCCTCTGGCAATCGTTGTCTTGCCAGAGCCGCTAGTGGGTGCTGCGATGAGAAAAGCGCTTTTCATGGGGACAAAGATACAAAAAATCCTGCAAAGTCAAGCAGGAAAAAGGATGCAAAGTGAGAAATAGGGGATTTGACGTGACAGAATCACGTCACACACAGATGTATGGAAGGCCTCTGTGGTACCTACGTTCTCGAAATAATGACAAGTGATAGTAGGATGCTGGCGCAGGAAATCCTTCAGTGCCTCAGCACATTGCGACAGTTTCATGATGACTACCACGTGGTTGCTGGCTAATAGCTGTTTTAGCGTCTCGCCATCAGCATCACCAGGCAAAACTACCAGACGTTGTTGTCCGCTGACCAGCGAGAGGTCTGCCATTGCTGCAGCAGCAATAAATGAGGGGATTCCTGGTTGTTGGATGACAGGAATGTCCATCCGTTTCAGTTCGTCCAGCACGTAGTGGATAGACGCATAGATGTTGACGTCGCCCTCGACAACGATGGCGATGCGGCGTTCTTCGTTGTACCACGCAACGACCTGCTGACAGATGTCGTCATAGACCTTACGGACTGCCGAGCGGTCTTTCTGCATGGGCAGTTCGTAGCGATACATCTTGTCTCCGTTGCACCACTCTCGGATTATCTCCGCAGCCCTCGATCTTCCTGCTGTACTGGGAATCACCACGATATCAGCCTCCCGCAAGGTTTTGACGACCTTGAGCGTTAACAACTCAGGGTCGCCAGGACCAAGCGAGAGGAATGATACGGGCTTTTTCATAGTAAATAGAAAAGTTGATATTACTCTTCGAAGAAGCGAATCTGGTCAAAATAGTAGCCTGGAGCAATGGTTATGCCCTTGGTAACGTTGCCAGATGCTACGTCATAGATGTAGATGCACTCCTCAGTTTTTGTGCTGACACCGATATAAGCCTTGTTTTCCTTTGCGTTGTATACTGAACGCTGTGAGAAGCTACCTGCGCTATAGGCAATGTCGTTGCCATTATATTGCAGACGGGTTGCAGTCTTTGCATTCAGATCCAGGATAGAGTAGTAGTAAGCAACATCCTGAATGCCTGTTCCAGCACTAGCATCGCCAGAGTAAGCTAGTGCTTTATTGCCACCAAGGTACTGGATAGTGCAAATCTTACCCAGTGCATCGGGGAAGGCATTGTAACCCTGTTCGAAGTCGAACTCACCCTTCTTGATACGCACTACCTGTCCAATGTTTTTCTTGCCAACCTTATTAAATATAGAGAGGTAGAGGTTGTCCTGCTCGTCGAAGAAGACGAAGTCCTGCAGTAACTCGCCGTAGGCTGAACCTTGCATCTGAGAAGCCTTTGCGGTGTTGACGAAGTCCTGCTCGACAGCCATTGTCTCAGGACTGATAACGGCAATATGGAAGTATGGCTCGTTGGTGTCCTTGCTGTCACCTGCCACTATACCTTTGCCATAGTAGAAATAAAATAATTTCTTATCGCTCTTGCGATAGGTCAGAATGCCTGTAGTGGTCAGTTTGTCGTAACCCTCTGTAGGTTGAAGAGCCAATGTGCCTTCATCAACGATAGTCATGTCGTCGGCATTAAGCTTTGTCCACAGGATATTCTTGTTTTCGCCATCAGCAGCCATGATAATCAGCGTACGACCAACCCATGCGTGAGTGAACTTTCGAGCGGTGTAGGTGTTCTTGACGAAAGGTTGCTCCTGAATAACTTTCATCTCTTTGCCTACAAGCTGTAGTTTCGAGAAACGACCACCACTGTTAGGTATCTGGTACATATACTTACCGTCATAGGCAGCTTCCATGGTGTAGTCTGTAATTTCGGCACCATTACCTTCGAAATTGATGGTCTGGGTCGCGTCATCCAAAGAGCTGACACCAAGTGTGATGTGCGTCTTGTCCTTGCTCATTCCACCATGAAGTCCGACAGTAACTGTTAGATCGTAGTGAGCGGTACTTGGGAGCGGATTACTGTCGCCATCGTCGTCCTTTGAACAAGATGTGAATGCAGCGGTCAGCATCAGTGCTGCCATAGCTGAATGTAAGAAACTTAGCTTTTTCATTGTTGTCTTAATTGTTTGTTGTTTAATGTTTATTGTAATAATAATCTGAATTTCACAAATAAGGAGCGTCCAGGTTTCTGCAACTTATAGTTATCATAGACCGTCTGGTCGAAGATATTGTCTGCTGTGAGTGATATATTGTAGCGCTCCTTCATCCACGAATAGGTGATGTTGGCGCCAAAGATACTTTTCTCTGGTATACGGGCCTTTGTTTCTTTGGCACCATAGGCCTCCCACGATAGGTAGTACCAGTGTACCCATTGGTAGTCTGCACCGATATAGAGGTGAGAGGTGAGTGGTAGGAGGTGAGAGACCAAATGGGCTGCATCGTAGCGCACCTCTGCATTGGCGAAGAGCCACGGGCGGTTGGGCACGCGATTATTATAGGTTACCGATTGTTTGCCAGTTGAAAGATATTGGTGCTTGTCGCGCGCATCTTGCCACGACATGTTGGCAACCACCTGCAGGCGTCGATTCCAATCGTAACGAAGTTCGCCTTCTACACCCTTGATGTGTATAGCAGGTTCGTTGGCATACTGCATGGTACCCTCCTTCTCTGTTATCTGTGGCTGTATGTAGTTATCGACAAAACGCAGGAAACCATTGACCTCATAGTAAAAGGTATGCAGATCAGTCCTCAAGGTACCAAAGAGTCCCAGGTTCAGATTGTCGCTCTTCTCTGGTTGCAGGGCCAGGTTGGCATAGATGGTGGTACCATTGCCCAACAACTCTCGTGCCAAGGGCAGGCGCACGCTATGCTCGTAACTGGCTTTGACAGCAAGTGGCTTGAAGATTTCGAAGCGAGTACCGATGCCTCCACCCCAACTGCTCTGGGTATTGGAAGCCTCCACCTCCCTTACACCAGTAAGAAACTGGAGGTCGGTTTGTTCTACGGACAGATAGTTGATATAGTCTTTCAGGAAGAAGGTGTTATACAGTCGGCCACCCAATAGCGACTGGTTGTACGCCAGTCCGATGATGTGTTTCGCCATTACATCGTTGGCGGGTTCAAAATCCTTTTGAACCTCGTCCCAGCGGTCGTTGCCAATGCGTTGGAACGAGTAGCTGAGGTTTAGCGCGTGCTGATCAGAAAAATGGTACCCAAGGTCGCCACGTACTGTGGTCAATGGGCGCTTGATGTGGCGCTGCGAGAAGGCACGACCGTTTATCTCGTTGCGTGAACTCTTGATATAGTCACCGTTCCAGTCGTACTGGCGGTGGGCAGTATCCGTTGTAATGCTGTGGTCCCAGGTATGCGACAACGAGAGGTTGAGACTCAGGTCTTTCAGCAGGAAGTGGCGTTTCTGGTAACGGGCACCAATGCTCCACGACTTCGATTCACGCTCGGCCTGTCCGATGACGCGTGTCTGTACCTGACCCGTCTGCAATTCCTTGTGCGTTGTCTGGAACGATGCTGTTACGAAAAACTCATCTGCCCACCACTTGTCTGTGAAGCCTGCCTCCAGTTGTGCTAATAGGCTGAAGTAATCGTCATGAAAACGGCGACGGTCTTGGGGCTGGTATTGGCGTACGGACTCGTCCCACACCTCCACATCATGCATCATGTAGTCGTTCTTGGAGTAGTTCACACCTAGGGTGGGGCGTAGCGTTAGCCCGTTCTTGAATACGTATTGTCCATTGATGTCACCCCGATGGGTATGAAACGAGCCGAACCCGTAGGAGGCATCCAAGTAGTTCTGTTTCTTGCGATGCGTCACAATATTCACGGCACCGCCCAGCGCATCGCTGCTGAGCCAGGTGGGTACCACACCTTTATAGACCTCTATGTGGTCAATGATGCTGACGGGAATATTGGCCAGCGTGACCCCTGAACCTTTCGTGTCTAGGGGGACGCCATCCAAGAAATATCTCACCGAGCTTCCCGTCATGCCGTTGATGCTCAGGTCGAAGTCAGAGCCCATGCCGCCTTCCTCGCGAATCTTCACGCCTGCCGTGCGGTCTACCAGTTCACTGATGGAATGGATAGAGCTGGCCATAGAACGCACGTCAATAGCATTCACCGACAGCGCTCCCTCGCGCAGTCGCTGGGTATTCGTCTTACCGACAACTGTCACGCCTTGCAGCGCGATAGTGTCTTTCTGCATGTCAGGCTTCTTTTTCTTCGACTGTCCGTTAACGGACTGCGAGCCTGATAGCAAGAGGAAGCTGCGCAGGGCTTTTCCGCTGATGACCTCGGTCTGTACGGGCGCATCTTTCAGCAGGTGCTGAGTGCCAGTACCTGTTACGACGACCTCATGCAACTGCTGTTCAAGGTCTGGCACGCTTTTCTTTATGCGTGCCTCTTTGTCTGTCGTCTGTGCCTGTAGTGCAGTCAGCGAACACATCATCGCCACTGTCACCAGCCATCGTTTCCTCATCAGTTTTCTCTTAATTCTCAATTTAAAAAGTGGGAGACCCTTGTCTCACGACATAAGCCTCCCTGAGACTTATATAATAATACACGTATCGCACCTTGCAGTCTAACCCCAGAGACTGGCAGTGGTGCATTTGTTTGAAGAGGCAGGTATTCTGACTTGCAACCCGGTGGCGAACGTCTTCCCAAAAATATCAGTGACATCGTGTTCGCACCAGCTCTTGGCTGCTTACAGCTGCGGGACAGTTGAGGATTTGCACCTCATTCCCTGACCAATTCGCCTGCAAAATTACTAATAAGCGAGGACAATACAAAATAAATAGACAATTATTTTTGTTTTTCTTTATCAACTTTCACGTAAACCTTTGCGACGATAAAAATCGTTTTTTGTTCCTTATATTTGGAACTTTCAGATAAAATCTCTATCTTTGCAGGGTAATTGTACTACGAAACAAGTTCAAACATATAATTTATAAACCAAAACAAAAATGCTTATGAAGAAAATTTTTACGCTTATTGCAGTTGCCGCTATGGCATTGAGTGCTAATGCACAGAAGTATTATTTCCAAGAGGGTGATGTCGCATCCGCAGGTTCTTTAGACGGAAAAACCTTTGCAGATTTTATTACTTTAGTTGATACTGATGGAAAAATGGCTATTGATGCCAACAATGCTTATTTTGGTGATGCTAATACGCAGACCAAGTTTTCATATCGACTGAAGTCTGGTGGTAAGAGCAGCTCTAAAAATCAAATCCATTTGGCTATTGCTGAAGCTGGCACATTGAAAGTGTATGTACGTACTGGTTCAAACGGTGCTACTGATCGTAACCTGATAATTACTCAGAACGAAACAGAACTTTATAATAAAGTCGTTCAGGAAGGTGATGCTGTATTGGTAAAGGGTTTGGACGAAACAGATCCTGAAAAGGAGACAAAGGTTTATCCAGCTGTTACAGTTGAGGTTGCTGCAGGAGAAGTTGTGCTCACTTATCCTACTGGTTCTATGAACTTCTACGGATTTGAAGCAGGTAATGGTGCTACTGCTATCCAGACTGTGAAGGCAGCTCAGGCTAACGACGGCGCTGTATTCAACCTCGCAGGCCAGAAGGTTGGTAACGACTTCAAGGGTATTGTGATTAAGAACGGTGTCAAGATGCTGCAGAAGTAATTGCGCGTACCTTATATATAAAATAGGTGGAGCCTGCGGGTTCCACCTATTTTATATACAATTAGTTGCTTATTACTCAAAGATCTTGAAGGCATAGCCTTCGGCAAGCAGCCACTCGATGGCGGCGGGTAGGGCAATGCGCAACTTCTCGATGCTCTTCAGCGAGTCGTGGAAGGTGATGATGCTACCATTGCGGGCATAGCGCTTTACGTTGTTCAACACGTCGGTAGCCGTCAGCCATTTAGAGTAGTCACGCGTCACAAGGTCCCACATGACAATCTTGAACTTGCGACTGAGCCATGCATACTGGTCGTGACGCATCCATCCGTGAGGCGGACGCACCAGATTGGTATGCAGATAGGCGTTGGCCTTCTCCACATTGTAGCTGTATTCGCGGACGGAATGGCGCAAACCACCCATGTGGTTGTGGGTATGGTTACCGATGCGGTGGCCCTCGGCAACGACGCGCTGGTGCAACTCTGGGTATTTGCGGACGTTGTCACCCACCATGAAGAAGGTGGCCTTGACGCCATACTTCGCCAGCGTGTCGAGGATGAAGGGTGTAGCCTCAGGGATGGGCCCGTCGTCGAAGGTCAGATAGACGGCCTTCTCGTTGGGGTCCATACGCCAGAGTGCCTTGGGGTACATCCAGCGCAGCCATTTGGATGGTTGCTCAATAAACACGTTGTTATTTGACTATTTGACGATTTACTATTAGACAATTTGCTATTTAGTCTTCATACAACTTGCCACCACGCTGCTCGAAGATGTTGCCAAGGAGCGTGAGTTCCTTCATCTGCTGTTCGTAGGTGTTCTTATCGACAATCTCAGTGAGTGATGCCAGCTGCTCGAGGATGTAGAAGTTGATGAGGCAGTCGTGCTTGGCAGCATCGAAACGATATTGCTCCAGCGAACAGAACCACTTCATGTACTGCACGGAGTTCTTCCACATCTGGTTGATGATGTTCAGTGCTTCCTTCTTGTTGCCCAGCGAAGCCCATGTGCGAGCCATATCGAGCGAGCCAGAGCTGTAGTTGTGGCCCACGTTGTACGCAGGAATCATCTTCTCTGTATAGCGCAGAACCTCTTCAGCCTTCTTGTCCTTGCCTTCGTACATCAGTTCAAGGGCCAGTTTAGACATGGTGCGACGATGGGTGTAGCACATGCGCATGACCGTTTCGTCAAGATAGATGCCAGGCTTGTCGATGCCACCAAACTTGAAGCGATGCATCACGTTGTCGTAGGTCTTCTCCGTATCGAAGTTCTTGACACCTGGGATAGGCTTGCCATCGTGTGTCGTCGTAAACGGCGTGATGCGGTAGGCCAGACCCTCAGTGATAACGTTGTCACCCAGATTGATGTAATTGTCGTCGCCAACAGAGACGGCCACATAGATAGGACGCTCCCAGTTGCACTGGGCGAGCATCTCCAGAATCATGAGGTCGCCCTTATACAGTGCACGCTTGCCTTTCAGCGAGATAACCATCTTGTCGGGGATGGAGTCGGTAGCCATCAGCATACCACTGCGGCGTACGGCTTCCTTGTCGATGGTCATATAGAGCGTGTCGGTAGGTATCAGGTGCAGGTCTGCATTCTTAGAACGTACCCAGTACTTCAGGACGTTCTTCAGTTCGAAGGGCTCGTCGCCAAACTGCTGACGGGCCTCGTCAGGATGCTGTCGGTAGTGGTCAAGTACGGCCTCCTTCATCTCTGGTTCAATGCTGACATACTCGTTGGTGCCTGCGCAGTACTCAATGCGCTCCCACGAGATGGGCACGCTGGGAGAGTCGTAGGCAGGACGACGCATCTGGTCGATGTACCAGTCAGTCTGCAGGTAGCTCAGGTTGCACACGCGGGCATCGGTACGTACACCTTCTACGTCCTGGTTGTACCACAAGGGGAAGGTGTCGTTGTCGCCATTGGTGAAGATAATCGGATTGCCTTTATCCTGCAATGTCATCAAGTAGTTCTGTCCGAAGTCACGGCAGGTGTAACGGCCTGAGCGGTCGTGGTCGTCCCAAGTCTGAGTGGCCATCTGAACAGGAACGGCCAGGGTGACCAGTGATACCAGTGAGGCGAGAACAACCATATTGACTCTCTTGAGTTTTTGGCTTAGCAATTCGATAATACCTGCCACACCGATACCACACCAGATGGCGTAAGCATAGAACGAACCAGCGTAGGCGTAGTCACGCTCACGAGGCTGAGAAGGTGTCTGGTTCAAGTAGATAACGATGGCCAGACCTGTCATGAAGAACAGGAAGAAGACCACCCAGAACTGACGGATACCCGTCTGGTCCTTGATATTGTTATGGTGCTTGCCCAATGACTGCCAGAAGAGTCCGATAAGACCCAGGATGAGCGGCAGACAGTAGAAGACGTTATGTCCCTTGTTCTCTTTCAGTTCATCAGGCAGTTTGCTCTGGTCGCCTAAGCGCCAGTTGTCGAACCAGTCAAAGCCTGACAGCCAGTTGCCGTGCTCCAGTTCGCCATTACCCTGCAGGTCGTTCTGGCGGCCTGCAAAGTTCCACATGAAGTAGCGCCAGTACATCCAGTTGCACTGGTAGCTGATAAAGAAGCGCAGATTCTCGAACTGTGAGGGCACCTTGACGCTAATCATCTCACCACAACGGTCGTACATCTCTTCGCGACCACTGATTTCGCCCATCCAACTCTCATAGTTGCCACGATGGGCAGAGCTGTACATGCGGGGGAAGAACATGTTCTGTGCATACTGGTACTCGTCCTTGGTGCGTACTACGAAATACTCATCCTTCTCGTCAGGCGAGGCCTTTTCCTTTCGCTGCCAGACGGGGTCGCCCTTCTTCATGACAGGCTTGCAGTATTCACCGTCTTTCTCCAAAGCGACTTGTGAGGTGTAGGCCTGACCATAGAATAGGGGACGCTGGCCATACTGCTCACGACCCAGATATTCGCCCAAGGTGAAGATGTCCTCTGGTGAGTTCTGGTCCATCGGCGGATTAGCTGACGAACGGATAACGATGAGGGCGTATGAGGAGTAGCCAATCATCAGCATCAGCATGCAGAGCAGCGAGGTGTTCTTGATGCGGGCGCTGACAAGGGCTTTAGGCTTCTGGCCATTGACCTTGACCTGATAGCCAAGAATGAACCACATAACGACGAGTACCACGATGCCGATGATGGCTGCTGAGTAGCCGTGTCCGTAGAACGGAATACCCAGCATGGCGACAGCCAGCAGGAAGGCTGCGTTCTGACGCTTGGGAGCCTTGTCGTTGTAGGTCTCGTAGATAGCCCAGATGATGACTGCTACAAGGAGGAAGATATAGACGATCTCACCCGTATTGAACGGACAACCCAGTACGTTGACGAAGAACAACTCGAACCAACCACCGACCTGTACGATGCCAGGTACGACACCATAGAGCACAGCAGCCAGGATGACTACTGAGATGAACAGGGCAATGAGTGAGCCCTTCAGGTCGCGCTTGGGGTCGTCGATGGGGAATTTGCGGTAGTAATAAACCAGTACGATGGCTGGCAGACACAACAGGTTCAACAGGTGAACGCCAATAGAAAGACCTGTCATGTACATAATCAGCACCAGCCAACGGTCTGCATGGGGCTGGTCGGCCTGGTCTTCCCATTTCAGAATCAGCCAGAAGACAACAGCGGTGAAAGCCGATGAGTAGGCATACACCTCACCCTCGACAGCCGAGAACCAGAAGGTGTCGCTGAAGGTGTAGATGAGTGCGCCCACCATGGATGATGCCTCGATGGCTATCCACTTGTACATAGGGATATCCTTCAGTGTAACGGCATTGCGGAAATCTTCCTGCTTGATGAGCAGACGGCGCACCAAGTGGCTGATGGTCCAGAACAGGAACAGGATGGTTGCTGCAGACAACAATGCACTCATCATGTTCACCATGATGGCTACCTGTGACGGGTCGCTGGCAAACTGAGAGAACAGATTGGCTGTCAGCATGAAGAACGGTGCCCCGGGCGGGTGACCGATTTCCAGTTTGTAACCTGTGGAGATGAATTCCGGACAGTCCCAAAATGATGCTGTCGGTTCGACGGTGGAACAGTACACGATGGCAGCAATGGCAAAGGCCAGCCAACCCATGATGTTGTCCACGATTCTGAATTGTTTCATTATTTGATGGTCTATTAATTTTCTATTCCAACCTGCAAAGGTAATATATATAATCGAGAAAGGAGAATTTTACGAAAGAAATTAGTGGAAATTAAGGGAAATTATTAGATAAGCAGTTGTGCACCATAGATGAGTAGCACATAACGCAGGAATTTACCCAATGCGATACTGGTCAGTGAAATGGGAATGTTGGCACGCATCAGTCCAAGGACGATGGTAATGGCCGAACCCAGCAGCGGTACAAAGGCAAAGAAGCCCATCCAGGCTCCGCGACCGCCCATGAAACGGGTGGCTTTGTCAAGGTCTTTCTGCTTGACGTGCAGGTATTTCTCTATCCATTCCAGCTTACCCATACGTCCTACGAAATAATTGAACATACCGCCTGCCACATTGCCGATGGTACCATAGATAATCAGTCCCCAAGGGTCCAGACCTGCAGCCAGCAGTCCTGTCATTACCGCCTCGCTGGAGAACGGGAAGAAGGAACCGGCGACGAAGGCTGTGACGAGCATGCCCCAATAGCCGTAGCTTATGAGAAGAGAGATGATGTAATCCATATATTATATACTGTCAGCAGGAATGTGATGGCGCTAAGCACCAGAAAGGCGATGTTAGTTATCTTGGTGGATGTTAGCGCCACGAAGTGTGCTATCAGCGGTGAGGTGTTCACTATCATGATGAGCAACATGGCATTGAAATGCTGTGGTTGCAGCAGTAAGAACACCAAAGCAGCCAAGTCCATCCACATAAAGAACCCGTAGTACATTCGGATGCGTATCTTGTCAAGGAAGTTCTTGTGGATGAAGTGTATGGCACCGATAATGGCCAGCAGAATGACTAGTGCTAATGTCGCCTTCTGACTGTCTGTGATGCCATAGAGGTTGAAGGGTTCTTCAAAGACGGTAAGTGCCGAGAAGTGTTCTATGGCTAATGTGTAGCTCTTCTGGTAGAGCAACCAGATGCTGCCAAACCAGTAAGGTGTCACCAGTCCTAAGAGTGATGCTACCCATGTGCGCCATGACATCGACATGATGTTGGTAATCATCAGCAGCCAGATGAGTGGCAGGAAGAAAAGCACGTGGACATAGGCTGTTGATGCCACTCCGAAGAGGAGGAAGGCATAATAGGTTAGTCCTACGGCCTTTTTGTCCTGATAGGTGTGGAACAGCAATAGGGTGAAGGCTGTCAGAAAGGTAATCATGACAGCTTCGCGCAAGACAGGAAAGAGGAAGCAGGCCGTACACGACAAGGCCAGAAACGCACTGCTCACCATGCGTGAGAAGATGCGTATCAGGACATTGGTGTTGTTTAGTTGTACCATCAGGTAGGTGGTGACGGCAAAGCAGCCTATCTGCCACCACCAGTGGTTGGTCAGCATGCCACATAAAAGCCACACCACCAGCGCATAGATGGTGGTGGCGGGCATGGTCATCTTGCTTTCCGCAATCCTATTTTGCAGTCGCTTCCTCACCTCTCACTTCTTACCTCTTACTTCTTACTTTTTACCTCTTACAGGTCTGCACCAATGTCACGACGGAAATACTTGTCGGTGAACTGTATCTTCTGAGCCTCGGTGAAAGATTTCTTGAGAGCCTCTTCCTTGTTGGCTCCATAGGAAGAAACGGCAATGACACGACCTCCGTTGGTGACTATCTGTCCATCTTTCAATGCTGTTCCTGCGTGGAAGACGATGCTCCCCTCTACATTCTCAATACCCGTAATGGGGTAACCTTTCTTGTATGCTTCAGGATAACCACCGCTGACCAGCATGACGCAGACAGCAGCACGCTCGTCGAATGTAATTGGATGCTGGTTGAGGTTACCAGCAGCTACACCCTCGAAAAGGTCAACAATGTCTGATTTTAAACGCAGCATGACGCTCTCAGTTTCTGGGTCGCCCATACGGCAATTGTACTCGATGACATAGGGTTCTGGCGAGCCAGTGGGGGTGTTTGTTCTATTGATAAGACCAAAGAAGATAAAACCTTTATAGTCGATGCCATCAGCTTTCAGACCCTCTACGGTAGGACGGATGATGCGGTCCTCCACCTTCTTCATCCACTCCTTGGTAGCAAAGGGAACGGGACTGACAGAACCCATACCACCAGTATTCAGACCGGTATCGTGCTCGCCAATACGCTTATAGTCCTTGGCTTCAGGGAGTATCTGATAGTGCTCGCCATCTGTCAGGACGAAGACAGAGCACTCGATGCCACTCATAAACTCCTCAATGACCACACGACTGCTGGCATTGCCAAACATGCCGCCCAGCATCTCCTGCAGCTCCTTCTTGGCTTCGTCGAGGGTGGGGAGGATGAGAACGCCCTTGCCGGCACAAAGGCCATCGGCCTTTAGCACGTAGGGAGCCTGAAGTGTCTCCAAGAAGGCTAAACCCTCCTGCACGTGTTCGCCGTCAAAGGTCTCATAGCGTGCTGTGGGGATGTTGTGGCGTACCATGAACGCTTTGGCGAAATCCTTGGACCCTTCCAATACGGCACCAGCCTTAGAAGGACCGATAACGGGGATGTCTTTTGTGCGCTCGTCAGTCTTCATGTCGTCGTAGATGCCTTTCACCAGCGGGTCTTCCGGACCAACGACTACCATGTCGATGGCTTTGTCAACGCAGAACTGCTTGATGGCTTCGAAGTCATCAGCCTTGATAGCCACATTCTCTCCGCAGTTGCCTGTACCGCCGTTACCTGGTGCGATGTACAGTTTCTCACATTTCTCACTCTGTGCAATCTTCCATGCTAAGGCGTGCTCACGGCCGCCACTGCCTAAAAGTAGTATTTTCATTGTGTCGTTATTACGTTATATCGTTATTTTAAAGTTTGCCTTGGTCGCCAAGATAGCTGTCCTTGAAGCCCAGGAAATAGAGTACACCATCTAGTCCAATGGTGTTAATGCTCTGCTTGGCGTTGGCCACCACACGAGGCTTAGCGTGGAAAGCAATACCCAGACCGGCCTCAGAGATCATGGGCAGGTCGTTGGCACCATCACCTACGGCAATGGTCTGGGCGAGGTTCACCTTCTCGACCTGGGCAATGAGCTTCAGCAACTCTGCCTTACGGTGTCCGTCGACTATTTCACCCACATAGCGGCCTGTCAGTTTGCCGTCTTCTCCAATCTCCAGTTCGTTAGCATAGACATAGTCGATGCCGTAGCGGCGCTGGAGGTATTCGCCAAAATAGGTAAATCCACCACTGAGGATGGCAATTTTATAACCGCAGGTCTTGAGGATGTTCATGAGACGGTCTACACCCTCAGTGATGGGCAGATGCTCGGCAATATCCTGCATGACGCTGACGTCAAGACCCTTCAGCAGGGATACACGACGGGTGAAACTTTCCTTGAAATCGATTTCACCACGCATGGCACTCTCCGTGATGGCACGGACCTCGGCACCTACACCGTTGCGCTCAGCCAGTTCGTCGATGCACTCTGTCTGGATGAGTGTCGAGTCCATATCGAAGCAGATGAGTCGGCGCATACGTCGGAACATGTCGTCCTTCTGGAACGAGAAGTCTATCTCCATCTGTTGTGACAACTTCATCAGTTTCGACTGCATCTCCTGACGGTTGGTGGGCTCGCCACGTAGTGAGAACTGAATACAGGCACGTGTGTGCTTGTCTAGTTGCTTGATGCTCTTACGACCTGTGAGGCGGAGGATGGAGTCGATGTTCAGCCCTTGGTCTGCCAGAATCTGCGTAGCGGCCTGTATCTGACGGGCTTCCAACTGTCGTCCCAACATCATGAGGATGTAGCGGTTCTTGCCTTGATGGCCCACCCAGTCCTCATACTCGTCGTCGCTAATGGGTGCGAATCCAATGTTGACCCCTAACTCAGTAGCTTTGAACAATAGTTCCTTCATGGCCAGTCCTGACTTCATCTCGTCCATACGAATCAGGATACCGAGTGATAGCGTACTGTGGATGTCTGCCTGACCAATGTCAAGTACCTGTGCATCGTACTTCGCAAGAATAGCCATAACGGCTGCTGTCAGTCCAGGACGGTCTTGTCCTGTGATGCGAACTAATATCTGCTCCTCTTTCATAACTTTTACTTCTTATTTCAGGTAGTCTTCGAAATATTGTGTGATGCGTTCGTGCAGATGAACGCTGGCGTGCCCTCGCATGTTGTGTTCTTCGCCGGGATAGGCAAAGAAGTCCGGCTGGGTACCTGCCTTGATACAGGCATCGAGGAACGACAGACAGTGCTGTGGCACGACTGTGTTGTCATTATAACCCGTGATAATCTGGAGCTTTCCTTTCAGGTTGCCTGCTTTATTGATGAGACTCGTCTTTTCGTACCCCTCAGGATTCTGCTGGGGCGTATCCATATAACGCTCACCGTACATTACCTCATACCATTTCCAGTCGATGACAGGACCACCGGCCACGCCCACCTTAAATACATCAGGATAGTTGAGCATGAGCGAGATGGTCATGAAACCACCGAATGACCACCCATGAACGCCGAGTTTGTCAGCATTGACATAGGGGAGGCTCTTCAAATACTCCACACCTTTCATCTGGTCTTGCATCTCTATCTGTCCCAACTGGCGGAAAGTGGCCTGCTCGAAGTCGCGGCCACGATACTCCGAACCACGATTGTCGAGAATAAAGACAATATAGCCTTTCTGTGCCATATACGTTTCCCACGAACGACTGGCCCAGTGCCAGCCAGCCTCCACATTATGAGCGTGAGGACCACCATAGACATAAACTACGGTTGGATATTTCTTGTTGGGGTTGAAGTTGTGAGGCTTCACCATGCGATAGTAGAGGTCGGTCACGCCATCTGCAGCTTTGATGCTACCGCACTCGAAGATGGGCTGCTCGTAGTCGTCCCAAGGGTCAGAAGCTGTGAACAAACGTATGCTTTTAGCGGTTTTGCCGCTACAGATATCAATCACGCTGATATTGCGAGGCTGATTAGGTGCCGAATGACGGTCAATCAGGAAAGCCCCCGATGCTGACAACTCACCATGATGAATACCGTCGTCGGTGGTCAGTTGCGTCATCTTGCCATTATTGACATTAACGCTGTATATCTGGCGATGTAATGGGTGGTATTTGTTGCCCTCGAAGATGATGCTCTTCTGTTTGGCGTTGAAGCCAAGAACATTCTGAACAACCCAGGAACCACTGGTCAGCTGCTTTAATAGTTTCCCCTCCTTATTATATAAATATAGGTGGTTATAGCCGTCGCGCTGACTCTGCATGATGAACTTGTCGCTGTCCCAAGGTAGGAACTGGATGGGATGCAGGGGCTCTACATATTTCTTGCTGGTCTCGCGATAGAGTTCAGCAATGCGCTCGCCTGTTGTAGCGTCGTACGACACGAGGCGGCAGTCATTCTGGTCGCGATTCAGTTCGAACATATAGATGGTCTTGCCATCGGGACCCCAGGCAATGTTGGTAAAATAGATGGGGGTAGAGGTGGCGACAGAGTCACCACATACGGAACCGACAGGGGTCTTGAGGTAGACCGTTTTGTTTGTGTTTATGTCATAAATACCTACTGTCACCACGTGAGCGTTCATGCCCGCCATGGGGTATTTGTCTGGCTCGTAGGTTGCCTCGCGTGGGAAGATGTTCACCTGCGGATAGTCCGTCACCATGCTTTGGTCCATGCGATAGAAAGCCAGTCGCGCGCTGTCAGGACTCCAGAACGTACCTTTATTGATGCCGAACTCATTGCGGTGTACGGCAGAACCATAGACAATACTACGGCTACCATCGGTGGTCAGCTGGCGCTCCTTGCCCTGGGCGTCAACGACATACAGCTGATGGTCCTTGATAATGGTTGTGGCTTTCGCACCCTCCTTCCGATTGCTGTTCTCGTCATCTGTAAGGGGACGGATGTCTTTGCCTGTCTTCTTGTCAACGATGAAACACTGTTCTTTGTCGATGCGTACCAGTTCATCATCCCACCATGCATACCATTTGTTCTCGGGCAGCAGGTTACGGTAGTTGTTGCCACCGAAGTTCAGGTCTTCAAGAGAGAAAAGCTTCTGCATCTTATCAAATAGCATGTCAATGATTTCCTCAGCCTTTTTGTCTTCCTGTTTGCCCTCTTGAGCATTTATTGCGAGAGGAAATACGAGGAAGGCGAAGATGAGTAGGTGCTTAATCTTCATCATCATTGTCGAAACGTCGGTTGTTTTTCTTAAAAGACTTTTTGAAATCGCGAGAGTTCCTGAAATCCTTCGAGTTTCTGGAGTCTCTAGAAAATCTAGAATCTCTAGAGCCTCTTGAGTTTCTGGCATCTCTAGAACCTCTATCTTCTCTGGGCTCTCTACGCTCCTTGTTCTCCTTGCGCTCCAGCGAGCGGAACTTAAATGAGCGGATGTCGGCCTCGGCATTCTCTTGTTCCTCGTCGAGACGCTTCTTAAACTCGCGGTTCTGCTTGAAGCGACGCTTCTCTGCCATCTGACGCTTTTCTTCGTCCGTTTTGACGACGCCACCCTCTTCACGGAAGACACTCATCTTACCGTCGAACATCTGGTATTTACGGAACTCACACTCCAATGATCCATTGAATACGGGAATCTTGATGCTGGGCTTCAAACCAATCTGGGCAAAGCACTCCTCGCGATAAGAAAGAATCCATGCCTCGTTGCCTGTGAACTGATGCTTCAGACGCTCGCCAATCATCTTATAGGTACCCAGCAAGTCGGGCGTAGAGATACGCTCGCCGTAGGGTGGGTTAGTGACCATGATGCTCTTGTTCTTGGGTTGGGTAAAATCCTTGAAATCGCGTTCCTCAACCGTAATGTCACTGGTCAGACCAGCAGCTTTTGCATTCAGACGGGCTGTGTTAACAGCCTTGATGTCGACATCGTAACCATAGATGTGGTGGGTGAACTCACGCTCCTGAGAGTCGTCGTTGTAAATCTTGTCGAAAAGGTCGGCATCGAAGTCGGGCCATTTTTCGAAAGCGAATTCCTTGCGGAAAAGACCAGGAGCCATATTGCGAGCAATAAGGGCTGCCTCAATGAGTAGGGTGCCCGAGCCGCACATGGGGTCGATGAAGTCCGTTTCACCATGCCAACCTGTCATGAGAATCATACCTGCAGCCAGTACTTCATTGAGGGGAGCCTCTACAGACTCCTGACGATAACCGCGGCGGTGCAGTGATTCACCGCTGGAGTCAAGGCAGAGTGTGCACTGGTCTTCTGCAATGTGGATATGTAGGCGAATGTCAGGATTAGTGATACTGATATTAGGTCGCTTGCCAGTACGCTCACGGAACTGATCAACGATAGCATCCTTGACCTTATAGGCAACAAATTTGGAGTGACGGAACTCTTCAGAGAATACTACCGAGTCGACGGCAAAGGTTTTGTCAAGAGCAATGTACTCGCTCCAGTCGATATCTTTTATGCCTTCATATACGTCGTCAGCGGATAACGCGCGGAAATGCTTGATGGGTTTAAGAATACGTATTGCGGTGTGCAGTTGGAAATTAGCGCGATACAAGAGCTCTTTATCACCCTTGAATGATACCATTCGGCGTCCTACTTGTACGTCGCTTGCGCCCAGTTGCGCTAACTCTTTCGCTAAGACGGGTTCTAAGCCCATAAAGGTCTTGGCGATGATTTCAAATTGCTGTGCCATTATGTAATTATATATATAAATATGGTGCAAAGGTAGTGTAAACAGAGCAAAAAACCAAAGAAATTTGGATTTTTCTTTGGTTTTCTGAATCTTTTTCGTAACTTTGCGCATTCATAAGTGCTTAGCCGAATGAATGCGATAGAATTACTTCCACTCATAGCTCTTGCCGACCTGATGCAGATAGACATTCTGTTCTGGTTGATAGCACTCCTAGTGGTGCTACTGTTGCTGATGTATCTGATTTGGCAGCAACAGCAGTATAAGATACTTGACTCTGAACTGACCATGTTGAATGGTGTCAAGCGTCGTACAATTGAGTATGATCTGGTGTTAAAGGCTATGAAATTGGCAGTATGGCATATCGATGTTCAAGAGCGTACCATTACTTATGATAGCGACTATCGTGAAGCACTGGATATCCCCTCCGTACCACCAGGCACTGATGTGGAATTGTTCTGTGATAACTTATTGCCTGAGGATAAGAAACGTATCGCTGAACGTATGAGGGATTTGGTGGAAGGACGCGTCGATTTGGTTCATGAACAGTATCAGTCACGTTCTACGTTGGGCGACTCCATAAACTGGGGCGAGACCTATGCCGTTGTGGATAAACGTGATGCTAATGGTCGGCCATTGACCATTGTGGGCACTTCCATGCGTATTGATAAACAGAAAGAGATAGAAATGGCACTGATCAAAGCCCGTAATCAGGCTGAAGAGAGTGACCGCTTGAAGACAGCTTTCCTTGCCAATATCAGTCATGAGGTACGTACTCCGCTTAATGCTATCGTCGGCTTTAGTGAAGTGCTGACAGAAACGGCTTCAGAGAGCGAACGCCAACAGCTATCAGACTTGATTCGACAGAATAATACCCACCTGTTGCAACTTTTCGATGATATGGTAAATATGTCTAAGTTGGATGCTGGTGTTGAATCCGTTCAAAAGACACGTTTCCAAATGGATGAATTCTTGCAGGAAGTGGTAAAAAAGTATGCTGAGCAGGCATCTAAGAAACATCTGTCTTTGATAATAGATGAACATTCGGAGAATTTGGAGGCCTATACCGATCGCAATCGTCTGATGCAGATTGTTTACCATTATGTTGATAATGCACTAAAGTTTACTACTGAGGGTGGGGTGACGATTGGTTGTAATATAGAAGTCGGTAACATGCGCGTTTGGGTGCGTGATACAGGAAAGGGTATTGACTCTGAATTTTGTGGTGATAAGCTCTTTGAGCGTTTTGTGAAAATTGATGAATTTGAACAGGGTACAGGTCTTGGACTGAGTGTCTGCCGTAGTCTTGCACTTACATTGGGTGGCAAGGTCGGTATGGAGTCTGAGTTGGGGCGTGGCTCATTGTTCTGGGTTGATGTACCCTACAAATGAATAGATTTAGAATTATAGGATTGTTGTTGATGATGACGCTTCTGATGCCTTTGCAGGCGCAGGAGGTTATCAAAGGACGTGTTGTTGATGAGGCAACAGGTGAAGGCATTGGTTTTGCCAGTGTACAGTATAAGGGACTTAACTTGGTGACCATTACCGACCCGCAAGGTAAGTTTACTATTCGCTTGTTAAAGGGCAAACGCTTGACATTTAGCGTCTTAGGTTATAAAACTCGAGTTGTCGATGTTTCTGATGATAGTGAAAAACTATTTGTCTCATTGCGTCAGGATGCCAAGGCGTTGAAAGAGGTAACTGTCAAGAAAAAACGTACACGTTATAGTCGAAAGAATAATCCTGCTGTTGAGTTGATGAAGCGTGTCATAGCCAATAAGAAAGTGACAAATCTGGCATTGCGTGACTACTATCAATATCAGAAATACCAAAAGCTGACACTGGCTCTCAATGATGTCAATCCACAAATGTTGGCTAATCCCAAGCTGAGTAAATTTCCCTGGCTTCTCAAACAAGTGGAAACCAATGAACTGACAGGGAAACTGATACTTCCACTCAGTGTTGATGAAACGGTCATACAAAAAATCTATCGTCGAACTCCTCATGATGAGAAGGAGATTGTCAAGGGGCAGCGCTCGTCGGGTGTTAACGATTTCTTTCAGACTGGCGATATCGTGAATAAAATGACGAAAGATGTTTTCACTGATATCAATATTTACGACGACCATGTACGCATCTTGCAACACCCGTTTGAGTCGCCTATCAGCGATGGTGCCATTTCGTTCTATCGCTATTATATAGAGGATACACTCGTTGTTGATCGTGACAGTTGTATTCACTTGCATTTCCTGCCCAATAACCAACAGGACTTTGGCTTCCGTGGCGACTTGTATGTATTGAAGGATTCATCGTGTCAGGTAAAGCGTTGTGAACTGATTCTCCCCAACCAAACAGATGTCAACTTTGTTGAAAGTCTCAAAATGGTGCAGGAGTTCTCTAAGTTGCCTACAGGCGAGTGGGTTTTGTCAGTTGATGACATGATCGTAGAAATGGCGCTCTTTGACTTTGTGCAGAAAGGTGTCGCTATCAAGACTACCCGTCTTTCCGACTATGCTTTTGATGAGATTCCTAAGCAATTGTTCCGTGGTAAAGCCAAGACTGCTGTGGATCCAGATGCAGAAATGCAGGACGACAGCTTTTGGCAGGAACACCGTAAGGTACAGTTGACCAAGAGTGAAGATTCTATGGGCGACTTCCTTAGTGGTATGCAGAGTACGGGTGGTTTCAAGTATGTGTTGGCTACTCTGAAAATTCTCATGGAGAATTATATAGAGACAAGCAAGAAGAGTAAGGTGGATATCGGACCGGTAACCTCTATGGTTAGTAGTAACTTTATTGATGGCTTGCGTCTTCGTTTTGGTGCACAGACCACGGGTAATCTGAGTCGCCACCTGTTTTGGAAAGGGTATGTTGCTCGTGGTATGAAGAGTAAGAATACCTATTATAAAGGCGAGATGACTTGGTCACTCAATAAGAAAAAATATACCCCTGAAGAATTCCCCAAACGCAATATCTCTTTATTGGCGACTTACGATGTTATGTCTCCCTCTGATAAGTTCCTAAGTACTGATAAGGATAATGTCTTTACTGCTTGGAAATGGGCCAAGGCCGATAAGATGATGTTCTATAAGCGCCAGAAGATTACCTTTGAACGTGAAGAACAATGGGGCTTGCGGACTTTATTTAGTTTTAAGGCTGAGGAAAATGAGGCCGCTGGCAATATGCCCTATTTTAAATTCCGTACGACTGAACTGCGTGGTGAAATAGAGTATAGTCCTGGTGCCCTGTATGTTAACTCCAAGATGAGGCGTCATAAGGTGAACCGTGAAGCGCCGATTATAACGGTCAGTCACGCTACTGGCGTCGAGGGGTTGTTGGGTGGCGACTACACCTATAACTATTCTGAGGCTAGCATCTTTAAGCGCTTCTGGTTTGGCTCTTGGGGACGCCTTGACCTCTTTACTCGGGCCGGAGTACAGTGGAATAAGGTTCCTTTCCCGTTGTTGTGTATGCCTGCTTCTAATCTGTCTTATTTCAGCCATAAGCACATGTTCAACCTGATCAATGAAATGGAGTTCATGAATGACCGTTTCGTCAGTGTTGATTTCAACTGGGATATGCAGGGAAAGATATTTAACCGCATTCCGTTGATTCGCCGACTGCATTGGCGTGAATATGTTGGTGCCAAGATGTTGTGGGGTGCTCTGTCAGACAAGAACAACCCTTACCTGGAGCAGAATGCAGGTAGTAACATCCTCATGCCCTTCCCTGAACGAACGCGTATTATGAATCCTGATATCCCTTATTGGGAAATCTCGCTGGGTATTCGTAGTATCTTCCGATTCTTCCAAGTGGAATACGTGCGCCGCATGAACTATAACGATAATCGCTTCGGACCAAAGAATAGTGTGCGTCTAGGCTTTACGTTGATGTTCTGAAAAGAAGGATGGCTCTGAAAAAGAAAAAAGGCTAAAAATATCTCACGACATCCTTAGCCTTAGCTTCTAACTAACTTATTATCAACTATTCATTACTCATTCTATTTTTCTGATTTCTGGTGCAAAGATACGGAGTTTTTACGTAAGAAGTAACGTAAAAACTAAAAAAAAACACGTAAACGTTTGCGATTTTGCTTGTATTTTATTACCTTTGCGGAGACTTATTATTTCGACTAACCAATGGATATAAAAAAGCAGCATCGCATATCGCTTAAAGATTTGGCTAAGGAACTGGGTGTCAGCATTGCCACTGTCAGTCGTGCCCTGCGCAATTCTCCTGAGATTGGTGCAGAGATGCAGCAACGTGTTAAAGACCTTGCCAAGAAATTGAACTATAGACCTAATCCCTTTGCGCAGAGTCTACGCAAAGAGGCTCCAAAGGTTATTGGTGTGGTAGTGCCCAATCTGGTAACCCATTACTATGCCGCCGTACTCGATGGTATTGAGGATGAGGCACGTCGGGCAGGGTATAGTATCATCAGTGCCAATAGTCATGAGAGTTACGAGGATGAGGCTCACGCCATCGATAATTTTATCGGTATGCACGTAGAGGGTATCATCGCCTGTCTGGCACAAGGAACCACCGATTACCATCATTTTGAGGAAATCGCTGAAATGGGTATTCCTTTGGTTTTCTTCGGACGTACTTGCCTGACTGATAAGTTTTCTTCAGTGACTGCTAATGGTGACGAAGCAGCCCAGATGGCTACTCAGCACCTGATTGATACGGGTAGTCGACGTATTGCCTTTTTAGGAGGCCCTAATCATTTGGATATGGTCCGTCGTCGTAAGCATGGCTATCTGGAGGCATTGCACGAGAACCGTTTTCCTGTAGATCGTGAGATGGTCGTGTGTGACAAGATAGATTATGAGGTGGCTCTGAATAATGCCGAGGGATTGTTACGCCGTAGTGACCGACCTGATGCTATTGTCGCCTTCAACGACATCATTACCTTTGCTGCCTTTACTGCTATTAAGAATTGTGGGTTGCGCATCCCTGATGATGTGGCGCTGATAGGATTTACGGACGATGTCCACGCAGCTTATGTCACTCCTCGTATGTCAGCGATTGTTGACCAGTCGCACCAGATGGGTGTTACTGCCTGTCAATTGTTGCTTAAGAATATTCAGGGCGATACCAAGGTCTATAAGAAAATAGTTCCTCAGCAATTGGTTATTCGTGATACTTCTGCCAAAGTGATGAAATAATACCTGCGTAGTCATGAGAAAAACCATTTATGCTTTATTACTTCTTATCTTGTTGCCATTAGGTTTGCAAGCCGCTATTCCAGATATGAAATTTCGTAGACTGGATACGCGTAATGGTTTGTCGAACTCTCAGGTAAATTGTACGTTCCGCGACTCGAAGGGTTACGTGTGGATAGGCACGATGTACGGTTTGAACCGCTATGACGGCTATCGTGTGAAGACGTTCTATGCCAATACGCGCGATACTACTACTATGCGCGACAATAACACGTCGGAGATTATGGAGAGTTTCGACGGCAAGCTTTGGCTCCATCAGGGTATGAACTATTGTGTGTATGACCCCGTGACAGAGACTTTTGAACGTAATATTTCCAATGAATTGGAGAAATTTTTCGGCTTCAATACGGGCGTTGAGCAGATGTACATCGATGCAAAGAAGAATTTCTGGGTAAAGTTCTACGAGAAAGGCCTGTACTACTATAATCCCAACACCAAAAAGACTTGCCACTTTAACTTCGGCTATGGCGATAATGAGCTGAACCCTACCTATAACTTTATGGCTTATGCTGACTGTAAAGACGGGGTGATGATGGTTACCTCGAATGGTGAACTGGTTTGTTTCGATGGTGAAAAAGGTATGAAGGTGTTTGATGACAAGTGGATGCGTCAACATGGTTCGCCAGAGAACAGGGAATACCACCTGTGTGTGGACAACGACCGTAATATCTGGGCGTCGGCAGAAAACTATAGTTACGTTCGATTGGCAAAGGACGGTAAGTGGCGTGTCGGTTATGCCAATCTGTTCCGTGAATACCAGATAGAGAATATACCTGAGGACTTGCAGGTTTGGGATCTGAAGGTGGATGCCAAGGGACGTATCTGGTTGGCTACCGACCACGAGGGCCTGTTGGTGATTGACCTGAAGAACCGTGAAATGCGGCAGTTCCTAAATAATAAGTTTGACGAGTCATCCATCAGCGAAAATACCCTCCGTAATATATATATGGATGCCCATGGACTGGTGTGGGTCGGTTCCTTCAAGAATGGTGTGAATATGTATAGGGAGGCTTCTGCCAGCATGATGAACGTGGAGTTGGGCGATATCAATGCCGTCAGCGAGGATCGTTTTGGTAACTACTGGCTGGGTACGAACGACCGCGGTATCATCGTCTATAATCCGAAGACACAGGAGACTGTAGCCCACTATACGAAGGAGAACAGTCCAATGTTTGGCAATATCATGGTAGGTACCTACCGCGCTAGCGACGGCAGTATCTGGTTTGGCGGCTACAATAGTGGTCTGACGCGTTGTATCCCCAAGAATAGCAATGGTGAGGCGACCATCATCAACTATCACTTTACGGGTGAATCTGGTGGTATTGCCACTGATAATGTGTGGAGTGTCACGGAGGATAAATGGCACCGCATCTGGATTGGTACGCTGGGTTCCGGTATTCAGATGCTCGACCTGAAGACGGGTAAGTTCCGCACATGGGATACTAGTAATACCAAGATCAATGCCAACTACGTTACTTCTGCTTCATGGATCAATAAGGGTTGGCTGATGATAGGTACCAGCTGGTATTGGTGTTTCGTGAATCCTGTGACTGGTCAGCTGTGCCCCCGCGAGATACCTGACTATAAACGTTTCCCGTCGCAGTCGGGTAATACCGTTTCGGTGATGGAGGACTCACGTGGCATCATTTGGCAGGGCTCGTTCTGTGGTGCCCTTGCCTTCGACCAGAAACGAAAGACTGTTCGTCTTTTTGATATGCAGGACGGATTGTTCGGCTCCAGTGTTTGTTCCATCATTGAGGACCAACAGCATAACATCTGGATTGTCACTGACCACGGCGTGTCGAAGGTTGTGCCCCAACAGCAGAAGGATGGTACGTGGCTGTTTAATATCAGTAGCTATAACAATCGCGACGGACTGCAGCAGGCAGTGTATAACCAGCGTTCGACGTGCCTGACGCACGATGGAAAGATACTGATTGGTGGTCAGGGCGGTCTTGATATCATCAATCCCAAGGCGATGACCGACACGAAGAGCAAGGAACGCCCAATATTCAGCGGACTGCAGTTGTTTGACGCTGATGTGCCTGTTGGTGGTGAGATTGATGGCCGTGTCATTCTGGACGAGGCCTTGGAAGAGTGTCGTGAGATTACTCTGAACTTCAATGACCAGTTTACCATCCAGTTGGCGAGCGATGCTGGTATTGTCAATAACGGTAAGCGTTTTGTCTATAAGCTGGAAGGGTTTAACGATAACTGGGTAAAGACCTCTGAACTGAACCCCAACATCACGTATAACTCTTTGCGTGATGGTGACTATACGCTATGTGTACGTATGCTCAACGACGATGGCTCTATAGGAGAGGAAGAGGCACGCATGGAAATAACGATCCTGCCTTCTCTTTGGCGTAGACGTTGGGCATTCCTGATCTATATGCTGGCTGTTGTCGGTATTGCACTTCTGTGGCGCCGTTGGTTCATGAAGCGTCAGGGTCGTCGTATGGAGACAGAGAGCATACGTCGCGAACTGGAGAAGAAGCAGTGGATGAACGAGACACGTATGAAGTTGAAGAAAGAGTTTGCCGAGAAGAGTGGGTCAACCGACCATCCTGGCGAGGCCGATCCTGGTTATCATGTGATTGCTCGTCGTCATCTTGGTGATATTGTCGATTTCCTGCGTCAGTTCTGTGAGGACTATGCCTCGCCAGACAAGACGAAGAGTGTCAAAGTCAACTTCTTCTCGCCTTTGGCAGAGTTGGAGGCAGAATATGATGCCACCTTGTTGTCAGAGGCTTTGCAGACGCTGTTCAATAACTCTGTACTCTTTGCCCATGACGATAGTATCATCAGTGTGGGTGTTGTCCGTCAGCAGGATAATCATGTCCAGATACAGGTGGCTGACAATGGCATTGGTATTAAGGACGAGTTCAAAGAACATGCCTTTGATCCTATGGTCAATGATGAAGGTATCGGTCTGGACCGTGTCAAGGCTATCATTGATGCTCATGAGGGTACTATCCGCATTCAGGACAATCCTGGCGGTGGCACCATCTTCGTTATCACCCTTCCGCCTGCTGAAGTGATAGAAGACGCTGTCTTATTAGATGATTGATAATCATAACAAACATAATTTAGAAACGAATGAAACTTTTGAGAGTAATGACAGTGGGAATGCTGTCAATGGCAACATCGCTGCTGATGGCTGCCGACTACACAGTCACGGGACAATTCATCACTATTCCTGTACAGCAACCACAGGCCGATGGTGCTAAGGTGGTACGTCTGCAGGTTGTTACAGACAATATAATCCGTGTGCAGGCTACATCTGAGGCACAGTTGCCTGAGAAGCAGAGCCTGATAGTTGTTAAGCAGACTGCTAAACCAAAGTTTGAGGTCACTGATGGTGATTTGGTGCGTGTCAAGGCGGCCAATATCGAGGCCCGTGTTGACAAGCAGACAGGACAGGTGCGTTTCTATGATGCTGCTGGCAAGATGATTATCCGCGAGGCCGAGCAGGGCAAGACCTTCAAACCCTTCCGTGTGCCTGATCGTGAGATAGGTGTTGATATATCCAAGGTTCCGGAGAAACAACGTAACGGACTGTCGTGGCATCTGCAGTTTGATGGTGTCCCAGGTAATCTCTATGGTCTTGGTCAGCACCAGTCGGAGGAGTTGAACATGTATGGCAAGAACGAAGACCTCTTCCAGTATAATACGAAGGTCAGCGTACCGTTCGTCCTGTCCAGCAATAACTATGGCGTGCTGTGGGATGCCTATTCCTATGGTCGCTTTGGTAATCCTGACGACTACCAGCAGCTGAACCGTATCTTCAAGCTATATGACAAGCGTGGGGTAGAGGGACACCTTACAGGAACCTATACCGATGCAAATGGTAAGACACTGGTGCGTCAGGAGGACTCGCTCTATTACGAGTTCGATACGCCAGAGAAGTCGGAGTTGGCACAGCAGACTGAGCCTGGTGGCATCAAGAATCTGCCCAAGGGTTTCGTGCTTAATGGTGCCAATGTGGTTTATGAAGGTTACATAGAGCCCAATCAGACTTCTAACTTCAATTTCATTCTCTACTATGCTGGTTATATCAAGGTATATATCGGTGGCGAAGAGGTGGTGCCCGAACGTTGGCGTACGGCTTGGAATCCTAATACCTATAAGTTCCGTAAAAATCTTTTCAAGAATCGTCGCTACCAGTTGCGCATTGAATGGAAGCCTGATGGTTCCGTCAGCTATTGTGGACTGCGTGCCTCTGTGGAAAAACGTGTCCAAGGTCGACTGAGCATCTGGACGGAGATGGCACAGGATATGGACTATTATTTCATTGCGGGCAAGAATGCCGATGAGATTATTGCAGGCTATCGTACACTGACAGGTAAGGCTCCCGTCTATCCGAAGTGGACGCTGGGCTTCTGGCAGAGTCGTGAGCGCTATAAAACCTCTGATGAAATCGTTGGCACACTCGCTGAGTTCCGCAAGCGCCAGATTCCCTGTGACAACATTGTGCAGGACTGGAACTACTGGGTAGAAGACCAGTGGGGTTCTCACCAGTTCGAGAAGTCACGCTTCCCCAATCCGCAGGCTATGCTCGACAGCGTGCACCAGATGGGTGGTCGCTTTATGATTTCCGTCTGGCCTAAGTTCTATTGCAATACTGACAACTACAAGGAACTCGATAAGAATGGTTGGATGTACCACCAGGCCGTTAAGGACGATATCCATGACTGGGTAGGTCCTGGCTATGTGGGCTCGTTCTATGATGCCTACGATGCTGGAGCCCGTAAGATGTTCTGGCGCCAGATGAACGACAACCTCTATTCTAAATATAAATATGGTATAGACGCCTGGTGGATGGATGCCTCAGAGCCTAACGTTCGCGACTGTACCCCCATGTGGTATCGCAAGGCGCTCAGTGGTCCTACTGCATTAGGCACCTCTACGGAGTATTTCAATGCCTACAGTATTGTTAATGCCGATGCTATCTATAACGGACAGCGTTCCGTCAATCCCAACCAACGTGTATTCCTGTTGACACGTAGTGGTTTCGCTGGTGAACAGCGCTACAGTACTGCCACGTGGAGTGGTGACATCGGCACTCGCTGGGAGGATATGCGTGCACAGATGACGGCAGGCTTGAACTATTGTATGTCGGGACTTCCTTTCTGGGGAATGGACCAGGGCGGCTTCTGTGTGGAAGACCGTTATGTGAAGGCACAGCAGTTATACGACCAGACTAAGGTAGAGAATGAAGACCTCAAGGAGTGGCGCGAATTGCAGGCCCGTTGGAGTCAGTTCGGCACGTTCATTCCTTTGTTCCGCGTTCATGGTCAGTGGCCATTGCGCGAAATCTGGAACATTGCTCCCGACAATCATCCTGCCTACAAGTCGTTTGTCTATTATGACAAGTTGCGCTATCGCCTCATGCCTTACCTCTATTCAATGGCAGGCTGGGTACACACCAAGGACTATACCATGATGCGTGGTCTTGTGATGGACTTCAATGGTGATCGTGAAATCTATGATATCAAGGACCAGTGGATGTTTGGTCCAGCCCTGATGGCTTGTCCTGTAGGTTACTATAAGGCTCGCAACCGCAGTGTCTATTTCCCCAAGCAGACGGGTTGGTATGATCTGTACACAGGAGAGCACATCGCTGGTGGTCAGCGTCTTGTTGTCGATGCTCCTTACGAGCGCATCCCTGTATTCGTTCGTGAGGGAAGTATCATTCCTTATGGTCCTGAGATGCAGTATAGCGACGAGCGTCCTGCTGACAACATCACGCTGTATGTCTATGCAGGTAGTAATGGCAACTTCCAACTCTATGAGGACGAGGGTATTAACTACAACTACGAGAAGGGTAAGTTCTCTACCATTGATATCACCTATGATGATGCCGCTAAGACGCTGACCTTTGGCAAGCGCAACGGTGACTATAAGGGTATGCTCAAGGAGCGCACCTTCCGCATTGTCTATGTGACAGCCGACCAACCTCGTGCCCTCGACTTAGAACCCCAGAATGTCCCTGTCGTCAACTATAAGGGCAATCAGCTCGTGGTTAACCTATAGTCAGAAACCGATGGTCTCTAAGCTTGAAACCGATGGTTCCTCCGCAGGAAACCATCGGTTTCTCCGTTGGAAACCATCGGTTTCTCCTTGAGAAACCACTGGAAACCGTCGAAGCTCCCAATGGGATCCTAGAGGATGATGCATTATCATTGTTGATGCATCTCATTGCTATATCCTAGCTATATCCTAGCGATATCCTTGCTATATCCTAGCGATATCCTTGCTATATCGTTGCTATATCCAAAATTATTCATCTTTTTTCTTTGTTGTCTCAAAAAATATGTATCTTTGCAATCAAATTATAAACTTAAAACATATAGAAACGTATGAAAAAGAATTATTTGTTTATCGCATTGTTCATGATGCTGATGGCTGGATTTACTGCATGCAGCAATGATGATGACAAGAATGATACTACAAATCCTGCACCCGAACCTGAAAACCCTGCCAAGCGAGGACTGACGGATACGGACACGAAGACAACAGGAGTGTTCGAGATGACAGCTGCACAGCAGGCTGCAGTGACCCCACTGAACGATTTCTCTATTAACCTGTTCAGGGAAGTCAGTACGCAGGTGGGAGCTGACAACAGCACGGTGGTGTCTCCACTGAGCGTAGCCATCGTGCTGGGTATGCTGAACGAAGGTGCATCAGGAAATACCTGTGGTGAGATACAGAAGGCGCTAGGACTGACAGACAAGACGAAGGATGACATCAACCTGCTGATGTCGAAGATTGTCAAGGGCGTGAGTGCCATTGACCAGTCTGTGGCTGTAAGTCTGGCAAACAACATCACAGTAAACAACATGTATAAACTGTTGCCGCAGTATGAGAAGGTGATGGCCGACTATTATCAGGCATCGGCATACTCTCTGAACTTCTCTGACCCAATGACCGCGAACACCATCAATAATTGGTGCTATGAGCATACCAACGGAGTGATACCAAAGATTATAGACATGATTAGTCCCAGCGCTGTTGCATATCTGCTTGACGCCGTATATTTCAAAGGTGGATGGACCACTCCTTTTGACAAGGCAGCTTCGACTCCACAAGGGTTCGCTGGCCGAGGAATAGAACTAATCCGTATGGCTTGCAGACGCGGTCAGGAGAAGTATTATGAGAACACAACGTTCCAGGCACTGCAATTGCCATTGGGTAATGGCAGCTACTCCATGACGATATTACTGCCCCTGAAGAAAGACGGACTGCAGGATATGCTTAAGCAGCTGAATGGCAATGTCATCAGCCAGTTGGACTTCAAGGAGTATGACGTGAAGACAGCACTGCCCATCTTCCGTACGGAGAATGAGATTATGCTGATACCAATACTGAAGAACGTGGGCATAGTGGATGCTTTCGGCCCCAATGCGAAGTTCCCTGACATGATACAGAACGTTACCGACGAGCTGTATGTCTCTAACATGTGGCAGAGAGCATCGCTGGGTATCGACGAAGAAGGTTGCGAGGGCGCTGCTGTCACGATAGCCGAAATGGAAATTACGTCTGCTGGCGATGACGGCCAGCCGAAGAACACGGACTATCCACAGCGTTACTTCACAGCAGACCACCCATTCCTGTATCTGATTTCTGATCAGGAAACAGGAGCCATCTTCTTCATCGGACAATTCTGCGGAAGATAATAACTATAAATACAGGACCCTCGTTCTGATAACCCAGCCTTCTTGAGTCCGCTCCTTTCGGACTACGAGTCCGAAGCCTTCGGACTGGGAGTTTGCATTATTCGGACTGAGTCTTAGGCTTATTTGTGATGTAGGTTGACTACTTGTAGTCTTATTTGTAATGTAGGTTGACCCTTTTGACGCAAAAATCAAGGAATTCGATGTCCCTCACATACTCACATGACCCCTCTCAAATGCCGATGTATAAAGGGCTGAGGGCACGTGAGGGATGTTTGTTCTCCCTCACGTCTCCCTCACTTTTTTAACTCGTCACTCACATTATTATATTATGGCATAATGACGTTTAACATATAATTATCATGTAATCACCCATATAATTTATCATTAATGAATAATTAACGGAAAATTAATGGTAATTAATGTTTTAAGAAACAAATGATGGTAATTCGTGTAGTGTCGCAGACATAGAAAAAGAAGTGTTCAAGGACTCCAAAATGTGAGTGAATGTGCTCCAAAATGTGAGGGTAACGTGAGGGACTTTCGTTCTCCCTCACGTGCCTCAAACGCTCTGTATATAAGGGTTTGAGGCTTGTCATGTGAGTATGTGAGGGTATTTTGATTAAATTTTCATGAAAAAGTATGCGCATATTCTCTTTTTTTACTATCTTTGCGGTATCTATGAGAAAGAAGAAACGAAATAGTTCGACGCTATGGATGGTGGCGGTATTGCTCGTCCTCGCCTTTGCATTGCATTCGTTCTCGTGGCAACCAGAGGCACAGAGAAGAGAGAAGGCGGTCGTTCAGCAAGAGCAGGCCAAAGAGATTGGCGTATCGTGGACAACGATGCCTGACTCGGTTGTTGAGCTCTGTACGGCAGCACCACTAACAAAAATACCAGAGATAGTGCTTCAACGGACATCGTATGTGGTGTCGTACAACAAGCAGACACGTTGTCCAAACTGGGTGGCGTGGCAGTTGACAGCCGACCATACGGATGGTGAACTGAAGCGTATGAACAACTTCCACGAGGACGAAGACTGCCCTCGGCCTAGGGCTACGTTGCAGGACTATAAGGGCAGCGGATGGTCGCGAGGACACATGTGTCCAGCAGGTGACAACAAGTGGAGTCGCGAGGCGATGTACGACTCATTTTCACTGGTTAACGTCTGTCCGCAGGATTCGAAACATAACAGTGGCGTATGGAACAGCATGGAGATGGACTGTCGTCAATGGGCCCGAAAGTATGGTGAGGTGTTTATTGTCTGTGGCCCTGTTTGGACGAAAGGCAAGCACCAGACCATCGGACCTAACAAGGTGCAGGTTCCTGAGGCGTTCTTCAAGGTCGTGCTTCGCTTGAAACCAAAGCCTGCAGGTTTCGGTTTCATCACACGTAACAACGAGGGAACGAAGAAGCGCGACCTCTATTATAACTCCATAGATCAGGTGGAGCGCATTACGGGTATCGACTTCTTCCCAGCCCTGCCTGATGATATCGAGAACGAGGTGGAAGCCAAGGCTGATATCAGCGATTGGGGGTTAACTGGTTAATAGCCAGGATTCACAACCTTCTTGCCATTCACGATGTAAAGGCCCTTTTGCGTCGGCTTGCCACTGACGCGGCGACCGTCGATGGTGTACCACACATCAGACCTCATAAAATTGGTTATTTATAGCACTCGAAAATCTTGGAGACGATAGTGGTATCCATCTTCTTGGTCAGCAGACTGGTAATCCATACTACAGGGAAACCACCCAGCATGGCGATAGCACCACAGTTGATGGGATTGATGGGGTTGCCCAGCAACATGTTGACAACAGTCAGGCCGACGCCCCAGAAGAAGCAGGCCCATACGCTGGTAGTGGTAACGCCACGCCAGTAGAGACCCAGCATGAAAGGTGCAAGGAAAGCACCAGCCAGTGCACCCCACGAGATACCCATCAGCTGGGCAATGAAGGTCGGTGGGTTGAGGGCGATGAGCAGGGAGATAGCGATGAAGAACATGATGAGCACACGCATCACTACTACCTTACGGCGCTCAATCTTCTCAGCGACCAGGTCGTCGATAGTTCCTTCCTCCACTTCACCAGGTAATGATTTCTTGTCGCGATAGATGAGGTCGAGGGTCATCGTACTTGAAGATGTCAGTACCAGTGAGGCCAGCGTTGACATAGAAGCGGAGAGTACCAACAGCACGACAAGTGCGATGAGTACGTCGGGCAATGTTACCAGCATGGCAGGAATGATACTATCGTAGGCTATCTTGCCATTGGCAGCGATAACGGGGTCGTAGAGACGGCCAAAGCCACCAAGGAAGTAGCATCCGCCGGCAACGACGAAGGCAAAGAGGGTGGAGATGACGGTGCCGCGCTTGATGGCAGCCTCGTCAGTAATGCTATAGAATTTACCTACCATCTGTGGCAGTCCCATAGTACCCAGTGATGTCAGGATGACTACACCCAGCAGTCCCCAGGGGTCGGGACCGAACCACGAGGCAAAACCACCATTCATGTCGGGGTCCACATCAGAGGGTAGGGCAGCCAGCTTGTCAACAGCAACCACCAAGCCACCCTGTGCATTGAGCACAGCAGCGATGACGGCAACAATACCGAAGAGCATGATGATACCCTGAATGAAGTCGTTCATGGCTGTTGCCTTATATCCACCGAGGATGACATAGACGGCAGTGAGTACTGACATGATGATGACACAGTATTCGTAGGGGATGTTGAATCCCATCTCGAAGAGTCGTGAGATACCACTATACACACCTGCAGTATAGGGAATCAAGAATACGAAGGCAATGATAGAGGCTGCTACGCGCAATCCTTGGTCCTGAAAACGGGTACCGAAGAAGTCGGGCATAGTGCGGCTTTCAATATGCTGAGTCATCAATTTGGTACGTTTGCCGAGAATAATCCAAGCCAGCAACGAACCAATGATGGCGTTACCGATACCAATCCACGCACTGGAGAGTCCGTATTTCCACCCGAACTGTCCGGCATAGCCCACGAATACCACTGCCGAGAAATAACTGGTACCAAAGGCAAAGGCGGTGAGCCACGGACCTACAGCACGTCCGCCAAGTACGAAACCATCCACACTGCTGGCCTGCTTACGGGTGTAGAGACCCACGCCAATCATCACGGCCAGGAAGATGACGGTAAGAAGAACTTTAATAAACATTTCGTTATGTCGTTATTACGTTATTTCGAGGTTTCGAGTCTCTAGAATGCAACCTGCACCTGTGCCTGTACGCGGTTGTAGTCGTCGCCCATCAGGTGGCCACAGAAACTGTGGGTGTACTGCACCTGCAGACGGCACTTGGGATAGAACCAGTATTGCATACCACCAGTGACATTGGTCTGTTGCCATCCGCTTTCTGATGTGTTACGATCGTAGTAGTCAGCAGAACCAATGATGTCGATACCCTTACCCAGTGCTACAGAACCTGTGAAGTAGGCACCGCGACTGCCAATGTCGCCATCCTTGCCAGCAAGGAACTCGCTACGCAGACAGATGCCGCCGCTAGTCGACTTGCGTCCCCAAACAGTAGGAATCTTTGCTTCGCCACCAAAGCTGACGCGGTCGCGACGATAGTCATCGCCTACGGCAATATCATTCCATGCAACAGTGTTGATAGCATGTCCGCGACCTTTCTGTCCTGAGGCTACAAGGCGAAACTCCTTACTGGGACGATATTCTAACTTCAGTATGACATCCTTGTCAGTATTGCCATCGTTGGTATTGATGCCCTGTCCGTTCATCACAGCCAACTCGTAGTGGAAGTGGTCATTGAAGAGGTCGCCCAACAGCATGATACCCTGATCACGTCCATAGTTAGGACCAAGCAATGGCTCGTTGCCATTGGCCAGATTGGTAACGGCCTGTGAGGTAATGTCCACGAGTTCGAGCATGGTGGGGGTCATTGGACTCTCCATAGAGAACGGGTGTTGGAACTGTCCGACACGAACGGTCAGTGCCTTGTTGTTGGTTATGCGATAGTCAGTCCAGAACTCCAAAACGCCCTTCGACAAGGCAAAGTTGTTCATGAACATAAACGACCAACGGTCGGTAATGCGTGCACGGCCCCAGAAGATGGCTCGCTTGAAATTAAACGTACTGGTGGTCTGGCCGCCCTTGTCACCGTATTCATAGCCACCTTGCATGTAGCCATTGATGGTGATGCGGCTCGACAACTCTTTCAACCAGTCAATCTCTTTCTTTTCCTGAGCAGCAGCTGTCATAGAGAACAGCATCATCAAGCTGATAATTCTAACTAATTTCATCTTATATTTATGGTTAAATCGTTTAGCCCGTTAATTATTGACTTTCACTCTTTAATGTTTAGCTTTTCTTTGTTGACAATATATTTCTGATAATAGGTAATCAGCAACGTCGTCATGGGCAGTGCGATAATCATACCCATGATACCCAGCAAGGCACCCCAGATAGAGAGTGACAACAGGATGATGGCTGAGTTGAGGCCCATGACCTTACCCATAATCTTCGGTGTGAGAATGGTGTCCTGAATGGCCTGTACTACCGCAAAGACAATGACTGCCGACAACATGATAATCCAGAAACTCTCACCCGTATCTGCTGCTTTGACGATAGCCAGAATAATGGTAGGAATGAATCCCAGCAGTTGCAGGTAAGGTACCATATTCAGCAGTCCGATAAACATACCCAGACCGATAGCCATTGGGAAGTCGATAATCAGGAAACCAATGCTGAAGAGTATACCCACGCAGAAAGCTACGAGACCCTGTCCGCGGAAGTACTTGTTCATACCTTGCTCGACGTCACTGACCACCTGTGTGGCCAAGGGGCGCAGACGTTCAGGGAACATCAGTATCCAACCATTGGAGAACTGCTCGTAGTCTAATAATATAAATAAGGTGTAGAGCAGTACCATCGTCAGCGTCAGTACGCTTGACAGGATGTTAAACGATTGAGATATCACGGCCCATACTTTGGGGATGGTCTGCTTGACGCTGTCAATGAAACCCTCCTGTGTGACGATGGCTTTGATATCCTCGCTGGTGAAGTGGTCGTGGATAAAGTCTTCCAACAGGTTAGGGATGTTGCTCATGAACTCATCGTGCGACACATAGGCGATGAGCAGGTCTTTCACACGTGCTCCTTCCTCTATCATGGGCGGTATCATCAGCATGAAAAGGCCTGTCAGTACAATGCCTACCGTCAATACAGCGGCAAAGATGCCCAGAATGCGGAATTTCAGCTTACAACGATACTGGAAGAACTTCACCAGTGGGAACAGCAGATAGGAAATGAGCCATGCCAGGAAGAATGGCAATAGTACGCCACTGAGGTAGTTTAGCAACATGACGATACCAATAGCAGTAAGTACCCACATGACGTTGCGTACAAAGCTGTCAAAAGTGATTTTTTTCTGTTCCATGGGTGCAAAGGTAATAAATAATTAAGAAATACAACGTTACATGATTAGAATTTCCCAAAATTTCCCATAATTTCTTTCCATAAATAAATCTTTTTTGTATATCTTTGCAGTATGAATATTGAACCGATAGCTTTTTTCCATTCTCCGCTGACCAGTAAGTTCGGTGTCCCACGTCAAAGTGGCATCGTCAGCGAGTTGCGTGGACAGATAGAATTTGTGGCGAAATATCGTCAGGTTGAGGCCTTACGCGGACTGGAAGACTATGACTACCTCTGGCTCATCTGGGGATTCTCAGAGAATGTCTCCGCCCAGAAACACCCTACGGTGCGCCCTCCTTTGCTGGGTGGTAACCAGCGGGTAGGGGTGTGGGCCTCTCGTTCGCCGTTCCGTCCTAACAATCTGGGGCTTTCGTCTGTGCGTATTAGCAGAATCGATATGGAACAGATGACGATAGAGGTGTTGGGGGCAGACCTGATGGACGGTACTCCCATCTACGATATCAAGCCTTATCTGCCTTATGCCGACAGTCATCCGGAGGCTCGTGGTGGCTTTACGGACAATCACCAATGGCAACAACTGGAAGTGGTGATGCCAGAGGAACTGTGTCGGCTGCTTCCGGCTGCCGATTTGGAAGTGCTTCGCCAAACGTTGGCTCTTGATCCTCGTCCACACTACCAACAAGACGCCACACGTCAGTATGGTATGCCTTTCATGGGCTACGACATCCGCTTTCATGTCGCTGATCAGGCGTTATTTATCGACGGATGGGAAAAAAGTTAATTTAAATGAATCTATTAAACCTTTTGTGGTTATCTGCGTCAAAAGAACAGTAACCACACAAAAACCTTTATATATATTGTCTGAAAAACATCATAGTGATTTAGGTTAACATAGTGTTTTAATGGCAAGCGTGCCTTTTCAAGAGGGTATAAAAAGTCTTGGCAAGAAGACCTCAGGACGACATATAGATGCTCCGCTTAGTAGGCGGGGCATCTATTTTTCTCCGATTTCCTTGCATATCTCGTTGTTTTTTATTACTTTTGCAACATCATCAGATATGTTTATTATGAAACAGATACTATCAGTGGTCCTCTTGGGCAGTATGGCTGTCATGCTGGTTGCCTGTGGAGGAAAGAAGAAAAGCGAAAATATCATTGCTCCGCGCATTGTTAAGGTACAACCCAAAGAACCTATTCGCATGCAGCCTTATCTGGATGAGAAGCAGGTCTCATGGATTGGTAAGACCTATTATGTTACTGTCGGTCGTCAGCCCAGCGACTCACTGCCAATGGTCAAGGACGAGACGGGGCAGAAATATGTTGATAATGTGTTCCGCATGACAGTCTCGCGCAAGGACGGCTCCGTATTCTTCTCCCGTACTTTTACGAAGAAGGCGCTGTCACAGTATCTGGATGATGATTTCAACAAGACGGGAGTCTTCGAGGGATTGGTCTTCGACAAGGCTGAAGGCGACTATCTCTTCTTTGGCGCCAGTGTGGGTCATCCGCAGAGCGACGAATATATTCCGCTGATTTTCCGTCTGTCGCGTATGGGTGAGTTGGTTATCAAACGTGATACCCAGATGGACTCTACGCCAGAGGATAAGAACAATTCTTCCGAACAGGCTACTGACGAAGACGTGTAAAGTCCTCGCTGAGTGCAGTCATCTTCGGATAGATAAGGTCGGCACCCTCACGGAGGAGCATCTCGTCGGGTAGGGGACCGGTGTTCACGGCAATGGTGAAACAGTGGGCGGCATGCGCAGCCCGCACGCCTAAAGGAGCATTCTCTACGACAATGGCTTCCCAAGGTTCTATGCCACATTTTCGCGTACCTATTATATATGGTTCTGGGTCAGGTTTCCCGTGTGTCACGTCAAAGGCTGTCACCATCAGTTCCTTGCTGAGCAGCCCTGGAAAATCGCCCAGCAGTTTGTCTAACAGCGTGTGCTGACCACTGCCCGTTACCACACATATTTTCATTCCACAGTCTTTGATTTGCTGCATCAGTTCCTTGATGCCAGGCATGATGCCTGCGGGTGTCTGCAGACAATGCTCGGCAAACAGCCTCGACTTGTGCTGATACATCTCTTTGGCCTTTTCATCGCTGACGGCCTTGCCCCATTGTTGCTGGGTCAGCAGTTTGATGGTCTCTACTCCTCGCATACCTTCATACTCGTAGGCATCGCTGTACGCCATTGTCAGTCCGTAGCTGTCCATCGCCTCGTGCCACGCCACAGCATGATTCTTCATGGAGTCGTAGATGACACCATCCATATCGAAAAGCACGGCTTTCGGGCAAAACTGCTCAAAACCGTGCTTCTCTAAATATTGCTGAATAGCATCGTTCATTTTATTTCTTTTGCATCGGACTTCACGGACTGACACGGACTATTTATATCAGTATCAAGACAAGAAGTCTGTGTAAGTCCGTGTTCGTCCGCTGCTAAATTATTTATTGCTCTTTTGCCAGACGCTCGCGGATCGCCTTGGTCTCTGCCTCGTAGCCGGGCTTAGCCAGCAGGGCGAACATGTTCTTCTTGTAGGCCTCTACACCAGGCTGGTTGAATGGGTTCACACCCAGCACGTTGCCACTGATGCCACAGGCAATCTCGAAGAAGTAGATGAGCTGTCCGATATAGTACTCGTTCAACTTGGGAATGCTGATGCGGATGTTGGGCACACCACCATCTACGTGAGCCAGACGGGTTCCCAGTTCTGCCATCTTGTTCACCTCGTCCACACGCTTGCCTGCCAGGAAGTTCAGTCCGTCCAGATTCTCTTCGTCGTTGGGGAACAACAGCTTCTTCTCGGGCTCCTCAATAGAGAGTACGGTTTCGAAGATGGTGCGCTCGCCGTCCTGAATCCACTGACCCATAGAGTGCAGGTCGGTAGTGAAATCTACGCTGGCAGGGAAGATACCCTTCTTGTCCTTACCCTCGCTCTCGCCGTACAGCTGCTTCCACCACTCTGAGAAGAAGTGCAGCTTGGGCTGGTAGTTCACCATGATTTCAATCTTCTTGCCGTTCTGGTACAGACCATTGCGTACGGCAGCATACTGGGCTGCAGGGTTCTCCTCGAAGGGAACGCTGGGGGCACAAGCCTTCTCCATGTCCTGAGCACCACCTACCAACTGCTTGATGTCGAAGCCTGCGCAAGCAATGGGCAGCAAGCCTACTGGAGTGAGTACAGAGAAGCGACCACCCACATTGTCGGGGATGATGAAGCTCTTGTAACCCTCCTTGTCAGCACAGGTACGGGCAGCACCACGCTTGGCATCCGTTACGGCTACGATGACCTTCTTGGCCTCTTCCTTGCCACGCTGAGCCTCGCACTGCTTCTTCAGCAGACGGAACGTCAGGGCAGTCTCTGTGGTTGTACCTGACTTGGAGATATTGATAACGCCAAACTTCTTGTCCTTCAGGTATTCAGTCAGTTCGAACAGATAGTCCTCACCGATGTTGTTACCAGCAAAGAGAATGGTGGGATTCTTCTTGTCCTGAATCAGCCAGCCGAACGAATTGCTCAATGCCTCAATGACGGCACGGGCACCCAGATACGAACCACCGATACCGGCTACTACCACTGCCTCGCAGTTGTCGCGGAGCACCTTTGCGCAAGCCTGCAGCTCATCCAGGAATGCAGGTGTGATGCTGGTGGGCAGGTGCAGCCAACCCAGGAAGTCGTTACCAGGACATGTACCATTTTCCAAAGCCTCTTGTGCGGCCTTTACCTTCGGCTCAAAAGCCTTCACTGCGCCAGCCTCCAGAAAACAGGCGGCTTTCGTGATGTCAAGTTTGATGTTGTTCATAATAATACTTTTAGAGTTTGATATTTTGGCTATATATTATATATTTTGTCAGTGTCTGCAAAGTTACAAACATTTTTTGAATTACCACCATGAATAAGCGTTTTTTTATCGTTGCAATATTGGATTATTCAGAAATTATTATTATTTTTGCGCTCTGAAACTTGTATTGACTAACAATTAAAGCGATTTATGACTATCAGAAACCTCATGGCAGCCGCCTGTTGCTTGGCAATGGTGATGGGCTGTGCTACCAAAACTACCGAGATGAAAGAGACTGAACTGACTACCGTTGGCAACCCCTATATGCCCCTTTGGGAGCACATTCCCGATGGCGAGCCCTACGTGTTTGAGGACCCTGACCAGCCGGGCAAGTATCGTGTCTATGTCTATGGCTCGCACGACAATCTGATTACTGAGTATTGCGGACGCGACCAGGTGGTATGGTCTGCTTCGGTGGACAGCCTGAACCGTTGGCGCTACGATGGTGTCATTCTGGTGGTCGATAAGAATCGTGATGGCGAGAAGTTTGACTCGGTAGGTACTGCCGATGTGCTCTATGCTCCTGATGTGACGATGACCACCGATAAGGACGGCAAGAAGACCTATTGGCTCTTCCCCAACGACCAGACGGGCTCGCGCAATGGTCTGATTGCTAAGAGTGACCGCCCTGATGGTCCCTTCGAGGTGTGCAACTGGAGCAAGGAGAATCCCAATCTGGTGGACGGCGTTCTGCAGTTCGACCCTGCCGTCTTCGTCGATGATGATGGTCGCGTGTATGGCTACTGGGGCTTCGAGCGCTCTTATGCTGCCGAGTTCGACCCGCAGACGATGGCTACTGTCAAGCCTGGCACAAAGGTTATCGAGGACATGATTAGTGGTCGCAACCAGCAGGGACGCTTCAAGTTCTTCGAGGCTTCCAGCATCCGTAAGATTAAAGATAAGTATGTTTTTATCTATAGCCGCTTTACCGAGGAAGGCGAGTTCGGACTGCCTTCGTCGAACTATACGTTGGCCTACTGTTACAGCGACAATCCTCTGGGGCCTTGGACCTATGGCGGTACCATCATTGATGGACGTGGTCGCGAGAAGGACGAGCAAGGCAACGTGATTGCTTCTGCTACCCCTGATGGCAATACGCATGGCAGCATTTGCGAAATCAATGGTCAGTGGTATGTGTTCTATCATCGTCAGACGGGTACCAACGAGTATGCTCGTCAGGCAATGGTGGCTCCCATCGAGGTCAAGGTGGAAGAGGGTAAAGGTGGCAAGGTGGAAATCAGCGAGGGCGAATACAACTCGAACGGCTTTGCCCTCAATGGTCTCGACCCCTTCGAGTGTCATTCAGCAGGTATCTGCTGTTGGTACACAGGTCCGAAGCCTGCTACCCACGAGTGGCCTAACAACACGTTCTATGGCTCTTATGTCGCTGCCGGCTATGGTACAGACGATAAGTTCGATGCACCTTACGACCTGAAGAACAACACCAATCCCGTGGTGAACAATACCGATGGCTCTATCGTGGGCTACAAGTATTTCAACTTCGATGCTGAGCGCCTGCAGAATCCGAATTGTCTGATGCTCACCATGCACCTCATCCCCGAGGGCTTAGAGGGCACTATCGAGGTGTGGATGGATCGTCCTTGGGCGTCGCAGGGTGGTAAGAAGATAGGCGAGGCGAAACTCATGCCCAACATGAACAAGGGCGAGTGGGACGTGTCGGCAGGCATCTCCGACGAGGCCAAGAATCATGACCTCGCCGGCAAGCACGCCATCTTCCTGGTCTTCAAGTCGGATTTCAAGGATAAGTCGCTCTGCACCCTCGAAAACCTAAAGTTCACTTTTGCCCAATAAGGACTTTAGTAGATTGTGAACTTAATGGATGCGGGAGTAATCTCGCATGGGATGACGATATGGGTAGTCTTGTATCTGTATAGTCCTGCATGATTGGTAACCACGATAAAATACGAATTACCGATGGTTACATCGCTCCATAGCAATGATTCGTTTTCTTTCTTTGCTGCGACAGGCAACAGTTCATAGACGTTATAGTTCTGGATGCATTCAAACATATTGGAGTCATCCGAGACAGCCTTTCCGAAGATGGTCTCTTCGGTGAAATAGTAGCCATGATTGTGTGGAATGCCCTCGGTGTAGCGCTTGAGGGCATTAAACGATTCGTACAGTTCGCCGGCACCAAAAGCAATGATGCGCTCCACCTTGGGCCATAGGCGCTTGACAATAGGAGTGTCAAAGCCTTCTGACAAGATGCGTTTTACCTCGTCCTTACGTTCACCCGCTGGCAGCTGCTCCACAATCGACTGCCAATTATTCTCCAGTAGCGTGAATGCCTTCAGCAGTTCCTCTGTATTCATGCTGACTATCTGCTCAATCTCGGTATTCATCAAGGCATCCGAGATGAGGTCGCGATAGTTGTCCGGCTCATTGTTCTGTTTGAAATAGGTACTGATGGGGGAGGAGAGTTCTGCCTGCTGCATGCCTCCGATGTAGAAGAACTGCGAGAAGTAGTCTTTTGCGATGGCACTTGATAGCGTGTCAATTTCCGCATTATCATTGGTCTTGCTGATAATCGGCATGCTCCTTGCTATCAGCATATTCTTCTTACCCTTCAGCAATGAGGAGAAACACTCAGCAAATTTCCTGGAGTGCGAGGGTGTGCTGGGAACGAGGTCGCCTGTCGCAGTCTGGAAATAGCGATGGATGGGCTCAGCGGCAAAAATCCACTTTTCGCCCACTCTTGTCTGCAGTTGGACAAGCGACTTATAGTATTTGGCATCGGTAAGCGGTATTCGGTATTGGAATGCCAAGATGGAATTGATGCCCTTGAAGTTGTATCTTCTGCCGAAGTCGGTGTCAGCATTGTCTTGCAGAATCCTGTACATCTCGCTGATGCCGTTAAGCATCATGCGGAGAACCATTTCACCAGGATTCTCAGGATTCAGAATAACGTCTTGCGACATGCGAAGCATCATCTCACGCGATGGTGCATCAAAGTTTTTGTTGGCAGGCAAGAGATACATGCTGCTGACGTCGCGTCCCAGAATCTCCTTGATTTTGCTGCGCTCCTCGATGGTCAGTTGCGGCGATTCAAGGATGAAGCGCGCAATGATGATGCCACACTGGATCTGTGCATTCTCCTGTGCATCAATACCATAGTTGCGCATCGTCGTGAAGAGGTCACGGAAACCTTCTGCATACTTGATAATCATCTCGGCTGTCTTGCTGCCGTTCTGTACCATTGAGTTGCCATTGACGAAATAATGGTAACCGATATGCTGAGGGAGATAACAGATGCGCTGGGCTTTTGAACAGGTCTCAACGACGAAGAGAAAGTCCTCGCCAAAGTGCATCTCCTCGCTGAAGGTGAGTTGGTTCGTACGGAGGAAGTCCAGTCTGTAGAGATATGACGTGGCAAAACCGAAAAGACCGCTAAACATCTTCTCGTCGTCCCAATTGTCCTTCTCGACAATGATGCGCTTCTGGGTGTTGTTCCATAGCGTTGTGGCCATAGGCATAATCATGTTGGGGTCCTCCTTCGCCACTTCTCTTCGAAACCAGACAATGTCCGACTGTGTTTCAGCAGCCTCGCGAACAGTTACCTCTAGGCTGTTGTCCGTGTAGCTGTCATCACCATCAAGGTATGAAATATAGGGAGCCGTTGCAAACGTGGTACCATAGTTGCGTGGTGATGAGGGAGTCCTGGCTTCATTGTTCAGTTCCTTGATAACGACGTTGTCGCATCCGGCAAACATCTCCGTCAGCGATTCCAGATAACCAGGCTTGCAATTGTGTACAACAATGATCCACTCAATATTCTCAAATCCGATGGTCTGATTCATAACGGATTTCTTGCAATCTGCAAACATATCCATATCCACGTTGTGGAATGGTGTGACGACTGATACTTTATAGTTCATCTTGATGAGGTTTTTTATTGTCAATATTTTGTTCAGAACATGCTTTAGGAAAGCAGTATAAGTATTGCAAAGTTACAATATTAAAATTTAAATCGTGCATCTAAACTGGCAAAAAAGAAAAAAGTAACAATATTTAAATGTTTTATCCGTGTTTTTCCCGAATTTAATCCCTATCTTTGCACACGAGAGTAATAAAAACGGCAACAGTGACCATCCTTCTCAATGAATAATCTTTGGCATCATTCCCGCATTGCTCTGCTTCAGCGTGAAGGCGGAAATCTACTACGATTTGCTGAGCCTGCTGCTAGCCATTATTCCCATCAAGCAGTTGTCGGGCTACGGTTACTGGGGCACCATCTGGCGACTCATTGCAGCCTTCATTCCCTTTGTCATCTTATGTCTTTTATCGCTGCTTGTCGGAATCATCATTATCGCCTATAGCGTCGCGTAAGTTGACACCAGTCTGCTATTCATAGCGTCTTTTCAAATCGTATTCATGATTCTTTGCAGTTCTTCTAGGAATCGGGCGGCGTGCTTGCCGTCCATCTGGGCGTGATGGAACTGGAGGGAGATGGGTAGGGTAGTCCTCAGCCAACCCTTACGGTAGCGGCCCCAGGCCAAAAAGGGATTGTTGAAGATGCCGTTATACTGGTTAGTGATGCAGTCAAGTTCCGTGCCTGTCACTGCCGACGTGCCGACGATGATGGCTTCATCGTCGAGGATATCCTGGCAGGTCTGGCTGATGGTCTCCGTCAGCTGCGTGTAGTTGGCGTTAAACGCCTCCAGGTCGTCAGTGACGGCCACGTCGCAGAAGCTCAGTCCTCCTTTTGCGTTTTCCGCTATCACGTTGATGGCCATGCGGTCATATTTGTACAGCTTCCCGTCTTTGGGCAACATGTAAAACTCCTCTATCCCTGATGCAGCCTTGCCGATACACCAGCACAGCAGCATGTTGAACTTCAAGCCCCGCTTCCTGCTCACTTTCCGCAGTCGCGTCACGTCAAACGTCTTCGTGAGTGTTACCATCGGCATGGGCGACTTCGTCCACAACTCAAAGGCAATAGCTCTACTGGTATCTTTTGGATTGATTTCCTGTTTCATCGTCTTTAATTTTTGACTGCAAGGACGGTGCAAGCCGAGTGCAATAGAGCTTGCTCTAATTGCCGAGGCGCCGCCCGTTCTCGCAAACTTGTTTGCAAAGTTACGCATATTTGTCGAGACAGCCAAACATTTGGGATATTCTGCGTCGATTAGTGACGAATGATAAAGAAAATTATGGTTCTAATAGTTGTCTTTGTCCTTACTCGAACGCCTCGTTCAAAGCTTTTTGTATATAGTTGACATACTTCATCTCATATCCTTTCCATTTCTCGCCATCAATCATGTAGGAATCTTCACCTGTTATCTTGAAACCTACTGACTGATAGCATTTAAGGGCAGAAGGATTATTCGCAAAAACTCCCAGTGTAATGGTCTTTACACCCATCTGATTACATGCATGATCGATAGCAAGTTGGAGAAGTCGCCTGCCATATCCCATGCCTCGCTTCGAATCGTCCACGATAACAAAGCCAAAACGAATGACACTTTTATCCTCTAAGGGGAATCTTAATAGGATATGCCCGACGATTTCATCTCCCACGACAGCTGTGAACGGATACATATTATCACCCTCGTACTGCTCCATCATCTCCTCAGGCTTAGCAGGGTATTCCTTGTACCTGTCTGCACTCCAAAGCCGGAAAGTATGTTTGTCCTTGCACCAGCTCAGAATGGCCTTTGCATCATTGATGTTGAATGGACGTAGTATCATGAAATCACTCATATTTCTTGTTATTTGTTATCTCTTGTACTCAAAAAAATAATTCATTATCATATCTGTTTAAAAGTTTTCTTGATTCCTGGCCAGTAGCACCATACGATAATGGCGGGAATGAGGGAAGAAAAGTATTTCAGCCAAGTGAAGTCGAAGATGCAGCTAATGCCTCCAGCCATCGCACGAAGGCTATAGAGCCTTGAACTCCGTTCGAGCCTGCTCACGCTCGGCAGAGCTAATGCAAGCATCGCTCTACTCTCGCTAAAACACAGCCTTTACTTTCGTAATAAGCGAACATCTCTGGGAGTTTCTTCAGGTCGTAACTGGTGACGCAATCGGAGAGGACATGCACCGTGAAACCCGCCTTGGCCATGTTGAAGCACGTTGATTTCACGCAGGCCGTAGCATCAGCGCCAGCCACGTAGAACTCATTAATGCCATTCGCTGCAATGAAAGTATAAAACGCCTCGCTTGTAAGGGCATTACTCTTCGTCTTCACGAAGATGTTGTCTGACACAACCTTCATCTCAGGTACCAGTTCTTCGCCCTTACTGCCAGGCTTGAATGTCCGCGTGCCTGCTGTGATGTTATTATGCTTGATATAGACCACATGCATCCCCTCGGCTGTGGCCCATTCGATGGCGGCATTGATATTGTCAATGATATCGCGGTAGTGTTTAGTGATGTCGTTCTGTATGTCGATAACGACAAGTGCTTTATTGTTCATCATTTACTCAATCACAAAACTACGTGGATAAAAATCGCTATAGAAACGGCCATCGGAGGCGGTAAACTTCAGAACGCAGTAGTTCGGGTCGGTGACACCTCCGGGGTAATACTGCTCGTCGCCATCACGCCAAATCATCTCCTTCGAGGCGGCATCTGTCAGCACTTCCATCGTACCACGCAGCATCATGCTTTTGAAACCCTTGGCATCACAGAAATAGATTGAGGCCTTGGGGTTAGCCTTGTATTGAGCCACACGTATTGAGAATGTGTTGGTGGTGAAATAGAACGTCTTGATGCCCTCGCGGACTCGTGGCGACAGCATCGTCTTAGTACATGGGAAACCCTCTTCGTCAACAGACGAGATATAAGTGACAGGCAGCGTGTCGGCCATCGTGGCTATCAATTCCTTTACACCAGTAAGCGCTGGGCTCTCCACTGGAGCTGAATCTGTAATCGTTAGTTCCTTGCGCCAACGCTTCAGATGAGGGAAGTACATCTTCATCTGTCCGATGTATTCTTCCTTCGTGATGGGCTGTGGCAACCCTTCATTAACAGCATTCACAAACTGAGCGCAATGCTCAATCATCTCTTCCATCGTACAATCCTGCAGGAACTGGCCACCCTTGTAGCAGTACATGCAATAATCTTCGTTCTTCGTGCCATCGGCATTCGTACCTAGCACATCATCTGTGAGCGGCATACCGCAGCTCTGGCAAAATCTCTGTTCCATACTATTATTATTTTTTACGTTTCGACACCGCAAAATTACGCATAACAGCCTAGACTACCAAACATTTGGGATAAATGGTACAGAAATGTGACGAATGGTCTATTTCCTACGAATTAAATGACCCTCTTGCATGGCAGCAAACGTGGCGATAGCGGCCACAATGGCGATGGGGATAATTGACCAAAATGTCATGGGGACTGTGATGAAGAGCAGAAAGCCTGTTATTTTGTTCGCAAATGTGTGAGGGAAGCAGCAATGCCCGTACATCACAAGGGCTGAAAGCTGATTCACAACTTTAATTACGACGATTACTCCTGCCCACAGCCACAGCCATTGCGGCAGTTCGAGTATAGGCAAGAGTTTCCAAACACAACACACTACGAAGCAAATGTCTGCCACGCTATCCAGCAATGCTCCCTTCTTGGTAACACATTTTAGCCTTCTTGCCAACCATCCGTCGGCTATGTCGCTGATGCCGCAGAGAGCATAGATTATCCAATATGCCGCACCCGTCACATCACAAAGGAGCAGACCTAAAGAGCCTGCAATCCTAAGCAGCGTTATGATGTTCGGCAGCTGAGTCATTCTTCGTATCCTAATTGTCCTGGCAGGCGGAGTTTCTCTTTCTGGGGGAAGGTGGCCTCGTAAGCCTCAAAAGCCTCGGGATTCTCGTCAGCCACAAAATAGCCCTTGGGCGGACAATAGGTTCCCTCACGATTGCCCCAATAGCCTGGTATCAGTTCTTGAGCGAGGAAATATGGAACCTCTGACTCTCGCGGCTCTGCATGATAGTGAATGTTCATTTTGCTGGCGAGGTAGAAGCCTGCGTGCTTGTAAAACTCGATATTGCCCTCCATCTGCAGAAGACCGATTCCCATTTCTTTGGCTTTCTCTATCGCATATTGCAACAGTTTCAGCCCGTAGCCCTTACGCTTGTAGTCAGGATGAATGCTGATGGGGCCGAAGGTCCATGAAGGGAAAACCTTTCCGTCGTCAAGCGTAATCTCTGCTTTCGAAAACATCACATGGCCGATAATCTTTTCAGGCGATTGGTGCTCACCATCGCCTTCCTCCATCACAAAGTCCAACTCTGGGATAAAATCGGGATTTGTTCTATACTGATTGAGCACATAATGCTCTGTGCATCCAGGACGATAAACGTTCCAGAATGCTTCACGCGTAAGGTTCTCTACCTCGCGATAATCTTTAGGGGTTTCTAATCTGATATTCATGGTTAAATTTCAATATTTCTTTGTTAGTTAGATGGTTTTCGACTGCAAAGATACAAAAAGTTTTTTAATTCTTGATATCCACGCCACCAAAGAAATTGCTGGCGACAATATGGATGGTGGGGGCTTTCGGATCGGCATTGCGTGTGGCATGATTGCCGACACCGCCAATGAAGCTGCGGCTCTTCACTTCAACGTTGACGTGGGTGGGTACGTAGAGTTCGATGCCACCACAGAAGGTGTGGATATCTATCTCCTCATCCTCAGTAATCACAGCCTCGCGCAGGTCCATGCGGATGCCACCGCAGAAGGCATCGAGACGGGCACCATGGAACGCCTCACCACGATAGATGTACTCGTCGCCACCATAGTTTACAGAGCAGCAGATGCGCTTGCCGTCCTCACCAATGGGCAGCGGACGCTGCAACCACTGGTCGGGGTCACGACGATAACTGTCGACAATAATTCCTGCGCCCACGTACAACAATAGCGCTGGTGCAACGTATGCTGTCCAAGGCTGGCACCACAGCCAGTCGTTCTCAATGATTCCCCACATGTTGGCCAGTTTCCATGCACCAGCCACAATCAACAGGATTCCAAAAATCGTTCTTGTTTTCATAACCTTTACTTTTTATGATTAAACATTTCTGGGTGCAAAATTACAGTGTAATGTTAATCACTCCAAATTTCTGGGATAAACAGCATGGAAATGTGATAAATGGCAGAAATGTGACGAATGTTTTGGTGATTTAACAGAATTGTATTACTTTTGCTGACCGTATGGACAAAGGTCACAAAGCAACCATCAGCACACGTTTCATCAGCACCGCCTTCATGGTGCTGGCAATCGCCATCTTCAAGCCCTTCGGGCTCGAAATGTGGCAATGGCAGGCTTCTGTTCATCTGCTGGCACTATTTGCATTGGGCATGTTTAGTTGTTTCCTGACGGAAATCATTCTGCGATACATAATCCGCATGCCCCGCTCCTACGACCGTGGTGTCAGCTATATCATTAACCGAAATCTCCGTTTCCAATGCATCAACACACCTTTGGTGTCGCTACTCATCTGTTTCTATCGCCACTTTGCGATGAGCGAGCTGGTAGAAGGCAACAGACTGTCGCTCGGCAACTATCTGGAAACGCTTGTGATTATCGCATTCCTCTCCTTCGCCATCGGACTCTATTGGCGCTTCAAGTACCGCAGCAAATATCTGGCGATGGAATTGGAAGAGATACGTGAATTGAATGAAAAACTATCTACACCCCTCCATCAGAGGGAGGGGGCGGGGGAGAGTCTTCTCCTTCGTGGCACCACTAACGAATCTGTGACGCTCCAGATTTCCCACCTATTATATATTGAGGCTGTGGGCAACTACGTCAAGGTGAGATATCTGCGCGACAATCAGGTGCATGCCGACATGCTTCGCGCCACCATGAAACAGATGGAGGAAACGTTGCAGGGCTATCCGATGATTGTCCGTTGCCATCGTGCCTTCTTGGTCAACCTTGGTCAGGTAGAGCAGATTGTCTCACATTCCGGCTCCACTCAACTCATCGTTAAGCACTGCCACGAGTCACTCCCCGTCTCGCGCAGCAACATGTCCACAATAAAAGAAGCCCTCAAATTGAATTGAGGGCTTCTTCGTATGAAGCAAATACGAACTACATTCGTGCCTTTTGTTTCTCTCCAGCGCCACTTCCACGATACTTTGAACGGGCCTCGTTGAACTTCCAGGTGAGGTCGAGCATGAAGGTGCGACGAGCGGGATTACTGGTTGTCAACTCGCGGATACCGTAAATGATGGCATCGGTTTTGTCGGTATTGAAGACATCGTAGCAACGCAGGTCGGCTGTCAATGAGCCCATACGTCCCAGACGGAAGTCGCGCTGCACACCCAGCGTAGTATTAAAACGCTGGCAGGTGATGCGGTTGTTGTTATAGTCGCCCTTCGAAGACCACTGCATGTTGGCCATCAGACGGAAGGCATACGGCAGTTCGATGTCGTTATTCCATGCAAGGGTCAGATAGGGGTGGTTGAGTGTCTTCAACGTACCATCTATAGTCGGTGTCTTATAGTTCTGGAAGATAGAATAAGCATACCACGTCGGGTGCCACTTGCCGATAGTTGGACGGGCCGACAGGCTGAACGACAGCTGGTCGTAGTCTTCAGTACTGTTGATAGGACGGACGAGGCTGACGAGCGGATCCGTGCTGCCGGGGAAAGGCTCGGTGGACAGGGTGACGACATCCTTGATGCGTCCGTAGTTGATGGTCAGGTTGGCCCACTGGTAGGCCGCATTCAGCACGAGACTGTGCGTGTAGGTCGGCTTCAGATAGGGGTTGCCACTCTGGTAGGCATAGCGATTCAGATAGATGGTCGAACTGGTCAAGTTTGAATAGCTGGGGCGCTCGATATCACGACGATACGACAGCGACAGTTGCATCTTGCCAACAGGTGCTGAGAGGACAACTGTGGGGAACCAGTCACCGTAGTTGCGACACACATCGTCTTCACGTACGCCAAAGTTGTAGTAGTCGTTCTGCAGGTGCTCATAGCGCATACCCACCTGGGCAAAGAGACGACCAAACTGGCGTCCGTACTCCACAAAGACTGCTGCCGACTTCTCGTTAATCTCTGTATCAGTAGCCTTCACGGGAACGGCTTCTGTAGATATAAACGAGTAGGCATCCGTGCGATGGTTGTAGGAATACTCGCCACCAACGGAGAGGTTACCCTTCCAGATAGGATAGGAGAAGATAAGCTTCGAGGCCCAGAAATTGTTCGAGCTGTTGGTGTTGCTCTCGATGAGGCGAGACTCTGTGCTAGCAGGCGAACCACCAGCCACGGGAGCAGCCGTTGTCTGCTCTGTGGTGCTGCCTGGTGTCTCTGTCTTATCGAAGAGCCCGTCGATGTTCAGATCGATACCCAACTTGCCCAGTTTACCATTGTAATAAGCGTTGAAAATGTGCTTGCGGAAGTTGTCGTCCTGCCAGATATGGCTCTCTGAGTGCTCCTTGAACTTACCGTTCTCATAGGAGTCGGTAAAGAAATTGCTGGTCAGTTCACCACTGGGATGACGGTCATACTTGTAATAGGCACCGAAGCTGTGTTTCTCGTTGACCATATAGTTCACCTGCAGTTGGGGTGACCATCCCTTCCAGATATTCTTCGTGTTCTGGGTGGTCTTGCCCAGAATATAATCGGGACCGGCATAGTAAGTCAGGTCATTATCCTGCTTGCCTTCGTGGTGACCATAACGGCCTACCCAGAACGAGGCGGTGATGTCGAGACCACCCGTGCGATAGTTTACGTCGAGGTTGTTGGTCAGCGTGTGACCATACTTATAGATGCCACCAGCGTTATCCTGAAAACTCAGACCTTCGCCCTGCGCCTTCTTCAGCGTGATGCGAACGACAGCCTTCGTCGAGGCAGCATAGCGCGCACCAGGGTTCTGCACCACGTCGACGTGCTGAATCTGGTCAGAGCGCAGACGAGAGAGTTCACTGACGTCCTGTACCTTGCGCCCATTGATATACACCTCGGCAGCACCACGGCCAAGAACCTCTACACTCCCGTCGCGCTCAGTCTTCAACTGTGGAATTTTAGAGAGTGCGTCGCTCACAGTTCCGGCTTTTTCTAATATGGTACCTGCAACGGTGGTGCGCATGGCGTCACCCTTGACGCGTGTCTTGGGCAGACGGCCCTTGACCACGATGCCGCCGAGTTGTTGTGTCTGGTTATACCATAGGGTGGTGTCTATTGCCAAGGTGTCGGCATCCAACCACTCTTCGTCTTCTTCTACGTCATTGTTGTCATCGCCACTGGCTGCATAGGTCGTCATTGTCATCATCATTGCAACCAGCATAAGTGTCATTCTAAAAAGCATCTTTTTCATATTCTTACTATTTTATCGTTTATGTTTTTCCGATTAAGCATTTTCATCTTGTTAGACGTTGCAAAGGTATGACGAAGTTGCAGCATCCACAAATTTCTGGGATAAACAACACAGATTTGTGACGAATTGCAGCAATATGAAACAGGTTCGGGCTGTGATTAAGCGAGGGTAAATTATAAAAACAAAAAAAAGACATTGCTTTTCAGCGATGTCTCCTTTGGAGTGTGCAAATTGTTCTTATCACACTTTTATCGTTTGTCGGGAATGCCGTAGTCTGGCCAGCGTTCCTGTGGATAGTCTTCAGGGTCTTTTTTGACTCGGCGTAGGATGCTTTGACGAGGACCATCAGATCGTTCATCTTTTTTACCTTAGGAGTCAACTCCTCACGCAGACGATCCACTTCGGCATTTGCTTCAGAAAGCATTGCCACTGTCTTCTCCATCTCGTTAATCTCGTTGTTCGAGACACCTCTTTCACCCATTTCTCTCACATGACGACGCAGACCCTCAATGAGGTTGCGCGACTTCTCAATTTGAATTTCTGTTGTCTTTGACATAATGCTTAAAATTACGTTGTTATTTATACTTTTGTAGTACAATTCCACTACAAAAATAATAAAAAAAGTTGATTTTGCGAACGCTACAGAGCATCACTTTTTCGATTTTTTAAGATGAAAAGAGGATTTCGCAATTAATAGTGCTCGAAATTCATCTTCTGATTTATTCCCTAATCAGAGAGGTTTGTAGCGCATTGTGGCAAACGTGAGGTTTGTCCGAACCAGAAGGTTCATTATTCGTATTTCCGAGGGAAGGAATATTTTTAGTACGAGTAATGAATTGTAAGAGTAAAAATTACATTTTAATGAGTAGTCACAAGAATTTTTGTGCTCTGACAGTCTCGATGATAGTCGGAGCAAGTTGCTGTGTACCTTCGTATGCACAGCACAAGATGAGTCTTCAGTCGCTTTTTGACCTGGCTGACCGTCAGAATCAGCGCATCAAGGTCAGCGAAGTGGCATTGAAGGCTGTAGACGAAGGGGTGGCATCGGCAAAATCTGCCATGTTGCCAAGTGTTGAATTCAGCTTGCAAGGCTCTTATACGGGCAATGCATTCCTGATGTCGCGAGGCTTTTCTACCAGTGGCACTACAGAGTATATTGTCCCCGGATTGGGACCTCAACAGGTGCAGAATGGCAAACAGCCCACACCACATTGGGGCAACAGCTTTACAGCTCAGGCTAGTCAGGTCATCTATGCAGGTGGAGCCATCCGTTCAGGCATTGAAATGGCAAAGCTGGGGCGCCGGTTGGCAGAGCTTGATGTAGAGAAGAATCGACAAGAGATTCGTTTCTTGCTTACCGGTTATTACCTTGACCTCAGCAAACTGCAGAACCAGCTGCAGGTGATAGCGAAAAACATGGAGCTGACAAAGAAAATCATCGCACAGATGAAGGCTCGCAGAGAACAGGGGACGGTGTTGAAGAACGACATCACACGATACGAACTGCAACTGCAAAGTCTTCTGCTTACAAAGACACAGCTTGATGATGCACAGAAGATTATCCGTCATCAGATAAGCACAGCCATCCACCTGCCAGAGGGAGAGGATTTTGAGGTGGATACGCAGTCGCTTGAAGAAGAGGGAATGGCACTCAAGACACTCACCTCAGAGGAGTTGTGGCAACAGACTGCAGCAGAAAACAATATCGATATCCGTCAGGCTTCGCTTGCCTCAGAAATATCGGAACAGAAAGTCAAGAACACGCGTGCAGCCTCGCGGCCATCAGTGGCTGTAGTAGCAGAAAACAATCTGCTTGGCCCATACACCTCCGACCTGATTCCAAAAGATGCCAACGTCAACGTGTGGTTTGTAGGCATTGGCGTGAAATACAATCTGTCAAGTCTCTGGAAGAACAAGCATGCTATCCGTAAGGCGAAGCATGAAAACACCCAGGCACGCGAAAGTGTGATGCTGGCGCGTGAAGGCATAGAGAATGGTGTACAAGCCTGCTATACCAATCTGCTGACCAGTTCGATAGAGGTTAGCACACAGGAGAAACAGGTAGAACTTGCTGACCAGAACTATGCGGTGGTGAAGAACCGTTACGACAACGACCTGGCTCTGCTCACCGATATGCTTGATGCCTCAAACATGAAGCTCTCTGCCGATATGGCTTTGGTCAATGCCCGCATCAATATGCTTTACAATTATTTCAAACTTAAATATATAACAAATACCCTATAATAAGATGGAAAAGAATAAGATAACGACCTATATTTATAATACAATAGTAATACTCTGCATCGTATGCGGTGCTGTTTATGCCGCCAGTCAGTTTATGCATTTCGGTGGAGGCGAAGTCACGGATAATGCACGTGTATGCCAGAATATCGTGCCACAGAATTGTCGTGTGCAGGGCTT
>CACYBB010000001.1 GCA_902772585.1 uncultured Bacteroidales bacterium | reverse complement strand
TCTCGTTTTTGCTGCCTCCGGAGTCTGCACGTGTTGTTCCCGGGAGTGTGCAAGTGTAGCCTCGGGGAGTCTGCAAATGTAGGCGCTCGCGCCTGTGTTTTAAAGACAATGCAAAGTTACTACATTGGCGGAGCGCGTTGGTGGTCTTTGGTGGACATGGCCGAAACAAAATTAAAATTATTGCATTTCGTCCGGCACATCGATACAATAGTCATTGACCACATAGCGGACAGCCCTTGGCGGTAGCGTTTGTGCGCGAGGCGTCACACCCATTTTGGCAAGCACATCTCTGCGCGAGTTCAGGTACCTGCGAAACGTGTTGGCACTCACGCCAGCCAGTCGTGCCAGTTCCGATTTATACATTGCTTTCATACCGATATCTTCTTTAAGTAATAGTCGCTGAAATCCTTGCAGCCCAAGGGCAGTTGATGATGCACCAGCGAGGGCAGCACCTTTTGCAGTTGCAGGAAGAGTCGTTCGCCTGGGGCGTCGCGGTCGGGGAACATATGGAAAGACCCACCCCCAACCCCTCCCTGTAATGGAGGGGAGTATATACCTTTTAGCAACTCGATGTCCTTTCGGGTTAGCAGCGTGGCCGATGGGATGGCGATGGCCTTGTGGCGCCAGGCTTCAAAAGGTTTAGCACGGGCAGGTTGTAGATGCCACATTCAGAGCCTTGCGGGAAGCGGAAGCGGGGCAACGCACCCTTAATGAGGTTGCGATTCTGAATGCCAATCAGTTTGCCCTCGCGGTCGTAATAAGGCGTCTGTAACCAAGGCACCCCCTGCTTGTCCTTCCACGATGTTAGGCGGCACCAGCGCACAACTCTTGGGTCAAGATGTCGCTCTTCAAAGAGAAACTTCCGAGCTTCATCATTCAGCCAAGGACGCTCAAAGAAATGCTCATACCGACTCGCATCAAACGGCTTCAGAGGTCTGTCTTCCTCAGGCTTGTATTCCGTCAGAATAATGTTGTTTTCATCAGCCAGCCAGCGGCAAGCCTCCCGAAAGTCCTTCCTCAGATACTTCATCACGAGGTCAATAGGGCCGCCAGATTCTCCGCACACAAAGCAGCGGTACGTGTTCTTGTTCACCTTGAATGACATCGAGGCGTGGTGATCGTCGTGAAACGGACAAAGGCACTTATGCATCCGAACCTGCAATCCAAGTCGCTCTGCGACCCCCTCAATGGGCAGGTCGCGGAGCTTTTGCAATTGAAACTTATCCATAGTCTTGAAATTTGAATCTTGAAACTTGAAACTAAGAGTTCCTCTTCAGATAAGTCTCCGTCTTGGTATAGAGGCCAGTCTCCGAATTAAAGGTCACCAACTCGCGATGCACCCACACGCGCAACTGGCGCTTTGTTGCACTACCTGTGGGCTTACCCAGACTCTGGCGAAGCGCATCCAACTGCTGTTCGGTAAACGAGTCACCCTTGATGTCATCGAGCATGTTGGCAGGTGCGGCTTTCGAGGCATCAGTTGTACTTGTATCGCCGTCTTTCAGCATATCGCCCAGCACTTGATACTTACTCCACATATCGTGAAATACCAGCCACTCTACCACATCCCCCATCGAACGACTCCAGGTCATACCGTTGAGAGCCCACATGATGCAACCGGCTTTCCACGCAGCAATCAAACTTCTCTTACCCATATCCCATAGGCAGTCGTTGTCCGTGAGGTCACCCAGTTCAGCGATGTCGTTGGCAAGACGCTCGATGAGTTTATTCAGAGGCTTAATGACATAATGTCCCTTGCAGTTGTCGAGCCGTGCCAGATATTCGTCAAGTTGTTCGTAGAAATCCGTATTGAACTTGCCAATACGAGGTATCTTTCCGTCACGGTTGCCACGAGGCTTATAGGAAAAGACCATACGCCCCAGCGTTCCGTCATAGAGATTGTTTTTGAAGAACTGCCTTGCTCTGACAGGGGTCGTACTGACGGTAAGATTGGTTCTTAACAGGGCCGAGCCGGTGATGCCATCGACTGTAGCTCGAAGGGCATTATACACCTCGCGGTCCCACATCAGGCGCAGCATTTGAGTGACCTGCTTATGAGAGCCACAAAGATTGTCCAGCTGTTCAATCTCTTTCAAGTCGATGTAGGTGCTCAGTCCGCCATGCTCCTGACAAGCCATCTGTGCCTTCAGGTAGCCAGGCTTCGAGCAATCGGCAGGCAGGAATCTCAGCAGCGGAAACACCTCTTCGGGACGTTCTTTCGATTGCGATCGCTTCTTGTAGGTCTTTTGATACTGGAGATACTTCTTCAGCTCCTCCGCATCCTGTTCACGGAAGTCGCGATTGCATGCTTCTACAAGTAGTCCCAATTGCCCCTTGTTACCAGCACTATCGGCAATCAAAGCAGCCTGTTGGCCGCACATTTCGAACCATTGACCGCTAGGATACTGAAACTCAGCATTCGAGATCTTAGTGCCTAGTACAGGAGACAACATCGGTAAGAGGGGTGCGTGCATATCAAAACTAGTCTGCGAGAGCAGTAGTTTGAAACATTCTGTGCCCTTGCCAAGGCTTGGCATCGCGGGCGCTACGGGTTTTGTAATATCGTACTTCATTGATATTCTGCTTTTTAGATGAAAAAATAATAAACCAAACGTTTCAGCGTTTCGCGTTTCAGCATAGGGTTTGTGGGGTTTCAGAACTCTTATCTGTTATATAACTTATTAATTATTAGATAGTTATAAGTCTTAAGAAAGAGGGTGTAACCCTCACCTGACCCCTGAAACGGCTGAAACGCTGAAACCGCTTTGGCCACGGAAAACTTACTTTTCTACAAGGCCTTTCAGCGCCCCACGAAGTTCACGATACACCTCGAAGGCGTAGTTGTCAACACTCAGGTTAGCCCCTAACTTCGGCATCGGCTTGAAGTTCGGGCGCAGGCTTCCGTCGTCGCGTCGAGTCACCGTGATGTACTCGCCGTCGAAGACGTGCAGATTGCGTTTGCCAGCCGGCATGGGAATCGTTTCAATGAACGTCATGTGAGCATCGCGACAGCGAAACTCGTCGATATCAGCTTCCGCGTCGAGGCGCAAAACGCCCGGATACGCTTTGTTGACCAACATACGCTTGTCGCTACGAAGCAACGTTTTCACATCGCAGCCAAGTTCCGTGTTGGCGTGCCAACCTTGTTCTTCGGCTTCCCCGTTCTCCTGAGAAGCGATGTACTGACGATAGCCCTTTGCGAGCGGTGAGTTACCATGAAGCATCTCCTCTACGATGCTTCCGAGGAGGCGAGGTTCGCTAGATTCTCTTGAACCTGCCTCGATGTTGCTTTTTAATACCTTTTTCATAATTTTTTAAGCGGTATTAAGGGCGTTAGACACGTCAGCTTAGCCCTATAGCGACAGACGGCCAAGAACAGAGATATTCATGTTCTCGGCTGCAAAGGAAGCATGGGATTAAAAGGGGGTCAAGATGGGATTTCTCCGTCACAAAATCCCATTCATAGATTACAGGAATCCCACTCGACGGGAAATCCTAACCATCTGATATACAAACAAAAATAGTGGAGATTAGGAATGCAAGAAAATCCTATCTCCACTTAAAATATTTTTTGTGGGATTCTCAAAATCCCATTTTCCCACTCACTTTTTCTTCTTCTGTTTTAAAAACCTGTCATAGTCGGCAGGCTTATCAGAAAAGTGGTTGTAAAGCGAGGCCTTATTGTCTTGCATCTGCGAGAACGTCTCGCCAAGAAAGTCCAACCACTTATCGCGGCCTACACATTTACCTTCGTTCGCGAAAACCAAATAGAATGTATAACGCAAATCTGCTATTCGAAGATTGGTATGTAGTTTTGACTCCTGTTTCTTCACAACGTCGTTTTCAATAAGGTATTCCACGGCCTCTATCATCGAGTTGAAATTCGAGGAAGTCATAATCAGAGTTTCGCTATCAGGCAGATAACCCTTCATAAACTCAAGACGCTTCCTTACACCATTTTTTATCTTTGTCCTTTCTTGGGGCGTGCTAACTGGATTTATCGGGTCTGCATAGCTTTTGGGACTTTCCAATCCGTCGCTGATGTATTTGCCTGTGCTGATATACCTTTGTATATACCCGGCAAAGTTACTCTCTGTATTATTGTCGAAAGGCGTGGCTATAGTATCGAGTTCTGAGTGTTCAGCAATTTGGAACATAAGAGTCTCTGTATGCTGAATGATTTCCCAATCGTCGCTTGCCGTCATGCAGGCTATAATGGAATAGACGATGCACGATGTTGCCGTTTCAAGTTCTTCTTTTTGAAACGCTCTTGAAGCTTCTTGGGCATCATCCATCAAATCGCAGAAAATGTCGTACCACATGCGACGTGTTACCTCGCCAATGTCATCACGATTCTTCAGAATCTGGTCAAAGCCAATGAAGCAGTTGACCCAAATCTCCTCAGGCGAAAACCTTAGAGTCGCCATCTGAGTCTCTTGCTTCTTGTAAGCCGCATCAATAGTGCGGAAAACCGCATTACCCCTGAAAGCTTCCTTGATACTCCGCTTACTCGCCGTCGTCAACAATCTTTTCATGGTCATAGTCAGCTATTTGTTTTCTGATTTCGTCAAGTTTCTCAATCAGTTCGAAAGTCGTACCTTCGCCTTTGTCTATGAGTTGTCCCGACTCGAAGTCTCTTATAACCTTATTGTCTATGGAACCAAATGCGTCGGCCACGTCCTTGAAATTCACTACGGAAGAGTTGTAGAAATAGTACGACAGCTTATAATTGTTTTGTGCGCTAAGAGCCATAATCATCGCCCAGTCCTCAATCTTTTCGTCATCTACATCTATCGGTTTTTTCTTGGAACCAGTCAACGTCAATTTACCCTTCAGGGCATTGGAAGCCTGCGTAAATAGCATAAGACCTCTCAATCGCTCTTTCATTTGCTTGGTGGCATCGATTCCCTTAATCCTGTCTGGATTGGGGAATTCCCATACCACTCTTTTTACCGAATCCTTCTGTTTGATGATTCTTTCTAATACGACCTCCTTGAAATTACTTGCCTGCCATTTCCTCTTGATGACCATCTTCAGGCCATATTCGAACAAATGCGCCTTGAAAGCTCGTTTCAGATACTTGACCACTTTGTCTGTATCAGGACCAAAGGCACTATTCTTCTCTATCGCAATCTGACACACATCGGGTCTGTTATCAACTATAACATAGCTTCCAGGGTGCTCCTCGTAAGGAATTTTCTCATGGCCTTCAAGCAGAGTCTTGTCCTTCACGTTGCACAACTCCCATGCGAACACGCCTTCCCTTCCAATAAAATGGAGGTTTTTCAACAGTTGGTCTTCATTCCTTTTCTTGCCAATAACAGTCAAGCCATCCTTCAGCAGATTGCCGATGATTTCGTTTGCCATATCAATGGCCTTCTTCCCCGTTTCTTTGTAGAAGAGACTCCTGTTGCCTTCTTGAACCTCGTATGAGTAAATTGCGTATACTGCCATAAACTATTATATTTTGATTTTCGAACCAGTTTTCTACTTCTTAATCTTATACTTCCTATTTTTATACTCACCTTCTATCTCAAGGATACCTTCGTCCACGAGTTGTTTGAGGTAGTCGCTATACTCTTCTTGACCGCCATGTGCTACTCTGTTTCAAGGTAAATACTTCCAAGGAATGGCAGATCCACCAGCTTACCCTGTTTGTAGGCGTTGTATGGATTCATCGTCTTGTGCAGGCCGAGTGAAGAGAGTCGCTTAACTTGCGTGGCTCCCTCCTTGCTCTTGTCGGTAAACCACACCACATCGCGGCGGATGAAATCCTCATTCAGCAGGTTGATGTCGTGGGTGGTCATCAGCAGTTGCGACGAACCCTCGCTGTTGGCCAAGAACAGTTTGATGAAATAAGCAAGCAGCTCATAGTGGATGCTGGTCTCTATCTCGTCAACGGGGATGAAGTTGTTTTCGTGTAATACGTAGTACAGCACGATTGACATACCCAGAAAACGATGCGTACCGGCAGACTCCAGTCGCTCGTGCAACTCATATTCGCCATCCTCACCTGTATGCATGAACATTATATCATCGTGCTTGATGGTACCACGCCTGAGCATCTCTATCTTGGCCTCCTCAGGTATAGGCGCACTCTTGATGGTCATTTCCATTTCGGGTGTGATGGAATCTTCGCGCTCGTCGAGTGTCATGTCAACGATGTTGAAGTCGCTGGCTTTCAGCAACTGGAGCAGGAAACGCTTTTTCTTGCCGTCCTTATCATTTCGAAGTTCGTTTTTAACATCATACGACAGATAGTCTCTTGGGGTCAAGATACTCTGAATGCCCGATAGGAAGAAATCAAACACTTCGTTCAGTTTTGAAACGTGAGCATTCGATTGTCCGAAGGCAGCCATCACCGTACAGTTGTTGGTGGTATTTCCCTCGATAGCACGCTGAGTGGCCTTGTCAATTCCTGCTTTGTTTCCGAAGATAACCTCCGTATGGTCGGATTCCGATTGATAGACACGTTTATACAGAGAGGTAGGACGAGCACTGGTATATACCATCAGCGATTCTTCGTAGATTCGCTTGCTATCGAATTCCAGGTTCAGGACGTACTTTTCTCCGTTCAGCCAGAACGTCATCTGCATCTGCGAATGCTCATCCCTACTGTGTTTGTCGAGCAGGAACGGGAAGTACCCCATGCCCTCATTCTTTGATTCGGGCTTGTTGAGCATAACGCTACGGAAAAACGACAGGGTTTGGAGCAAGGTAGTCTTACCGCTGGCATTACTACCATACACGATGCCAATCTTCAGGAGTTCCACTCCTTCTGCCACTTCGTGTACGTATTGTCCACGCATATTACTATCGTTGGTCGGCACAAAACTAATAGTTTGCCGCTCCCTGATGCTGTAGAAATTCTGTACTTGAAACTCCTGTATCATAGTCGTACCATTAAATAATTGATTTTTGAGTGCAAATATACATCAAAAAAGCCGAAATACAAAATATAATTCAAGATTACGTGAGATATTCACAATAATTTTAAGTATAAATAACTTTTCAAGGCTTTAAAACATTAAATCGGCGGTATTTTTGGACTCCAGAAAACTCGTAAATAATCTCTTCTGACAAACTTTTGAGCTATTATTTTCAGTTTTTCATAAAAAAGAGAATCACTTTCCAAACTTTTTTGTATCTTTGCAGTCAGTTCGGGGAGAAATCCGGACTAATGATGCATTGCTTTTTTAACGCACTTAACCGAAGGGTGTCTGGAAAACTAAATTTGGGATAGTTCGTTTTTAAGAGCAGAGGGAGGCCTGGAAAGGCTACCTCATAGCAACAGAATAGCATTGCACACGCTTTGGCGTGTTGCATTCTTAGTGGTTGCTAGGGGTCCCGTTTTCCAGACACCGCCCCTCAGGTTAAGTGCATAAGGATGGCTTCACGCCATTTTTGTGTCCTTTTCCTTTTGCGGTTTTATAGTTAAGGACTTAAAACAATGACGATAAAGAGCAAACGCGTTGAGGCGATAATTGATGAATTAAAAGACCAGTATCTAGAAGAGGACCGCTACACCCGACCTTGGATTATAGGTTTTAGTGGCGGTAAAGATTCCACGGTGCTGCTTACTCTAGTATGGATTGCCTTGCAGAGATTGCGCGAGGAAGGCAAACCTCTGAATAGAAATGTACATGTGGTATGTAACGATACAATGGTGGAAAATCCCATCATTGAAGAGTACGTTACCAAGGTTTTAGACCTGATAGCAAAAGCTGCTAAAGAGCAGCAGATGCCAATATCTGTTGCTACCACTACGCCGGAATTGGAAGATTCATTCTGGTGTTGTGTGATAGGTAAGGGTTATCCTGTCCCTAATAATTCTTTCCGTTTCTGTACAGAAAAGATGAAGATTAAGCCCACCTCGAAGTTTATTACAGATCAGGTGGCTGCTGATGGAGAAGCTATTGTGCTTGTTGGAACAAGACTTTCAGAGAGCCAACAACGAGAACGCTCCATCAAGCGACATGAGATAAAAGGACATCGCCTGTCGAAACATCCATTGAATCCCAACACCTTTACCTATGCGCCAATAAAGGAACTGATGCTTGAAGAGGTTTGGTGGATTATCAACACGGTGCCTTCACCCTGGGGATTTGACAACGAAATCCTGTACAAGATATACATGGATGCCTCTGCAGATGATTACGAATGTCCTACGGTAGTTACTGATGACAGTCACCGTTCTTGTGGCCAGAGCCGCTTTGGTTGCTGGATTTGTACTGTAGTGAAAGAAGACAAGTCGATGACCTCACTAATTAAAAACGGTATAGAGTGGATGAAGCCACTACTGGATTTCAGAGACAGACTTGTGGAGAATCGTAATGTCTCTGAGCTGCGTTGCTCTACAAGAAGAAACGGACAGAAAGCCGTTGATGAAACTGGTCACAATTTGGGCAACTATACGATGGAGTACAGAATCCAGCTTCTTCGAGAACTGCTTACTGTTCAGAAAGACACCCAGTCATATCGCTCCAGCATAGACTTAATCACTAATCAGGAACTCATAGCCATTCAAGTGCTGTGGTATCGTGACGGCAATTTCTCTACCACCGTTAACGACATTTACAACGAAGTGTATGGCTACAACATACCTAATACCAATATAGGTTTGCAAGAACGCATATTGTTGGAAAAGGCTTGTTCTGACAATCCAAAACACTATCAGCTTATCCAGGAGCTGTTGGCATTGCAAAAGAACAAGGTGCTGCTTATGAGGAAATACGGTTTGCAGACAGACTTGGAATCTCGTCTTGAATCATTTATAAAGGAGGGCGAAGCATGATTATCAAGTCTATAACACTCGGCAACTATCGCCTTTACGAAGGCAAAAACATCATCAAGTTCAAACAAGATGATGATAAACCTATTTTCCTGATTTCTGGTGAGAATGGTTTTGGTAAGACGACATTCCTACATTCTTTGATATGGTGCCTATATGGTAGGCTTATTACGGAAGTAGAGGCAGAAGTGAGAAAGGACATTGCTAATAGTGGCTATAACTCTTTCCTAAGAAACAACCTCAATAATAACGTCAGGGCTAAACTTGATGCTCTCGACGACTCGAAAAAAGATGCCATTAAACGTAGAGGATATTCTTCTGACAATGAAGACCTGAAACGTATCACCACGTACTACGTTGCTATTGAGTTTGAGGATGTGGTGATTCCATCTCTCCCTTGTACGTCTTTGAAGGTGGTACGTTCTTACGATATGGTTACAGAGAAAGAGAACGTTGACATCCTGATTGATGGTGTAAGGAATGAACTTACCGCTACGATTGGTTTTGAGGTGTTTATCAACGACTTCATCCTCAATAAAGATATTGCACGTTTCTTCTTCTTTGATTCAGAACAGATTGTTGCTTTGGCAGAAACCAACACATCTACAGAGAAGCGACGTTTGTGCTCAGCATATAACGAGGTTCTGGGAGTGCGTAAATATGAAGACCTGAAAAAGAACCTTGAGAATGTCAGGTTGCGTTTCCGCAAGAAGTCATCAGATGTGGCCAGTCGCGAAAAGTTGGTTTCGATGCTTAATAAGCAAGAAGAGTTGGAAAAGCAAGTAGGAGATAAAAGACAGGACTTGTCTAATCTCGAATCAGAATTGTTACAACTGCGTAGCGAAGATGAATCTATCCAACTACAGCTGATGCGTGAGGGCAATGATGCCACTTCTGCTGAGATAGCCAGAATCGAAAAACTGATTGAGACGACTAAACAGAAGGACGAAGAATATAAGCGTCAGTTGCGACAATTTATTGATTTTGCGCCTTTCGCTATTACAGGAAAGCTGTTCAAGGAAACTAGAGACCAGATAGAATACGACTTCAAATTGCGCGAGGCAAAGAATGACCAGTTGAGTAGGAATCTTGTTGTGAGTCAAATAACATCAGATCTCATGCTTATGTTCGAGCATTCTACGATTTCATCTCCACAAAAGTCGGAACTGATATTACAAGTCCAAGATGTGCTGGAGAAATATAAGCATGATGTAACAGATGAAAATGTTTTGCTATCTGTCTCAGAACAGGATTACGAGGAATTTCTGGCCATCTACAATAATCTCACAACTACTTACAAATCGGAGTTCGAACATCTGGCAGAAGATTACAAGAAGAACAAACTTGTCTTAGAACGTAATAGCAGAAGACTGTCGAATATCCAGAGCAAGGAGAAGGATGAGTTAATCAAATCAATTCGCACTCAGAAGAATCAGATAGAGAAAACAATCGCTCAGAAAGATGCAGAAATACGCAAGATGCACGAGTCTATTGGCGAATTATCTCAAGAACTGGCAACGGTTTGTAAGCTGGTCAGCGAACTGAGCAAGAAAGTGAGTCTGGATGACAGCGATGCCAAAAAGGATGCTGTTGCCGAACAACTCATTGACGAACTATCCACATTCCTCATTTCGTTGAAGCAGGAGAAGAAATATTCGCTAGAGCGTCGCATCAAGACAACTCTCAATACTCTCATGCACAAGGAAGATTTCATTGGCAAGGTGGAAGTAGTTATTGATGGCGAGGATATGGATATCAATCTGTTCTCTATTGACGGAAAAGTTATCAACAAAGATTCCTTATCGAAAGGTGAGCAGCAACTCTACGCCACTTCAATTCTAAAAGCCCTGGTAGATGAGTCCGGCATACAGTTCCCCGTATTTATAGACTCGCCTCTGCAGAAGTTCGACAAAAGCCATGCGACGAAGATTATCACGGAGTTCTATCCTCAGATATCCAAACAGGTTGTTCTTTTCCCATTACTCTACAAGGAGTTGACAGCAGAGGAGTATAATGTGATGAAGCCTTTGGTTAAGGCCACATATCTGATTAAGAACGATGTTACGCACTCATTCTTTGAAGAGGTGCCAGTAAAAGAATTCATAAAGGAAAGCTAATATGTTCACTCAGATAAAGACAACATCAAAGAATAAAGAGGCCGTAACGGTTCTCACTCGCAAGTTCGGCTTGGGGGCAGAGAATGTGATTGCTCGAATTGCTATAGCGTATTCATTGCAAAGTGGGATTAAGTTCTCACCACTTGACGTAAAAGATTCTGGTGGAAAAGAATATTCAAAGGGTGTCTTATTTGGCAACCTTTATCCAGTATATGCTGCCATCATGTGCAAGCACTACAATATCAAGATGTCTGACAAAGACTTACCTCGCTATTTCAAGATGCACCTTGACGATGGTCTGGAGCGTATAATGGCAGATGTAAAAGACAACCCGAATTTGGTAGGGTTTGACTATTTGTTTGATAAGATAGAATTTGGACTAGGACAGATATGTTAAGGGACTGTAAGTTTGAACTCTCATATTCTTCCGGCTTACAACATGGGCCAAAAGAATTCTTCACAGAGGCTTTGATTGAAAGCAAGTCTTTTGATCTTGGCTTGGGGTTCTTCTCTACGTCTGGCATTCGCTGCTTGGCATACGGTTTCGCTTTATTCATCGCTAATGGTGGACGAATGAGGGTTGTTATTAACCATATTTTAAGCGAGCAAGACAAACTGGCAATTGAAAGAGGACAGTCTGGTGTCATAGATAGTTTCGAGGATCAGATTCTTAATAATGTTACTCAGCTATGTAGTACGCTGTCTCGCCAAGATGAGCAATTCTTTAATTGTTTCTCATATCTGATTTCTGTTGACAGGATTGAATTTGTGGCAACCGTCTCAACTCAAGGAGGCCTTGGGCATGATAAGTACGGTGTGTTTACAGATGACCGTGGAAACAAAGTCGCATTTAGCGGTTCTGCAAACTTCTCGCAGACAGCAATGGAATTGAATAGTGAAACCATTACTGTGTTTACATCCTGGCAATCTCCTGAATATGTAAAAGACCTTGAAACCAAGTTTAACGACAATTGGCATGAGGACAACGATCATCTAATTCACATTCCTATCAGCAAGGTCACTTCGTATATCAAGGACAAGTTTGGCAGCGTAAAACTAAAGAATCTGCTTGACCGTGAAATTGATTTACGTGATGTGAATGAGATTGACACTTCTGACTCAATAATATCCCAACCTCTTCCTGAATATCTTGTTGAGAAGATGGAGCTCAAGGAACAGGAACCACGTTTTCCATTCCCATCAGAACGTTCCATTCAGATTGATGCATACAAAGCATGGATAGAGAATGACAGGAACGGAATCTTTGCGATGGCTACTGGTTCTGGTAAAACTGTTACAGCTCTGAATTGTCTATTGAAGCAATATCAAGAGAATGGTTTCTACAAAGCTATCATTGTAGTCCCGACAAGAGCATTGGCATTGCAATGGGAAGATGAAGTAAAGCATTTCAATTTTCAAAACATTATCTCAACCCATACTGAGAAAGATTGGAAGAATCTGTTGTCTCGCTATACGACAAAGTCCCTCCTGAACCAAAGGAAGAATATTGTAGTCATCACTACCTATGCAACCTTCATTCGAAAGTATATTCAAGACTTTATAAGGAGCACAAAAGGTATTGAGAGTTTTGTCTTTATTGCTGACGAGGCACACAACCTTGGAGCAACAGGCCCAATAAAACATCTGCCACACTCCATCAAATACAGGATTGGTCTATCAGCTACTCCTGAACGCATATATGACGAAGGCGGTTCGAAGAAGTTGTATGATTTCTTCAACTCTGAGCCACCAAAGTACACCTATCGCTTCACAATGAAGGATGCAATATGGAAGTCTAACCCGCCTATTTTGTGTCACTATGAGTATTATCCTCTGTTCGTTAGTTTGACTCCTGACGAAATGGAGGAGTATAATAAAGTCACAGAGCAATTAAGAAAGTATATTGATCCCGAAACAGGTAGATATAAGAAGGAGGCAGAAATGAAACTGATGGAGCGAAAGCGTATCATTCATAAAGCCGCCAATAAAAAGCTGAAGGTAGCGGAACTATTGGACGAACAAAAGAAAAGGGGAAATCTCGATTACACTTTTGTCTTTGTTCCTGAAGGGTACGAACCTGACTATGCAGAAATAGATGAATACAACATCGATAACGAGGATATTCACATCATCGATGAATATTCGCAGATGTTCCGTGAGCGAAAGTATTCTTACCATCAGTATATTAGCGGTCTTGACGATGCACCATCGATACTCGAATCCTTTGAACGTGGTGACATCCAAATTCTTTTGTCGATGAAGTGCCTTGATGAAGGTGTTGATATTCCTAGAGCACAGAATGCTATATTCATATCGAGTACAGGTAATCCGCGCCAGTTCATTCAGCGTCGTGGACGTGTACTCAGAACCTGTAAAGGCAAAGATATGGCCTACATTTGGGACTTGATAGTAATGCCACCAGATATTTCAGAATCTGCATCAACTGTTGAACGCAGCCTTTTTGCAGGTGAGGTTAGAAGAATATTGAACTTTGCTGCTTTGGCAGATAATAAGATTGATATACTCTATGGCGAACTGAAATATGTTTGCGACTCTCTAAACATTCCAATGTTTGATTTACTTGATACGGAAGAAGAACAGTATAACTAAAAATACAGAACTATGGCTATACAAGATGAAATGTACAAAATGATCGTTCGCAAAATCAACAAAACGATTGCTGAAGATAATCAAAAAGTAATAGTTGATTACAATAAAGCAAAAGAAGTTGCTAAAATGTTGGCTAGTTTAAGTACTGAGCCCAATACAGCAGAGTCTCTAGTTAATGAATATATAAAAAGTATCGACAACATTTGTAAAAAATAATAGGCTATGATATTAAAAAAACTAACTATAAACAATTTCCAGTGTTTTTTTGGAACAAACGAGATACTTTTTCATGAAGGATTAAATTTGTTGATTGGTCATGGTGGTAAAGGAAAATCAAAATTATTTAATTCTTTCAATTGGTTGTTGTTTGGAAGAATATATATAACGGATTTCGGGTGGGCAATTTCAGATATGCTTCCTGGAAGTGCAAATTATTTAATGAAGAAGCATGAGATTATTAATAAAAGAGCTCTATACTTAGCAAATCCTGGAGAAAAAGTAGAATGCACAGTTATATTGGAGATTGAAGATGATAAAAAAAATAACTACGAAATAGAACGTAAAATAGAAGCTACAAGGAAAGATAATGAAGATTGGGATTCTCCAAATTCATGGGATGTACCATCAAGTGAGTTAAAAGTCAGGTATGAGGGACGAAGAGGTACAGATACTAAATACGGAGAGATGGCAATAAGTATTATTGAAGACTTATTCCCACGTGGCATAAGAAACTATATATGGTTTCAGGGAGAATCACTAGATGAGTTAATTAACTTCAAAAAGGAACAGAATCTGAAAGATGCAGTTAAACATATCTCTTATTATCCTTTTTATGAAAAGCTTACAGATATCATTGATCTTTCATTAGAAAAAATCTCAAAAAAGGAAATAAAGCATAAAAAAGAGGTAAATGCTAAGGATTCAGAGATATCCAGTCTAATCCGCAGGGTTGATTTTCTCACTAACAAACTGTCAAAAGAAATTGATGGTAAAAACAAAATCAGTGAACAAATAGATAAAGTACAACTTGCACTAATAGACGATGAAAAGCAAGTAAGAGGAATTGCTGGGTATACTGAATTAGCTCAAAAATACAGCAAATGTGAAATGGAAATAAAGTCAATAACAGATCAATTGACTAATATTGATAACTATCAAAGAGAATTATTAAGGAACTTATGGGTGTTAAGAGGTGCTGACGAATTAATTAAGGAAAGCCAAAAAATAATAAGCGGTTATGTGGAAGAGGTTTATACCGTTCCACAGAAGAAGTTCTTGGATAATCCCAGCAAAGAAAAATTGGAACAAATTTTAAATCATGACCATCAATGTTATGTTTGTGGCGCAAAAGTTGACGATCAGCATCCAGAGCGTGTCGAATGGATTGAAAACCGTTTGAAAATGCAGGAAGAGTTTCTTAAAGATATGGAATCCTATAAAGAAAATATGGAGGCTTCGGCACGCTTTAATATTTTTGTTGGTCAAATACATGATTATCCTTCAAATTTGATAATTTCTTTAGGTGAAATCGATAAACAATACCAAGAGTCTGAGTCTGAAAGTGAGAAACTGATGGCAAGGAGAAAAATCCTTCATGCTACTAGAGATAAATATGATGAAGAAATTGATTCTATAAAAACGAAATATGGAGTAGACCCAAGAAAAGAAGCAGATAAAGTTGGGTTGCTAGATAAGAATATTAGTGTATCAAAACGTACATTAAGGAGACTGGAAGAAGATTTAAAGACAGCCGATCAAGTTATTGAGAATCTCCAAAGAGATTTAAAGAGCGCAGAGTATGAATTAAAGAAATATGGTGATCAGACAGGTATGGTAAAGGATGTTCCTGAAACAGAATGGAAACTAATAACAATGTTTTTGGACTCAATCTGTAAGGATGTTAAGTTGGAGGCAAGAGAAGAACTGCTTAAAGAATTAATTCATCGCTCTAATGATTTTTATAATCGTTCTACAAATCACGAAGTGGGTTACAAGGGTAAGGTAGAAATAAATAAAGATTTCATTCTTCTATTTGACCCTCTTATAAATACTAGTCATCATGTCAGAAAGAAGATGAGTATTATTAATGCTTTACTTACTCTAAATCAAGAGAAAATGGGTATTTTTTATCCTTTTATTAGCGATGCCCCAACATCCGATTTTGATATGCCGAGCACATATGCTTATTTGATGGGAATAAAAGATATATTCAAACAATCAATAGTAATTACAAAGGATATTGAGATTGGAAGTGAAGAGTATAATAATTTAGTTTCTGAAAAGAAGGTTTCAAAAGTCTACCAATTATTATCACATGTTTATTCTGATGATGCAGGTTCGTTAGAAGCGAATGAAGTTAGTACTGATTTCAAAACTTTAAAATAGAATTTATATGGCTGATATTTTTGAAATAAAGTTCCCTATTGAAAGCGGTGTAAAAGAGAAAGTAATTGTTTCGTTTTCTACAAAACAAGGAGGTGACTTTGCAATATTTTCATATTATTGGCAATGTTTTGTTTGGGCGGCAACAATTGGGTTTCTAAGAAATGATCCTAGGGAATTAAAAAGTCCAATAGAAAGAATTTTCTCTCTTAATACGATGAAAGGAAATGGTGGAGAAAAAGCAGCCCATGCCCTTATTTGTATGTGTATTGCAAGATGTGGCTCTTTAGATATCATGAAAGATCCTGAGTTGGCAATTAAAAGAATAAGTGAGTATGCAAATGGTGGCTTCTATTATATTATGAAACTTATGGAAAATGGCGAGAACTCCTTCAATGACCTGGAAAAGGTGAAGCAAGAAATCTTCTCTCGTAATTATGACGATAACGGTTTATTGCAGCCAGCATCAAAAATGGAGGAGTATATAGTCCCTGAAGAAGAGTATAACAAGAAGGTTGAAGTTGACGGCCCCGATATAGAAGTAAACACCCAAGAGATGCCTACGAAAGCAGAGAGAAGATCTCATAGGTGGTCATTAAGTCAGGAGAAAGACCTCATTGGTTACTATCAAGCGGGAATGACTATTGACCAACTTGCCAAACTCTTTGGAAAAGATGAGGATGCAGTCAGAGAAAAGCTGGCACAGAAAGGAATCACTATATAAAGTGAAATATGGACAGGAAAATATCTTTCTTTAGCTACGAACAATGCTTTGAATCCTATCAGAAGAGAATCGAATCTATTCGCCAACATAGGATAAATGGAGAGACTATTATTGCGAAGCCTGTACTTATGGTAGCTATTATTGATGCCATCGATAGCAACGTATTTACCAGCAATCAGTTTGTCATCAACGATTGGCTCGAAAGACACTATAAAATGCTAATGTCTCAATATGCCAAGGATTCACAGTTTGATGGAACAACCGAAATAGACAAACCGTTTTGGCACTTGGAAAGTGATGGGTTCTGGCATTTAAACTATCAGGGCGAACGTCTTAGTAAAAGCAGGACGCCATCTAAAGCATGGTTGAAGGCAAATGTTGAGTTTGCCTACTTTGATGAATCATTATGGATTTTACTACAGAATAAAGCCTGGCGTATGAAGTTGCGTGACTACATCGTAGAACACAAACTGACAGACGACCATTGGTTTGGAAAGATTGCTGCAGAAGGGCTTGGAGCTATCGCAGTCTTGATATTGGCAGCATAATAGCAGGAAATATGATTCTTTCTAAAACAACAACCTATGGCAAGTAATAATGACGATAAACTTATCTGTGGACGTACTGCAAGAAAATACTTGAATTGCAGCAAGGCTGAGTTTGAGAATCTTGTTAATCAAGGTCGAATCCAAGCCTATCGCGATGAATATATGCGATGGAAGGTGTCAAAGGAAAGCGTACTCAACTATGCCAAGCAGTCACAAGTTTCCAATGTAACTCGCTTCATTACAAACAAGAGCCACTATGAGGAAGTCGTTGGGCGTATATGCTCTGCCAAGTCATCAATCCGAATCATGACGGCCAATTTCAAGCGTTTCCGACTGAAGCCTACTGAGAATCAAGGTAGGGACTATAATGATGGGACTCCATTCATAGAACGTCTAATGGAAAAGGCTGTACAGGGCGTATCTGTTCAAATTGTCTGTTCCAATCCTTCAGAATCTTTCACAGAGGAATGGCAGGATTATTATCGACAGATGGGGGAGCCAGAACTTTTCGAATATATGTTCTGCGACAGGAATCATGCTAAGTTGGCAATTATTGATGACAAACTGGCTTATGTTGGTTCTGCGAACGTGACTCCAGCTGGTCTTGGACAAGGAGTTTTTACCCCAGGCAACTTCGAGGCAGGTATCATTACAGAGAATCAGGAAGTAATATCTTCTATAAAGGATTTCTTCACAATGATTTGGGATGAAAAGTATTGCATAAACTGTCACAGAGCAGAAAAATGTAATGAGCAATAATCCGAAGACAATCGCCGCCCTTGCAAGAGCAGACTGCAAAGGCGGCGGTTGTATAGGGTCAGTTGATGACTACCAGTTTGTTGTTCGGCAGGTCGTACCTGACAGGATGGACGAAGGAAATGGTTTCTCCATCGGAAACGGCAGATGTATCGATGCCACGACGATGGAATTCGTCGATGAGTGCATGGTCATGATAGGCACGCATACCAGTCCAGCCGGTATTGCCAACCTGATGATTGAAAACTGTTACTAACTCGGGAATTTGCATGTCTGCGAACTGCAGGGCATACTTGGTGTAATAAATGTGCTTTTGCATAACTTGGAATGTTTTGAAGTTTATAAATGCTTCCGCATCGTACTGACCACCGTGGTTTCCAAACTCGGTTGGCGAGTCACCCTTTCGGGTACTGCTCTTGATGCTTCGGTGCAAAGGTACGAAGAAAAACTGAAACGACAAAAGAATAATGCAAAAACCTTTATGGTGACACCGGGGACAGGTACCAATGAGATCATAGAGAAGGCTGAGGGCTGAGGGAAGAAGGCTGATGTGTATGTCAGATACCAGGTACTTTTACGGTCGTTCCAAAGTCTTCTTGCGGTTGTTCCAATGGCATCTACGACCCGCGAGGATGGCAAGGGACAGATGACTGCCATTAACGATGGCTGATGGGAGGATTTTCTCTTGCTATAGATATAAATTAAGGTGAAGAAGTTAGGTGGTTTCAAAAATAGTTTGTATCTTTGCAGCAAGAACAAATATACAGGCCAACACATGACACGACAAAGATTATTTTCTACGCTGCTCTTCTTAACCAGCATGCTTTATGTCCATGCCCAGTTTGCCGACCCTCGTGAGAAGTTCAGTATCACGGCTGATGTCGACGGTGCCACAAATACCGACTATTATTGGAAAAGCGACAAAGGAGAGCGTCTGGAAGAAGGACGTCTGAAGCACGGTGTTGCTGCTCGTGTGCGAGCTAACCTCAAAGTGCTTGGCAATCGGCAGTTCTCCCTCTCCGTATCACCGTTCTATCACTACAGCAACAAGGAGTTGAATACTAACGGCACTTACGGCACTCTGCTGCTTGATGTCCCTCACAATCACCACCATTATGGTAGTAATCTCATTGCCAACTACAATACGCTCTGGCTTGGCAAACCTTTCACCCTCATGGCTATGGGCACCGCCAACTTCTCGCAGTATGGCTATGAATGTATCTCCGGCATGGTTGGCGGCATCTTCAGCATCACGCGCAACCAGAGAACCTACTTAGGTCTGGGTGTCATTTGTCTGATAGGAACCTCAGTCTCCTGGCCACTCTATCCGATGTTTATCTACAACCACCAGTTCAACAATCGCTGGAGCATCAACTGCATGGAGGTCAACAACTACCTCAACTACCAGGCCTCTCGCGCTTTGCGTTTATCACTTGGTATGGAGCTGGAGAGCGACAAGTTCTATCTCCGTCCCAAGATTGCTGACCTTCCAGAGAAAATGGAAATCAGCCAAGTGACTGAACGTTTCGGCTTCTTCACCAACATTCAGGCCAGCCGTGAGCTTTCTTTCAATATCGGATTAGGCGCAGCAGTTCCATTCTACGGTCGTCTCCGTCAAAGCGACCACAATAAGACCTATATGACGTTGCACGATCATGTCAAGCCCTTTGTGCGCCTGCGTGTCAAGTACACTATCAGTCAGCAATCGAAATAATTCCGGCAAGCATGGCTGAACAGACACTAAAGCGACAACTGAAAGTATTGACCATTCCGGTACTCATCGAGATGGCACTGGTGATGCTGTTGGGAGCCGTTGATACGGTGATGCTCAGCAGGTACAGCGACAACAGCGTAGCGGCTGTCGGACTGGACAATCAGCTGATGTCGCTGGTGTTCCTGGTCTATCAGTTCTTCTCGATGGGTGCCGCCATTCTCTGTGCAATGTATATTGGCGCTGGACTGAGGAAGCGACTGGTACAGGTGGTGGGTATGGCACTGGTGGTGAATCTGGTTCTCGGCATGACGGTCAGCGCCATCTTGTTCTTCTTTGCGGAAGAGTTGCTGCAACTGATGGGGCTGCGTCCAGAACTGATGGCGGATGGCGTGGTCTATCTAAGGCTGACAGGTGCGCTATCGTTCTTCCAGGCTTTGTCGCTGACATTCTCAGCCTCGCTGCGAAGTGCCGACAAGGTGGTCTATCCGATGGTGGTGACAGGTATCGTCAACGTGCTGAACATCCTTGGCAACTATGCCCTCATCTTTGGCCATTGGGGCTGTCCGCAGTTGGGTGTTGAGGGTGCTGCCATTGCCACTGCCGCCAGTAGAGCCATTGCCATGGTGCTGTTGGCTATCATCCATTTCAAACGTCACATTCCGAAGTTCCCATTCGAGTATTTCCGTCCCATGCCTTGGGAGGAACTGAAGAAACTGTTGTATATCGGTATTCCTGCCATGAGCGAGAATATCTCGTACAGTCTGTCGCAGGTGGTCATCACATATTTCATTAACCAGATAAGCAACGAGGCGCTGGCTGCCAGAACCTATTGTGCCAATATGATTATGTTTGTCTATCTGTTCTGTCTCAGCATTACGCAGGGTGGTGACATCCTGGTGGGACACCTCGTCGGACAGCAGCGTCACCAGGCAGCCTATATCCTTGGCAACTATTTCTTCCGCTGGTCGATGATTATCACGCTGACGGGTTCGGTGGTGCTTGCCATCATGGGTAAGAACATCCTCAGCAGCTTTACTGATAATCAGGAGATAGTTGCGATGGGTGTATGGGTACTCGTGGTGGATGTTTTCCTGGAAATAGGGCGTACGTCGAACATCTTTGCAGGCAGTACGCTACGTGCCACAGGCGATATTGTCTATCCCTTTGTGGTAGGCATCATCTTCCAGTGGAGCGTTGCCGTAGGTCTGAGCTATTTCATCGGCATTCCCCTGGGTTACGGATTGGTAGGTATGTGGATAGGTTTTGCCCTGGACGAAAACATCCGTGGCGTCATCCTGGTGCGTCGCTGGCGTTCAGGAAAATGGAGGGCGAAAGGGTTTGTCAAAGCTGGAGATAAGGACGAGGATCAGCCTCGCTTATCGTCATATTCGCAGTCTTTATAGCTGTCTTTGGGGAATCGGAACAGGTCGTCCGAGATGCCTCCAATCTTGACGTCGCTAATCTTGATGGTGGTATGGAAAATGCCCAGCTTGATGCGTACGCTGACGGGGTAGCGGTGCTTCTTATCCAACAGGCAACGGGCTTCCTTGATACCTGAAACTCCCTTTTTGGCCTTCAGCGTGATGTAGTAACCCTCCTTGGCGTCCTTGATGCTGTAAGTGTAGTTGTCGGGATTGAACTTAAACTTCGTGGCATATTTGTCGCGCTCGTCAGAGTGGGCATCATAGATGACAATACGGTTCTTCTTGCGCTCCAGACGATAGTAGGTCACGTCGTCGTTCCAGGCAATATATTTCTCGTCAACGAACTTGCTCTTCTTGCCCTTAGTCCAGATGGTACCCTCGGTCTTGTAGATGCCGATGATGTTCACCTTATAATGTAACTGTGAGCCCTGTTCGCCATAAATCATCTTGAAGGTCTCGTTGAACAAACGACGAGCCTGCTGGGCGTTGGGGGTCTCCTTGCTCTGTGCCTGCAAGCCTATCGTGGCGCAGAGAAGGGTTAATATCATAACTATCTTTTTCATTTCGGGCTGCAAAGGTACATAAAAAAAATGAGAATTACGATTGCAACGCCACACTTTTTAAATAAAAGAATTATGAATTACGAATTATTTTGTACCTTTGCACAAAATTTGAGAAAGATGAGATATTTCGTGTGGTTTTCTTACGATGGTACCAACTATCACGGTTGGCAGGTGCAACCCAACGGCATTACCGTGCAGAGCGAACTGGAACGCTGTCTGTCGCTATTGCTGCGAGAGCAGATTCAGGTGACGGGAGCAGGACGTACGGATGCTGGTGTGCATGCTCGCATGATGGCTGCCCACTTTGATACGGAGGCAGACTTTGATGCGGCCCTGCTGACGAAGAAACTCAACGGACTGTTGCATCATGACATTGCCGTGGACCGCATAGAACCTGTTTCCAGCGATATGCATGCCCGTTTCTCGGCTACCTCGCGTACCTATCATTATTATATACATACGCAGAAGAACCCCTTCATCCAGCAGTATTCGCAGGAGATGCACTACCAGTTGGACTTCGACCAGATGAACAAGGCAGGACAAGTGCTGATGGAGTATGACGACTTTGGCGCATTCTGCAAAGCGGGCAGCGACGTGAAGACCACCATTTGTCACGTTACCCATGCACAATGGCATCAGGTGTCTCCCTCGGAGTGGTACTTCGAGATTACTGCCAATCGCTTTCTGCGCAACATGGTGCGAGCCGTTGTGGGAACACTCATTGAGGTGGGACGCGGACGTATGTCGATGGAGGACTTCCGTCAGGTCATCGAGGGTGGTCAGCGCACACAGGCTGGTGAGTCGATGCCAGCGAAGGCACTATTCCTGGAAAATGTCACCTATCACCAATTGTAAATTGTAAATAGTCAAATTGTAAAATACAATGGCTTGGTTACTATTAGCATTCATGTCTGCAGCACTCCTTGGCTGCTACGATTCATTTAAGAAAGAGGCGCTGAAGGGGAATGCTGTCATTCCCGTCTTGTTCCTGAATACGCTGTTCTCCTCATTGATATTCCTGCCGTTTATCGTGCTCAGTGGTACTACGGAAGTCCTTGACGGTAGTATCTTCCATGTGGCCAGTGGTGGTTGGGAGGTTCATAAATATGTGGTCCTGAAGGCTGTCATTGTGCTCTCCAGTTGGGTGCTGGGCTATTTCGGTATGAAGCACCTGCCGCTGACCATCGTCGGTCCTATCAATGCCACACGACCTGTCATGGTGCTTGTAGGAGCCTTGCTGGTCTTTGGTGAACGACTGAACCATTGGCAATGGATTGGTGTGATGCTGGCTGTCCTGTCGTTTCTCCTGCTTAGCAGAAGTGGCAAGAAGGAAGGCATCGACTTCAAGCATGACCACTGGATATGGATGATTGTGGGAGCTGCCGTGCTGGGGGCTGTCAGCGGACTCTACGACAAGTTCCTCATGGCACCAGTAGCATCGGGTGGAGTAGGACTGGACCGTATGCTGGTGCAGTCGTGGTATAATATCTACCAATGTTTTATGATGCTGGCTATGCTGATGCTGTTGTGGTGGCCCAAGCACAACGAGACAACCCCCTTCCATTGGCATTGGTCTATCATTGGCGTCAGCCTGTTCCTCTCTACAGCCGACTTTATGTATTTCTATTCCTTGTCGTTGCCAGACGCCATGATCAGTATTGTATCGATGGTCCGTCGAGGTTCTGTCATCGTGAGTTTCCTGTTTGGTGCTATTTTCTTTCATGAAAAGAACCTTAAGGCCAAGGCATTTGACCTTGCCTTAGTCCTTCTTGGTATGATTTTCCTGTATATCGGAACAAACTAAACGGGTGGAGTATTATTCTTCCTCGGATGTGTGAAGAATGATGCTGGTAGCACCCAGGGTGAAGAGGGTGCCGTCCTCGATGATGCGACGCTCCTTGGGGTTCAACTCTACGTCGCCAACAAAAGTGCCTGTATTGCTGTTGTTGTCTTTCAACGTGTAGCGCAGATTGCCACGCTTGTCGCGAGAAACGGTGATGGTGCAATGGTTGAGGTCAACACTGGGGTCTACGGTCTCGAAAGGAGTATTGATAGGGTTGCCCTTCTGATAACGTCCGATGACGTTGTCGCCCATCTGCAGGGGAATGACCTGCTTGTAGTGGAAGACATTCTCAATGACAACGATGCTGCCACATTCGGAATTCGGAATTGGTGATTCGGAATTCAGCTCTGCATTCTCCTCCTTCTGAGTCTGACGTAGCTTAGAGACACCGATGCGGATGCCAAACTCCTTACCACACTGGTCGCACTTGAATACCAACGACTGACCAGCCTCGTAACGAGTCTCATCGAAGATGATGTAATTATCGCATTTAGGACATCGAACGCGCTTCATGGTATTCCCCCTAAACTCTAAACTTTAAACTTTAAACTCTCAACCCTCAACTTTCTTATACACCCAGGCCTCGTAGAATTCCTCGTGTATGTTCATCTTGTTGAGTTGACGATAAGCCTCGGCTTCAGTTTCGAATTCGCCACTGACTACACGTACCACATTATTATTTATATACACGTAGGCATCAGCATAACCTTCTTTCTTCAGCTTCTCGACATACAACTCGGCATTGGCCTGCTTAACCTGACTGGCAACGATGATGCAGTAGGTAACGGTGGGGGAAGCGGATGTCTTTTGACGAGCAGACTCCTGAACGGAAGGCTCCTTGGTGTCAGCAGTTTCTGAAAGAGTGGTCTCTGGAACAACAGGCTCAGCAATAGCGGGCAGGGTAGTGTCCTGTGGGATGAGCTTGTAGAGGATGCTGTTCTGCAACTGCGACATAGCCTCTGTGCCTAAATCGCTATTGGTGACTGGTGTGGCAATGAAGAAGAAAGCAGCAACAGCAGCAGCAATGGCTACGGCATTGCGTATCCACGACATCTTGATGCTGATGGCGCTATCATCATCGTCATCGTCAGCAAAGTCGAGCAGTTGGGGTTCCTCAGTAGTGGCCTGTGGGAGTGCAATCTCCTTGGCAACAGACAACATTGGCTGACGGACCTCTTCCTGTATGGGCTCGTCCTTCAGACGTCTGAACTGATAAGAACTCAGACCATAGAACTCTGGTGAGAGAATACCTGACTCGCAAGGAGCAAACTCATAGTTGCCATCCTGATTGACTGACAATTCGCCAAGATCTTCCAGCACATAATAACCTTCTTCCTCCAGATGACGCTTCAATTCATCGACTTCATTCTCGATGCGACGCAGGGCTTCAGGGTAGGAAAGATCGTAGGCTTCGACATAAGATTGTGCCAACACGGAATCGTTCATTCGCAGCTGAGGATTGAAACCAAGTGTCCTCAGTGGTGGAAGGAATGACTTATCGTTGGTGTCATAACGCGCTGGTTCTGCGTGGGTTATGAATCCGCCAAACTCTGGAACGACAACACAATCGTTCGACAGAAGTAGTATTTCTATATGTCGTTGTAACTCAATCACGTTGCAAAATTACGACTTTTTTTCGGAATTGGCAAATAAAAATCGACGAAATCTCTTAAAAATTTTCATTATCTCATTTTTTATTATTACTTTTGCAGAGTGAAATAGTGAAAATAACAGCTATGGAGTTCAAGAAAACCGCTATCGAAGGAGTGTATATTATTGAACCACGTGTATTTAACGATGCACGCGGGTACTTTTTCGAGGCATGGAAGAAGGAGGAATTTGAAAAGAATATTGGCAAGATAGAGTTTGTACAAGACAACGAGTCTAAGTCTTCGTATGGCGTTTTGCGTGGTCTCCACTACCAGAAAGGCGACTGCTCGCAGGCCAAACTGGTGCGAGTCATCAAGGGCAAGGTGCTGGATGTGGCCGTGGATATTCGCAAGTCGAGTCCCACCTTTGGCAAACATGTGATGGTGGAACTGAGTGACGAGAACAAACGCCAGTTCTTTATTCCTCGTGGCTTTGCCCACGGATTCCTAGTGCTTAGCGACGAAGCCATCTTTACCTATAAAGTGGATAATGCCTATGCTCCTCAGGCTGATGCGGGTATCCGATGGAACGATCCCGATGTGGGTATTGATTGGCCTATAGACCCCAAGGATGTGTTGACCAGCGACAAGGACTTACGGCAACCGTTGCTCAAAGATGCTGAGGTGTTTGAGTGAAACGTGAAAAGAATATAGACTACTGATGATGAATAGGTGCGGATTAATTACAATGTGTGTGCTGATGCTTGCAGTCCTGATAGGGTGCGGGCAGAGTGGTGGCTCAGCAGGTTTGGCGCCAGAGAGCAAGGAGGCCAAGCAATTGCTGCAAGGTGTGTGGAGTGACGAGGAAACCGAGGTGCCCATTTTCCAGATGCGTGGCGACTCTGTGTATTATCCTGATTCCACCAGTATGCCAGCCTTCTTCCGTGTCTATGACGACACGCTTTATATCGGTTCTACAGCGCGCTACCATATTGAGAAACACACAGAGCATCTGTTGTGGTTCAAGAGCAATGATGGCGAATTGGTAAAGCTGGTCAAGAACGATGGCAATGAAGAAAAGGAGGCCTTTGAGAACAATCAGGCGCAGATACTCTCGCTGACTGATGTGCTGAAGAAAGATACGGTGGTGAACTATAATGGCAATCGTTATCACCTCTATGTGGCCATCAACCCCACGAAATATAAAGTGGTGCGCCATACGCTTAACGAAGACGGTCTGGACGTCGAGAACGTCTATTACGACAACATCATCCACCTGAGTATCTTCCAGGGAGACCGCCAGCTCTTCTCACGTGATTTCCGTAAGCAACAGTACCAGCAGCGTGTTCCTGCACAGTTCTTCGACCAGGCTGTATTGAACAATATGGAGTATTCCGGTGCTGACGAGAAAGGTCTGCACTTCAACGTGTCGCTGTGTACACCAGGCGATGCCAGTTGCTATCTGTTAGAGCACGTCGTCTCGTTGGACGGACAGTTAACAACAGAATTGGTGGAATATTAAGATGATGAGAGTTACGCTACTACAAACCGATATCCAGTGGGCCCAGCCTGAGGAGAACATCCTTGAGGCAGAGCGCATGATAGGCGAAAACCCAGGTAGCGACCTCTACGTATTGCCTGAGATGTGGAGCACAGGATTTGCCACCGAGCCCCACCATATTGCTCACGAAGAATCGGGAAACACCGCATTGACGTGGATGCAGGATGCTGCTAAGCGCTACCGGTGTGCCATCAGTGGTAGTGTGGCCGTCCATCTGTCTGATGGCACCTATCGTAATCGTCACTATTTTGTGGACGGAAGGGCAGGGAAGACCTATTACTATGATAAACACCACCTATTCTCGTATGGTCACGAAGACGAGTACTTCACGCCCGGACAAGACCACCTGATTGTTGAATATCAGGGTTGGCGCCTGCTGATACTGACCTGTTACGACTTGCGTTTTCCCTGCTGGAGCCGTTATGCAACAGGGCGCGAGTACGACGCCATCATCATCGTTGCCAACTGGCCAGACTCTCGTCAGGAGGCCTGGCAGGTGTTGACACAGGCTCGAGCCATCGAGAACCAGAGCTATCTTGTTGGTGTCAACAGGGTAGGTGACGACAGCAAGTGTCACTACATTGGGGGTAGTGTGGTCGTCGATGTTACAGGTCATGTCGTTGCCCGTTGTGGTTCCTCTATAGAGACGCTGACATTTACACTTGACAAGGCAGAATTAGAGCGTCGTCGCAGCAAATTCCGCGTGTTGGACGACAGAGACTAAAAGTTTTTTCAATTATTCTCTTAAAACTTGTTTAAATCTTTCGTCGTTTGACAGAAAGTTCGTACCTTTGTGCGGTTTAAGAAAATACCAAAAACGCGTCAGCGGGCTTAAAAATGCCCTTAAACGCAAAATCGTGAGAAAAAACAAGAATTAAATATTAAACATTAAATTTTAATGGATCAGACATTTGACAACGACAGAATTGTAAAAATCAACATTGAGGAAGAGATGAAGTCCTCCTACATCGACTATTCGATGTCGGTGATTGTGGCTCGTGCCCTCCCTGATGTTCGCGACGGTTTCAAACCCGTTCATCGCCGTATCCTCTACGGTATGATGGGTATCAACAACGTATCTACACAACCTTATAAGAAGTGTGCGCGCGTCGTGGGTGAGGTACTCGGTAAGTACCATCCCCATGGCGATAGCTCTGTATATGGAGCCCTGGTGCGTATGGCCCAGGAGTGGAACATGCGTTACACACTGGTTGACGGACAGGGTAACTTCGGTTCCGTCGATGGTGACTCACCTGCAGCCATGCGTTACACCGAGTGCCGCCTCTCGAAGATGGGTGAACACATCATGGACGACCTGGAGAAGGAAACCGTTGATATGGTCAACAACTTCGACGACTCTTTGGTAGAGCCTAGCGTAATGCCTACCAAGATTCCTAACCTGCTGGTAAACGGTGGTAACGGTATTGCCGTAGGTATGGCTACCAACATGCCTACCCACAACCTGGGTGAGGTCATCGATGGCTGCTGTGCCTATATCGACAACCCCGATATTGATACCGATGGACTGATGCAGTACATTCCAGGTCCTGACTTCCCCACAGGTGCCTATATCTATGGTCTGCAGGGAGTGCGCGATGCTTACGAGACAGGTCGTGGACGTATTGTGATGCGTGCCAAGGCTGAGATTGAGAGCACCGAGACCCACGACAAGATTGTCGTTACGGAGATTCCTTATGGTGTCAACAAGGCCGACCTCGTGAAATATATCGCTGACCTCGCCAACGAACACAAGATTGAGGGCGTTGCCAATGTCAACGATGAGTCTGGTCGTCAGGGTATGCGTATCGTGGTTGACTGCAAGCGCGATGCCAATGCTAACGTGCTGCTCAACAAACTGTTCAAGATGACAGCCCTGCAGAGTTCGTTCTCTGTCAACAATATCGCACTGGTCAAGGGTCGTCCCCGTCTGCTCAACCTCAAGGAGTGCGTCAAGTACTTCGTAGAGCATCGTCACGATGTGACTATCCGTCGCACCAAGTACGACCTGAAGAAAGCCCAGGAGCGTGCCCACATCCTCGAAGGATTGATCATCGCTGTGAACAACATCGACGAGGTGGTTCACATTATTAGAAATAGTAAGACTCCTTCTGACGCCCAGCGTAACTTGGAGCAGCGCTTCAACCTGGACGAGCTCCAGTCGAAGGCTATCGTCGATATGCGTCTGAGCCAGCTCACTGGTCTGCGTGTCGACCAGCTCCACCAGGAATATGACGACCTGATGAAGCTCATTGCCGACTTGGAGGAAATCCTCAACAACCCCGAGCGTTGCAAGCAGGTCATGAAGGACGAGCTGCAGGAGGTGAAGGAGAAGTATGGCGATGCACGTCGTACCGAGATTATCCCCTTCGACCACGAGTTCAATGCCGAGGACTTCTATCCCGACGATCCTGTGGTTATCACTATCTCTCACATGGGTTACATCAAGCGTACCCACTTGGACGAGTTCCACGAGCAGAGCCGTGGCGGTATGGGTTCTAAGGCTGCCCGCCACCGCGACAATGACTTCGCAGAATATATCTATCCTGCCACCATGCACAACACCCTGCTCTTCTTCACTCAGAAGGGTCGCTGCTACTGGCAGAAGTGTTACGAGATTCCCGAGGGCGACAAGAACTCGAAGGGCCGTGCCATCCAGAACATGCTGAACATCGAGCCCGACGATGCCATCAATGCCGTACTGCGCATCAAGAACTTCAACGATGATGAGTTCCTGAAGACCCACTACGTCATGTTTGCCACCAAGCAGGGTATCATCAAGAAGACCCGCCTCGACCAGTATCGTAACGTGCGTGCCGCTGGTGTGCGCGCCATCAATATCAACGAGGGCGACGAGGTGGTAGGTGTTCGTCTGACCAATGGTCACAACGAAATTCTGCTGGCCAACCGCAATGGTCGTGCCGTACGCTTTGACGAGAACGATGTTCGCACCATGGGACGTGTCTCTACCGGTGTCATCGGTATGCGCCTCGATGGTGGCGACGACGAGGTGGTAGGCATGGTATGTGTCAACGACCCGCAGACGGAAACCATCATGGTGGTTTCTGAGAATGGTTACGGCAAGCGCTCTGAGGTAGAGGATTACCGCAAGACCGCTCGTGGTGCCAAGGGTGTGAAGACCCTCGCCATTACCGAGAAGACTGGTCGTCTGGTGGCCATTAAGGTGGTTACCGACGAGAACGACCTGATGATTATCAACAAGTCAGGTGTGCTCATCCGTCTGAAGGTGGCTGATGTGCGCGTCATGGGTCGTGCTACTCAGGGCGTCCGTCTCATCAACCTCGCCAAGAAGAACGATGTCATCGCCAGCGTCTGCAAGGTGATGTCCAGTCAGGAAGAGGATGTTGAAGAGGCTGAGGTGCTCAACGAAGAGTTGCCCGAGTCTGCAGAAACTTCAGAACTCACACAGAACAATGAAGAATAAACTTTATAACCAAAATTAAAGACTTATGAAAAAAATGATGATGATGGCAATGATGCTGGTAGCCAGTGCTACCGCCTTTGCCGGTGACAGCGACGCCCTCAAGGCAGTCATGAAGTCAAAGAACTATGCCGATGCTGCTCAGCTCGTCAAGCAGAACGTTGGTCAGATGGCCAACGATGCTGAGAAAGCCAAGGCTTACAATCATCTGGTAGACCTCGCCATGAACAAGGTTGTCAAGCAGACAGCTATCATTGCCGAGAATCAGCTGGGTATGCAGATGGGTCGTGCCGCCAACGAGATTGTGCCTTACGACACACTGGGACTGGCTGACGCTATCTGCGACGCTATCTACGATGCTATCGAGTGTAACAAGTACGACCAGTTGCCTAATGCCAAGGGTAAGATTGACCCGAAGTACGCTGAAAAGAATGCAGCACGCATCTGGGCCGTCCGTTCACACCTGGTAAATATTGGTCAGGAGCAGGCTCACCACGAGACGAAGACGCTGGCCCTGAAGTATTGGGGTGCCTTTGTTGACTCTGGTACCAATCCTCTCTTCGACGCTCAGAACCACGAGCCCGAGAAGGAGTACTTCGGACAGGTTGCCCTCTTCGCTGGTCGCTATGCATATGAGGCTAAGGACAACGAGCGTGGTGATCGCTACATCGCTATTGCCAAGAATGATCCTACTCAGGTGAAGGACGCTCTGGCCACCCAGCTCTACTACATTCGTACTGGTCTGACCACTCACGCTGACTCTGTAGCAGCCATCAACCGTCTGAAGGCTCTCTACGAGGCTGATCCTGAGAACGACGCTATGCTCGACGCTCTGTACAGCATGTACGATGGTGCTCGCGACAAGGCTGCCCAGAAAGCACTGCTCGACCAACATCTGGCTAAGTATCCCAACAGCTTTGCAGCCCTTGCCAACAAGGGTCTGATGGCTATGAGCGAGAACAATGCTGAGCAGGGTGCTGAGTGGTTGCGCAAGGCTGCTGCTGCCAAGCCCGACAATGCCGTTGTTTTCACCTACCTCGGCATCTGTCTGAGTTCACTGGCTGCCACTACTGAGGATGCTGCCAAGAGCAAGGACTACTACAAGCAGGCTATCGAGGCCTTCGACAAGGCTAAGGAGCTTGACCCCGACAAGCAGATGGCTAACTGGGGTTACAACCGCTATCAGGCTTACTACGGACTCTATGGCGAGGACGATCCTCGTACCAAGGCTGCAGAGGCTGACAGATAATAATTAGATAATTATATAATTCTTTATCATATAGTTTAGTAAATAACAGAAATCAACAGAATGGAGCTCAGATGTGATATCTGGGCTCCATTATTTTTTTGTTCTGTGTTTCTTTCAAAAAAATAGTTTCATGATTAGATAGCCCACGCCGATGCTAACAAGCGTCGTAATCCACCCCGACAGTTGGAACGAGTGGTTTATCACGAATTTGCCGATGCGTGTCGTGCCGGTACGGTCGAAACCGATGGCAGCCACCTCGGTGGGATAGTTGGGCAGGAAGAAGTAGCCGTTCACCGCAGGGAATAGCACCAGCAACATCATTGGCGATACACCCATAGCCAGTCCTACCGGGTAGAGCGTCTTGGTGGTGGCAGCCTGCGAGAAGAGCATGATGCTGAACAGGAACAGCGGAATGGCAAAGAGTAGGGGATAACTGCTGAAGACACCATCCACGCTGCCCAGTATCGTCTCGTCGTGACCATTGAAAAAGGTGCTTCCCATCCATGCTACGCCGAATATCGAGACCATTGCGTTTATGCCCGAGGCAAACACGTTGCCCTTCATGGCCTCACGCACGTCGGCCTTACCTACTAGCAGTATCAGGGCGGCAATACTCATCATGATGATTTCTATTGCTGTACTCAGGTTCAGCGGTTCTCCGTTAAAGGTGGGACGTAAAGAGGGGAAGATGCCCAACAGCACCACCATCGCCACACCTAGCATAAATGTCAGCACAGCCCACTTGGCACGTGGATTCTCTGCATTCTTCTCCTCATCGGCATTCTCGTTGGCACTGAGCAGGCCCTCACGGATGCGCCGCTGATATTCAGGGTCTTTCTCCAAGGGTTTACCCACGTAGTTCTGCACCATCGAGGCTACCAGTATGGCAATAATCGAGGCAGGTATGGTAATAGCCAAAATCTCTGTCATCGTGATGCCCTTGTCACCCAACAGCTCTTCAGAGAGAATGGCTGCCGTCGCTGCCGACACAGGCGAACCCGTACACCCCAGCGAGGCGGCTACCGTCGCCACACTCAGCGGACGTTCCGGACGTACCTTCTCCTTGCGGGCTATCTCCGAGATGATGGGCAGCAGCGCATAGCAGGTGTGTGCCGTACCAGCCCAATGGGTGAACAGCCAGGTGACTAGCGGAGCATAGAAAGTGATACGACTGGGGTGCTTCTTCAGGAATCGTGCCGCCATGTTCACCATATACTCCAGTCCTCCTGCCGCCTGTAGTGCTGCAGATGCCGTAATGACGCTAACAATAATCAGCATCACGTCGATGGGAATGACACCAGGTTCCAGTCCGAAGACAAACACTAGAATGAAGACACCCACCATACCGTAGATGCCCAGTCCGATGCCGCCCACTTTTGCTCCGATGAATATCATCGCCAGTACGATGGCCAGTTGCAGTAATAGGAGTATTGTTGCCATAAGCCTTTGTTATTTTCGGTTATTATCTGCAAAGATACACATTTCCTTTCATTTTTACACCATCAAATGAGAGAAAAAAAATAAATTGCGATTAATTTTGTATTTCAATCTGTTTATATGATAATTATATGTTAAACAAAAAGGGAGCGCCCCGAAGGGTGCTCTCTTTCCTAATTCTGGTCGTTTCCGTCGCCACCTGGTTCGTCACCACCTCCGCCGGTGTTTCCGCCGCCTCCGGTGTTACCGCCAGTGTTGGTGCCACCGCCATTTTGGTTCGAACCGCTGTTTGTACCCGTAGAGTCTGAACCGTTCTCTGACTTCCACTCGGCCACGGCTGTTGAGATGGGCTTCAGCGTCTGCACCTTCTTCAGCTTGCCGTTGACAGTAACCTGCTGAGTGTCCAGAATGTTGCGCAACTCCAGCGAGCAGCGCTGCTTGAAGGCCGGTCCGCAGAGGTTGTCCAACTTCGTGGAGTCAGGACGGAACCTGAGGCGGATGCCCTCCACAATGTCGTTGGGGTTCAGACCCTCCATCTCGGCAATGCTGTTCACGGCGGCATTCTTCGACACCTTGGCGGTGGGATAGAATGTGCCCAGCGAACCGAGCTTGACGCCTACGCCTTGAGATACCAGCTCAGGCAGGCACTCGCAGATCTCGTTCAGCACACCCTCCAGAATGGAGCGCTTGTAGCTGCTGCCATGACTGATCATGTGTTCGGCAAAGCCGCGCAGTGACAGTGTCTTCTGCTGATCAACGGCAGGGTAATACTTGTTGTAACCTGAACTTTTGGAGTTCTTGTTCTTTCTGAGGTTAATCCCCAGTGCAATTCGTTCTGTTGCCATTTTCTTGTGTGTTTTTAATGGTATGAGAAACTCGTTGGGCCAGCTACATCGGGTGGCCCGCATCCCGCTTTTATTTTACCCTACAAAGTTACAAAAAATATCTGAGATTACCAAACATTTAACCAATTATTTTTCAATTATTTAGCCTTGTTTTTTGCGCCCATTCTACCACTCAGTCCGAAGCAACCTAACTGCCCGTCCGAAGCAACCTAACTGCCAGTTAGAAGCAACCGGACTCAGTGTTAGGATGGGCGAGTATTCGTCGCTATATTGATATATTGAGTATTGATTGCAACTTGACGCGGTAGTGGAAATAGAAGAGAAGCAGCAATATAGAATATAATATACTAATAATCAATAACTTATATAACAATTTAAACATATTATAACTACAAATTCTTACCTTTACTCTAAAAAAACGAAATCAATATTCAATATTTGAATATAATTTTCTGTCACAGATTTTGGAAGGTTCGAAAATTATGCTTATCTTTGCGTCATGAAGACAGATAAACAGATGGCAGCAGCTGCGGCCGATTTTGCAGCGCGCTGGGAAGGCAAAGGCTATGAGCGTGGCGAGAGTCAGTTGTTCTGGGCTGATTTGCTCACTAATGTTTATGGCGTAGAGAACCTGCCCGGCTTTCTGCGCTACGAGGAGCAGGTAGCCTCGATGGTGGACAGTACCAACTTCATCGACGTTCACATCCCATCTACGAAGGTACTGATAGAACAGAAATCTATCAACATTGACCTGCGCAAACCTGTGAAGCGTGGGGATGGCTACATCACGCCGTTCCTGCAGGCCAAGCTCTACATCGTGAACATGCGCCAGTCGGAACATCCGAAATGGGTGGTGACGTGCAACTTCAAGTCTTTCCTTGTCTACGATATGGATCAACCCCATAGCGAACCGGAGGAGATTCTGCTGAAAGACCTGGCTACTGAGTACTACCGCCTGAAGTTCCTTGTCGATGCGCAGAACGAGCACATCTCTAAGGAGATGGAAGTGTCGATGCAGGCTGGTGACATTGTGGGCAAGATATACGAGGCTTTGCTCAAGCAATACGATGACAACTCTCCCGAAGCCTTACGTTGGTTGAATATTCTCTGTGTACGCCTGGTGTTCTGTCTGTATGCTGAGGATGCCGGTGTCTTCACTCGCGACCAGTTCCACGACTTCCTTGTCATTTATGAAGCAAAAGACCTGCGCCGTGCATTGCGCGACCTTTTTGAAGTGCTGAACACTCCGCAAGAGAAGCGCAGCAAATATCTGCAAGCCGAACTGGCAGCATTCCCCTATACTAACGGTGGATTGTTTGAAGAAGAGATAGAGATACCGCAGTTTACAGAGGAACTGAAACAAACTTTGTTGCAGCATGCCTCATTGGATTTCGACTGGAGCAAGATATCGCCCACCATCTTCGGTGCCGTCTTCGAGAGCACGCTGAATCCTGAGACCCGACGTTCGGGTGGCATGCACTATACGTCGATAGAAAATATCCACAAGGTCATAGACCCCTTGTTCCTGAACGACCTGCGACAGGAGTTCGACACCATTCTGGAAGAGAAGGTAGAAAAGCAGCGCGTTCGTCGCCTCGATGCTTTCCAAAACAAGCTGTCTTCATTGACATTCCTCGACCCCGCCTGTGGCAGCGGCAACTTCCTTACGGAGACCTATCTCTCATTGCGCCGCTTGGAGAACGACGTCATCCGCGCCAAATACCATGGCCAGACATTCATCGGTTTCGAGGAGGTGAACCCCATCAAGGTCAGCATCCAGCAGTTCTACGGCATCGAGATCAACGACTTTGCCGTCACCGTTGCCACTACCGCCCTCTGGATTTCCGAGGCCCAGATGTTGGCAGAGACCGAGAAGATTATCCGTCGCGACATCGACTTCCTGCCACTGAAACCCTACCATAATATACGTGAGGGCAATGCGCTACGGATGGACTGGGATGTGATTGAGATTCCCTCGAATATCCCTACCATCTATGCCAAGAATCTTCACCTGATTGTAGAGCCGGAGCCTATGATGGCCAGTGAGCCTATTGAATATGAGGAACTGAATGTCGTTGCCAACCATTTTGATGGAAATGCTATGCCAAGTGTACAGCGATATGAAGTCCACTATGATTATATCATCGGCAATCCGCCGTTTGTAGGTTTTACTTTCATGACAGCAGAGCAGAAAGAGGATGTACAACGATTGTTCCCCGGCATTAAGAATATAGACTATGTTAGCTGCTGGTTCAAAAAAGCTTGTGATATAACCCGCATGACAAATACGGAATGTGCTTTTGTTTCTACCAACAGCATTACGCAAGGAGAGACCGTTGGACGAATGTGGGAACGTCTTGATTTCTTTATTAACTTTGCATGGCCAACATTCCGTTGGGACAACGAAGCCAAAGACAAAGCCCATGTTCATTGTGTCATTATAGGTTTCTCACACAAGGAACGTCAACACAAGTATCTATATGATGACAGTGGTGCTCACGAGTGCAAGAACATAAATGCTTATTTGACAGATGCACCAAACGTTATTGTAAGTAGTCGTAGCAAACCTCTTTGTAATGTGCCATCAATGATATACGGAAATAAGCCAGTTGATGGTGGTCATTTGATATTTACCAAGTCCGAGCGAGACGAATTCTTAGCTCGTGAACCCAAGGCTCGCAAATGGATGTTTACGCTTATAGGAGGCACAGAACTTATTAATAATAAGCCGAATGTAAACGATAAGTTGCGTTATACCCTATGGTTGGAAGGCATCAGTCCCGCTGAACTACGCAGTATGCCAGCAGTCATGGAACGTGTTGCAGCCTGTAAGCAGGCCAGAGAAAATAGTCCTGCTGCAGCAATCCGTAAGTTTGCAGAGACTCCACATCTGTTCGCACAACGAACCCAACCCAACATACCCTTGCTTGACGAGGATGGTAATCCAATACTGACAGATGGTCAACAGCATTACAACTTGCTACTTCCTGAGGTATCATCCGAAAGGCGCAAATATGTTCCGATGGGGTATGTAGCAAGCGAAATAGTGACAAATAATCTTGTAAAACTTATCCCCGATGCCACCCTCTACCACTTCGGCATTCTTGTAAGCAATATTCACATGGCATGGATGCGTGCTGTTTGCGGACGTCTGAAAAGTGATTACCGATATTCCAAGGATGTGGTTTACAACAACTTCCCTTGGCCAAATCCTACAGACGAGCAGAAGGCAAAAATTGAGCAGACGGCTCAGGCTATCCTTGATGCTCGCGCCCTCTACCCGGACTCTTCTCTTGCAGACCTCTACGACGAGCTGACCATGCCCGTGGAACTCCGCCGTGCCCATCAGGACAACGACCGTGCCGTGATGCAAGCTTACGGCTTTAATGTCAAAACAATGACCGAAAGCCAGTGTGTCGCAGAATTGTTTAAACTATATCAAGAACTAACGAAATAGCATTTTTGCGAAGATTTCAACGTTATAGATTTAGAATAATGGACTACTTAAAAATAACACGCTCACTTATATACAAAGACCGCAATGATTTAAAGGACTTTGGTGTACAAACTCCAGATACTATGAATTACCTGCTTTTTATGTATCTGAAGCAGCAAGCACTCATGGGCGTTCCTGGAGCAAGGGATGTGGCATTGAGGTGTTACAACAATGCCTATTATATCTGTACAATAATTCTTCTTGAGGCAAATGATTTTCCTGAACTTCGTATCTCAGACTATGTAGATACAATCCTTGATACAGAAAAAGATAACAAATATACTGATGAAGTCTGTCTGGCTTCGATGGCAATGGCGTGCCTACTGCTCGCAAGATATGATGACAGATATGGTAGGAACAGCGATATATGGAATGCAATCTACCACAGATGTACACACTATCAGTGGTATCATTCGTCTGCAACCGAGATTTTTCTAAATATGATGTCGTTGGAATACAGTTTTTCTTTTCCTCTTTCCAATACAGAATTCGAACCTCGCAATATCATCGAAGCAATTGAGGAGGCAAGTCCATTAGATTTGGCCTTAGGACATAAATATATCTGTAATTCACTTTCAAATGTAACAGATAGAAGAAAGGCTATCTATGGCGCAGACTTGGCTATTAGCCGTTTGAATGATGATCTCCGTGAAATCTATGAAGATTGGGAATACAATCCTGATACAGATAGTTTTGAGTATGAAGATGAATTAATGCGTGATCTTGATTCTGAACAAAGAGTTAGGGATGGTATTGAAATTCGAAAATCTGCCGTCGAATATATTATAGAACATTTCCCAACCAAGGAGAATACTAATAACGAGAATAAAAAGGAATCTGTTAATGATATAATTCAGAATAATATAAACGGGCATCAGAGTGATGATGAGACCCTACGACAGCAATTGACAGATGCTCTAAAGACTATTAAGGAGCAAACTCAGACCATTAATGAACAACAAGCAGAATTGGAACGTCTGAACACCTTGAACGAAGTTCTTAACAATCAAATAGAGAGGTTTGAAGTGGATACCCCTGAAATGGACATTGACGAGGATACAGCTCTCAGTATCAAGGAGAGTATTATATTTTTCTCCTCCATCATGGGTTGTAATCTAAGCAAAGAGGATATCTCTCAGACGAATCTTGCAAGACTTATCTCAAAATTCACGCAACGGCCAAAAGAATCTATACGTCCCAAAATTGTGGATATCAATACTGAACGAGAAAATAACGCAAAGAATCATACTGCTTTTTCAGATGGTGTTCATCAGGCCGCAGTTAATGTATGTGCGCTTATAGAAAACGCAATGGAAGGTTTGAATAAGAATCCGCTGCCGCATTCCTGCAAACAGGCCGTAGAGAATATTCGTAATATCTACAAATCGCCTGGGCGCAATATAGAACTTCATGAAATAGCAGAAGCAAAGAAAAGCCTTAAAAAGATTTAAAATTACAAATTTCTTTTCGCCATATTAGGGGTGTATCGGGGGTGTATCGGGGGTGTATCGATACAAAGGCCGATACACCCATTGTACCTTTGCAGCAAATTCATTCAAATGTTGTAAAGATATGGCACAACAAAAAGACATTATTTACGTCAGCCGTCCCAAGGGGAAGCCTGACATGACGACCAAAGGAAAACTCAACGAGTGGGCCAACGGCTACCGCGAGTTTATTCCACAAGGTTCGCGCGAGAATCAACGTGAGATGCTCAAGCAATTGGGCGACTCGAGTTTCTACAAAACCAACGGTAAAAAAGACTCTTCGTGGAGTGTTCACCTGAACTGTGACGGAAAGAGCGAAGACCCTGTAGGCGAACTGCTCGACCAGTTCCTGATTCTGACTGAGGGAGAGCGCAAGCATTTGCCGAAGTTGCCGGAAGGCAGCGAAGGTCGCATGCTGCTCGACAACGGAATGGGATTGCAGATTTGGCTGGACCGTGAGCGTGGTAAGGTCAGCATTCTGACCGAACTGGACTGCAATACGAACATTGAACGTATGCTGCTGCAAGCACAAAGTCAGATGAACGTCACGATTGCCAGAAACCGACAGGAAATCATTAACAACGCTAATAAAGAATAAGGTATCATGGAAGGTTATAGATTTGTTTATCAGGAAAGCATGTACTGGGGCTCGTGCGAACCATGCACGGCCTCGGTATTCTCAGATTTGGTTCGCAGTGCAGTAGTAAACTGGAAAATAGGTATGCGTAGGGCTGTGCGAGAGGCAGTAGCCAAGGGACTGTCACTTGACAGCTTCACACGCAACAGCGACTTTCAGAAGTGGTGTCTCCAACAGCTGAACCGCCCACGTGCTGGTGAGAAATTTGCCCAACTGTCAACAGCAGCAAGACTGCTGCAATGGGTGGATATGCTGAAGGATTCGCTGCCCGACTTCGTTTTTGCTGTCCGTGAATTCGGATTGGTTCCTCGTTTGGATAAGGATGGTAATCCGAAGTTGGATGCTGATGGTCAGCCGATACTCTATCGCCGTCGCAAACAAGAGAACATTCTGCATCTGTCGGGGCTCTTTATGAGCGACTACGACCACCTGCCTTTTCCTCCACAGGAACTCTACGAGCGTACCCAAGTGCCAGGTTATCCATGGAAGACCAGACTGGCCCATCTGACCAGTTCAGGCGAAGGACTGCGACTGGTTAGCGAATGCCTGATAGGTGCGGGCAACATAGCCGACCAGCAATACCTGCAGGCAAAGGAACTGGGTATGCTCGATGTCATAGGAACCACGGGCAAACACGTCACGGACAACTCGTGCATCAACGCTGACAAGCTGAGTTTCTGCCCGCGTTTAGAGGATATTTTTTTTGTCAATGAAGATAAATTGTTTAATTTTTAATATATAAAAAAGATGAACGAACAAGAATTGTTTGTAAACGAGTTCGACCGTCAGTACGGCGACTCGTACCGCGAGAGTCAGAGTAGTGCTACTAACTCCGACCATCAGTTGCCTGGCAACTCGGAGTCGGATGGTGGCAAGTCGTCAATCACTGAAGCAGCCAAGGAATTGGCAGCGCAGCTGAAGCCACAGGACCTGAAGAGCATCAAGGTGATGGGCTATGAGGTGCAGGACATCGTCAATGTGATGTTGCCCAACGGAGCACCTGAAGGGTCGCGCCACAAGTTCGCCCTGAAACTGTGTTACGACCTGCTCATTCTACTGGATGGTAACGCAGAACTTACTCGTCATGTATTGGAACAACAGCAATGGGTGCAGGACATCATTAGCGAGCGTGGCTTGGCTGAGATAGACCGCATTGTGGAGGCCTCCCGTAAGTTGTTGCACAAACGCGAGAGCGAGAACTTCAACGATCCGCAGCCATCGAAGGAAATACGTCGTGCCATCAAAGGACTGACTGGAAGAGACTATGGCGTTCTGGTACGTGAGGAACGTGCAAAAGCTACCGGACAGACGATGGCCACAGTGACCGACATTCTTCACACTCTTGAGCGTATCGGTAAGGAACTGCAGAAGCTGGCTCCTCAATATCCATTGCTACAACTGCTGCTCTTCCGTATCAAACTGAAGTATTTTGTAGCGGCATTCTTTGTGGGTGGTTCTTTTGCCATTAACCTGCTGACGCGCTGCTGGTATCGTTGGTACGGGAAACCAGGAAGGCAGTGCCGACTGAACAGCCTTGTGTTGCTCATTGGACGCATGGGTGGCGGAAAACATATAGCCGTCGACCTCTATAAACTGATGATGGAACCCATTAAGAAATCGGACGCTGCACAGATAGCTGCCCTGAATGACTGGAACAAGATAAAGGAGCAGAACGATGGTGGTGCAAAGAATAAAACGCCCCGACCAGCCGGAATCTACAGGGCATTACCAAGTGAAACGAGTACAGCTGCTCTGCGTGAGGCAGAAGCCAACGCTCATGAGCAAATTGACGGAGATGAGATGTATCTTCATGTCAGCATCTTTGATAGCGAGTTGCAGAACACCTTGTCGCAAATGAAGAAAAGCCACATGGATGCCTTTCAAACCTATTGGCTGAAGTCTTTCCACAACGAGCCTCATGGTGCCTATCTGAAGACATCGAGTGCACCTGTAGGAGAAACAGACGTACATTTCTGTGCCTGCTATACAGGGACAGACGACGCCCTTAAGAAACTCAACACCGTAAATAACATTGTCAATGGTCTGATGTCTCGTTTTACCGTTGTACCCAATGCTGACTCCAATTTCGAGATGATGGAGGTGTACGACTATGACGAGGCTGCCCAGAAGCGTGATTCCGACCTACTGGAATGGGCTTATAGGCTCAATTCTTGCAAAGGCGAAATTCCATGCAAACTGCTTTCTGACACGCTGAAGCAGTGGACTGAACGCCGTATAGCTGACGCTGGTGAAGACCATGACTTTGCACAGGAGGATTTGGTAAAAAGACCAAATTGGCATGCAGCTAATTTTGCCTTACCTTACATTGTGACTCGACATTGGGATAAGATGGTTCAGGACGCTGACGGACTGTGGAAGTGTGGTCCCGATTTCCAAGTAGATAAGACGGATGTGCGTCTGGCATTACTCATAGCCAAGGCCCAGTTGGCTTTCCAAGAATTCTATTGTAAGTCAATCCTTGAAAAATATTACGACGATAAAGCCGCTGAACAGGCTTCTAACGTTCGTCATCAGCAGCGTACTCTACTTGCTTATCGCCGTTTGCCCACTATCTTCAGCAGTGAAGACGTAAAGCGTGAATACGGCTACGACAGTGTAGGAAGCGTGTGCAGCCGTCTGAAACACTTGTGTGATGACGGATTGGCAAAGAAGATTCGTAAAGGACCCGACAAAGGAAAATACCAAAAACTGGTTGAGTAGTCATATTGCAATATTGTATATTGAATCATAAACAAAAAAGCCCCCTGCGAGTAAACACTTGCAGGGGGATTACCAAATTTCCCCGACACCTCCAAAAAAAAATCGGGTCGGTTCTAGATGATCCACTTTTTTAAAAGAATAAAATGGAAAACGGAAGTCAGTGTAACTGCCTTTTTTTTAATTGTAATTACTGTAATTGTAATTGACTCGGTCATTGATTCACTCTTCTACCAGGCCCTCCAGAGCCCACAGCAGTTCGTTGGCTACGTTGCTGGCATAGCGCTCCAGGCTGAAGTACTGTTATGTGCGTGGTTTCTAAATGATATCGATATATGCCGGCAAAAGGATGATTGGTGGAAATAGAAAAAATCATAATAAATATGGATTGCGGGGATGAAGGAAAATGTGTACCTTTGCACCCGATTTTAATCACATAGAAAAATGAAAAAGATTTTTGCACTATTATTCTTAACCACAGCCGTGCTGACTGCTACGGCGCAAGGCGCAGGACACGCTGCGATGAAGTTTTCAGGAAAATCAACGATTGAGGCACCAGGGGTGACCATTCCCCTTGAAACGGACACTGTGATGTATTCAGGATCAGACATTACGTTGCCGGAGATGAGGTATAACAACTTCGTCATTCCTTCGTTTACCATTCACAATGTTGAGATGTCGATGGATATGTCGACGATGACGGTTACGTTCCCTGACCAGCAGTTTATGGAGAAGATAACCGTTGAAGGCGTACAGAAAACCATCACAGGCGCATCGCTTACAGGCACGTACACGCACGATGCCTTCAATACGTTCAGACTGACCGTGAAATTCATGTATGGCGCCATGCCCATGCCGCTGACGTATAGCATCACCGCTTATTATATTAAGGATTATAAGGATAAGTTGGATGTGAGCATTGGTGACATATACAACTATACCGCAGCCAACGTGACCTATAGCGTTCGCACGTATCCTGAGGGTGACAACACCTTGCTGGACGTGCAGGTGCCCAGCTACGAGTTGAGCGGCACGCTTCTGGGCAATCTGACCATTGGCAGCTATATCGTCAAAGGTCTGAAAATGGACACAGAGAAGGGTGGTTACTACCGTGACTATGCTGCCGACGAACTGACCATGCATTTCAAGGCTGAGAAGGATGGCGTTGTGGGTATGGACGACGACTACGCGATGACTCAAGGCGACAACAACATACTGGTGACCTATGAAGGCAAGAACATCAAGGTGACCAACGCCTTCCATCCCGGCAAGATGCCTTTCCAGATTGTCAGCACATTCCCTGGTGTAGGCGAGGTGGCAGGCATTCAGCAGGTTAACAGTTCACAGATGACTGTTGACAAATGTTATAACCTTGCCGGACAGCGCACCACAGGCAGCTATAAGGGAATCATCATCAAAGGCGGCAAGAAATACTATCAGCGATAACCAACACACACTAATATATATATATGATAGGTAGAGTATTGTTTTCAGGAGCACTGCTCTTCGCATCCTCGCTGGTTCAGGCTGAAGAGATGAACGACACGTCGAAGGTGTATGACCTGGACGAGATTGTCGTGGTGTCGCAGCCCAAAGACGGACGATTGCTGCGCCACCAGCCATTGAGCTCGACAGTGGTGACCCAGCGAGAGATGCGGATGCTGGGTGTCCAGGACCTTACCCAGCTGTCGCAGTATGTGCCCTCGTTCTCGATGCCTCAGTACGGCTCGCGCCTGACATCGTCGATGTATATCCGCGGCATCGGCTCACGCATCAACAATCCGGCGGTGGGTATCTACTACGACAACATTCCGCTGATGTCGAAGGCTGCCTTCAACCACCATTTCTACCACGTGGATCGTGTCGATGTATTGCGTGGCCCCCAGGGAACCTTGTATGGTATGAACACAGAGGGTGGACTGGTGCACATCTACTCGAAGAACCCCATGACGTATCAGGGTACAGACCTCTCGATGGGTATTGGCACGGGACTGACGTCGCATGCTGAGATTGCCCATTTCCATCGTCCGTCGGAGAAGTTTGCCTTCTCTGCAGCAGGTTTCTGGAACGGTCAGCGCGGATTCTTCAAGAACCAGGCGCTGGACGAGTGGAACGACAAGTTAGAGGAAGCTGGCGGAAAGATGCGTTTTGTGTACCAGCCGACCCACAGGCTGACACTGGACTTGACAGCCGACTACCAATGGACGCGTCAGAATGCGTTTCCCTACGGACTGTACGACGATGACGCCAATACCGTAGCCGACCCGTCAACAACGCTGATGAACGGTTACAAGCGCCAGATGGTGAATACGGGTCTGAACATCAGTTACAAGGCTGACAACTGGCTGCTCAGTTCCACCACCTCGTGGCAGTATCTGCGTGACCACATGGAGATGGACCAGGACTATCTGCCCGCCGACTACATGCACCTGTCGCAGTTGCAGAAGCAGCAGGCGCTGACCCAGGAACTGATGATTCGCAGTCACGGACAGCGCAAGTGGCACTGGACGTTTGGCGTCTTCGGCTCGTACCAGTGGTTGCGTACTGATGCCCCTGTAACCTTCGGACCAGCGATGAATGCGATGACGGCAGCCCGCATCATGACGATGATGCCAGCCTACGTCCAATCGTTGTTTACCATCTGGGAGATTCCTGACTTCCACGTGACAGAGACCTTCCACACACCCTCAGCCAGTCTGGGTGCGTTCCACGAGTCGACCATCTCGCTGACCAGCCGACTGGATGTCACCCTGGGTCTGCGCTATGAGTTCAGTCAGGTGAAGATAGACTACGATACCTACGGACTGGTGGCGCTGCACTACGCCATGCCCCCGTTAGAGAAGACCAGTCTGCTGACTGCCGTGTTGCAGAATGGCAGCAAGCGTTCGTTTAACCAACTGCTGCCCAAGGTGGGTGTCACCTACCGTCTGGACGACAGCGGGTCGAACATCTATGCTACCGTATCAAAGGGCTATCGTGCTGGCGGTTATAATATCCAGATGTTCTCGGAAATCTATCAGTCGGAGTTCATGAACAAGGGTAAGTCGCTGAGCCAGGGCGACGTCACCATCAACTATACCGACGAGGACTATGAGGCCGTTGACGAGACCATCAGTTACAAGCCTGAGGAGTCGTGGAACTATGAGGCTGGAGCCCATCTGAATCTGCTGGAAGGCAAACTGCATGCAGACTTTGCCATCTACTATATGAAGATACGCAACCAGCAACTGTCGATGATGACGCCTGGCAACAACTTCGGACGCATCATGGTGAATGCAGGCAAGAGTCACACAGTAGGTCTGGAACTGTCGTTGCGTGGCAGAGCCTTTGACGACCGACTGGACTGGTTCTTCAATCTGGGTGCCGTCAATGCGGTGTTCGACGAGTATGATACCTATGACGGCAATTCGATTCCCTTTGTTCCCTCAACCAACTTTGCGCTGGGTGGAAGTTACCGCATCAACCGTTTCTTCGTAGGTGCAGACCTCATAGGACAGGGTTATACCCAATGGAACGAGGCCAACAGCTTCGGACAGAAAGAGTATGTGCTGCTGGGTGCTCATGTGGGCTACGACTTTGGAAACTGCAACGTCAAACTGTGGGGACGCAACCTGACAGATACCAAGTATAACACCTTTGCCGTAGAGAGCAAGGCCGCCGGTCAGGCACTACGCTTTGCACAGCGTGGTAATCCGCTTCAAGTAGGCATCGACTTGAATGTGCATTTTTAATTAAATACGCACTATTTAGTTAAAATCGTTAAATTTAACGGAAATAATTAACTTATCAGACTTCTTCGTATCGAGAAAAATGCTATCTTTGCACTCGATATGAAGAAGTCAACGATTTGGACCATAGCAGTCATCATGGGAGTATCATTCCTGGCGCTGCTCTTCCTTCAGTTCTCCTATGTCGAGGAGATGGTTAAGATGAAGAAAGAGCAGTTTGACGAGAGTGTAGCCCGTTCACTATATCAGGCCTCGCGAAATCTGGAGATGAACGAGACCCTGCGCTATCTGGAGAAAGACGTCAACGAGACCGAGCGCCGAGCCTTTACACAGGACAGCATCACGGTTGACGGACTGGGCTCCGTAACGCATAGTCACCAGTTTGCTGTAGCAGCCGACGACGGCACCATCTACAGCTCGTTCCAGGTGAAGGCACTGAAGATGAAGCCTGCCTCCGTTCCCAAAGCGATGATACTGCGCAAGGACAAGAACTCGTTGGCAGACGCTACGAAGACCATGCAGGAGATTGTGCGCCAGCGCTACGTATACCAGAAGGCATTGCTCGACGAGGTGGTCTATAACATCCTTTATACTGCCAGCGAGAAGCCCCTGAAGGAGCGCGTCAACTTCCGCATGCTCGACAAGGACATCCGTGTGGAACTGATGAACAACGGTATCAATATTCCTTACCACTTCACCGTTTCTACCACTGATGGCCGTGAGGTCTATCGCTGTCCGGACTACGAGGAGGAAGGCAAGGAGTACACCTACGAGCAGAAGCTCTTCAGTCACGATCCGCAGTCGAAGATGGGTGTGGTAAGAATCCACTTCCCGGAGATGAACTCCTACATCTTCTCCAGCGTGCGCTTCATGATTCCCAGCATCATCTTTACCATTGTGCTACTGATTACGTTCCTGTTTACCATCGTGGTCATCTTCCGCCAGAAGCGTTATACGGAAATCAAGAACGATTTCATCAATAACATGACGCACGAGCTGAAGACACCTATCGCCTCTATCTCGCTGGCTGCCCAGATGATGAACGATGACAGCGTGACCAAGACAGAACAGATGACGAAGCACCTGAGCGGCATCATCAATGACGAGTCGAAACGCCTGCGCTTCCTCGTGGAGAAGGTGCTCCAGATGTCGATGTTCGACAAGAAGAGCGTGACATTCAAGGAGAAGGAACTGGACCTGAACGAGATGGTTGAAACCATCGCACAATCCTTTAACCTGCGCGTAGAACATACTGGCGGTAAGATATATACAGAGATTGAAGCTATTGATTCTGCCATCTTTGTCGATGAGGTACACTTCCAGAATGCCATTACCAATCTGATGGACAATGCGGTGAAATATCGCAAGCCCGACGAGCCCATCGACATCTATATCCACACATGGAATGAGCACGACAAACTCTATCTCTCCATCCGCGATACAGGTCAGGGCATCAAGAAGGAGAACCTGAAGAAAATCTTCGATAAATTCTATCGTGTGCATACTGGCAACAAGCACGATGTGAAGGGCTTTGGCCTGGGACTGGCATACGTCAAGAAGGTCATTGACTTGCACCAGGGAGAAATCAAGGCAGAGAGTGAACTGGGCAAGGGTACGAAGTTCACCATCATCCTGCCCATTTTGAAGGAAGACAACAAATAGTTTTAACAATAAAAAATTAAACTTATGGACGAAAAACTGAAAATTCTTCTTTGCGAAGACGATGAGAACCTCGGAATGTTGCTCCGCGAGTATTTAGCAGCAAAAGGCTATATGGCCGAGTTGTGCCCTGATGGTGAGGCTGGTTACAAAGCCTTCCTGAAGACAAAGTTTGACATCTGCGTGCTCGACGTGATGATGCCTAAGAAGGACGGCTTCACGCTGGCTCAGGAAATCCGCCAGGCCAATGCAGAGATTCCTATCATCTTCCTGACTGCCAAGACCCTGAAGGAGGATATCCTTGAAGGTTTCAAGATTGGTGCTGATGACTATATCACCAAGCCTTTCTCTATGGAAGAGCTGGTATTCCGTGTAGAGGCTATCCTGCGTCGTGTTCGTGGCAAGAAGAACAAGGAGAGCTCGGTCTATCACATTGGTGATTTCCTCTTTGACACCCAGAAGCAGCTGCTCGTCATCGGCGACAAGCAGACCAAGCTGACCACCAAGGAGAACGAGCTGCTGGCACTGCTTTGCTCGCATGCCAATGAGATTCTGCAGCGCGACTTCGCCCTGAAGACCATCTGGATTGACGACAACTACTTCAATGCCCGTTCTATGGACGTTTACATCACAAAACTCCGTAAGCACCTGAAGGAAGATCCGCAGATTGAAATCATCAATATCCACGGTAAGGGTTACAAGCTGATTGTTCCAGAACAGGAGTAACTGCGTAAAGAAATGATAAAAAATCGGGAATTTATAAAGATTCTCGATTTTTTTTTGTACCTTTGCATCGTAATATGCTTTAGAGTAAACAATGGATCATATAAGAAACTTCTGCATCATTGCACATATAGACCACGGAAAGTCAACGCTGGCTGACCGTCTGCTGGAGTTTACCAAGACTATCCAGGTGACGGAAGGACAGATGTTGGACGACATGGATCTGGAGCGTGAGCGCGGCATTACGATTAAGAGCCACGCCATCCAGATGGAGTATATGTACAAGGGTGAAAAATATATTCTGAACCTCATTGACACCCCAGGACACGTGGATTTCTCATACGAAGTATCCCGTTCGATAGCAGCCTGCGAGGGCGCTTTGCTGGTGGTCGATGCCACACAAGGCGTGCAGGCACAGACCATCTCTAACCTCTATCTGGCCATCGACAACAACCTGGAGATTATTCCTGTTATCAATAAGATTGACATGCCTTCGGCTATGCCCGACGAGGTGGAGGACGAAATCGTAGAACTCATTGGCTGCGACCCGTCAGACATTCTGCGTGCATCAGGTAAGACAGGCGAAGGCGTAGAAGATATCCTTAACGCTGTCGTTGAGCGCATTCCTCATCCAGAGGGTGACGAGAAGGCTCCGCTGCAGGCGCTGATTTTCGACTCTGTCTTCAATTCGTTCCGAGGCATCATCGCCTATTTCAAGATTACCAATGGCGTCATTCGTCAGGGTGACAAGGTGAAGTTCTTCAATACCGGTCAGGAGTATGTAGCCGATGAGGTGGGTGTACTGAAGATGGACATGATTCCACGTAAGGAACTGCGTACTGGCGAGGTAGGCTACATCATCAGTGGTATCAAGAATGCCAAGGAGGTGAAGGTGGGTGACACCATTACCCATGTTGCCAACCCGTGCGACAAGGCCATCGAGGGTTTCCAGGAAGTGAAGCCGATGGTGTTTGCCGGTGTCTATCCCATAGACCCTGTAGACTACGAGAACCTGCGTGCATCGCTGGAGAAACTGCAGCTGAACGATGCCTCGCTGACGTTTGTCCCTGAGACATCAATAGCTCTGGGCTTCGGTTTCCGTTGCGGTTTCCTAGGACTGTTGCACATGGAGATTGTTCAGGAGCGTCTGGATCGTGAGTTCGATATGGACGTTATCACGACGGTGCCCAACGTTACCTATATGTGTTATACGAAACAGGGCGAGGAGAAAGAGGTGCACAATCCCTCCGGACTGCCTGACCAGACGATGATAGACCATATTGAGGAGCCCTATATCAAGGCCTCTATCATTACTGCTGCCGACTATATCGGTCCCATCATGACGCTGTGCTTGGACAAGCGCGGTGAACTGATAGACCAACAGTATGTCAGTGGTAATCGTGTGGAGCTGCGCTTCATGCTGCCCCTGGGCGAAATCGTCATCGACTTCTACGATAAACTGAAGAGCATCTCGAAGGGTTATGCCTCGTTCGACTACCATATCGATGGTTTCCGTCCGTCGAAGTTGGCCAAGTTGGATATCCTGCTGAATGGTGAACCCGTTGACGCACTGTCAACGCTGACCCATCAGGACAATGCCGTAACCTTTGGTCGCCGCATGTGTGAAAAACTGAAGGAACTCATTCCGCGCCAGCAGTTCGATATTGCCATCCAGGCAGCTATTGGAGCAAAGATTATCGCCCGCGAGACAGTGAAACAGGTGCGTAAGGATGTTACTGCCAAGTGTTATGGCGGTGACGTGAGCCGTAAGCGTAAACTGCTGGAGAAGCAGAAACGCGGTAAGAAGCGTATGAAGCAGATTGGCAATGTGGAAGTGCCGCAGAAGGCCTTCCTTGCCGTTTTGAAGTTAGACTAATCAATGAGCTAAGACAAATATAAAAAGATAAGACAATGACAACAATCGGACTTACAACACGTGACGTGGCCCGCGAACTGGCCAGACGCTACAGTACAATGACTCATGAGGAGTTGGATGTACTGGAGAGCATCCTCGTACCCATGAGATTTCAGAAGGGTGACTTCATCCTGAAAGAAGGCGAAGTGTGCACGAATATTTATTGGGTGGTAAAGGGCTTGGTACGCCAGTTCTATATCAAGAACGGGAAGGAACTGACAGAATATATGGCTGTGGAGAACAATATCTTCATGAGCATTGAGAGTCTGTTCAGGGAGCAGCCCAGCCATCAGCAGATTCATGCCCTGGAACCCACCATCGTCTTTGCATTGCCTAAGGACAAACTGGAGCGTGAGGCTGTACGTAACGTGAATATTCAGATGCTCTATCGTAAGATTCTGGAGGAGTCGCTGATACTTTCACAAATTCGTGCCGATATGCTGCGCTTCGAGTCTGCACCAGAGCGTTATGCCAAACTGGTGAAGCGTGCGCCACAATTGGTGTTGCGTGCGCCATTGGTCTATATTGCCAGTTACCTGCAGATGACACCCGAGACATTGTCTCGCGTGCGAACATCGGCTTTGCTGGAAGACAAAGACTAAAGCATCGTTGAGAAAGTAAACATATCAGGAAACGCCTGACGCAATCCGTCTGGTTGTTCCTTAAAAAGTCCGAATAGGGCGCTACCTGAGCCAGACATGGCCGCATAGGTGGCGCCCATCTTATATAGCTCATCTTTCACAGCACCAATCTCAGGATGTAGCGCAAAGACGCTTTCTTCGAAGTCGTTAACCAAATTCTCACGCCACGTTTCAACAGGTTGCATGACTACCTCGCGACAGTTCTTAATGGGGTAGTGCGGATGGATGCGCGAGAACGCCTCTTTCGTGGGTACGGGAATGTCAGGACGTACCACTCCGATATGCCAACCACTGAGATCCAGACTGATGGGCTCCAACTTTTCGCCAATGCCCTCCGCATAGCAAGGAACACCCAGAATGAAGTAAGCACAGTCGGCACCCAGTTGAGCGGCATATTGCTGCATCTGTTCGTCTGTCAGCTGTAGGTTGAAGGTTTCGTTCAACAAGCGAATCATACAGGCACAATCGCTGCTGCCGCCACCCATACCTGCCTGTGTGGGAATACCTTTCCACAGGTGTGTATGGACGCGGGGTAGGTTGGGGAAGTCCTGCTTCAGCAACTGGTAGGCTCGTACCACGAGGTTGCGCTGTTCGTCACCCTCAATATGAATATTGGTCACTTTCAGGTCGCAGTCCACATCCGAAGGGAATCCTTCGCTCATGGGGACAATCTCCAAGGCGTCCATGATAGGAACGGGATAGAATACCGTCTGCAGGTTGTGATACCCGTCTGAACGTTTCTCTACCACGTTCAGTCCGAGGTTTATCTTGGCTATCGGGAATGTTATCATCAGTGTGTTTCGTTATCTTCTTTTGAATTCCAGTTCTTTGGGCAGCTTCTGCCATTTGCCCTTACGAGGAACCTTGATAGTGCTGCCCTGATTCTGCTGGAGCACATAGATGGAGTCATTCTTGCGTATCAAGGTGGCTTTCAGGTCTTCACTGCCAAAATCGTTAATCATTTGCATCGTAGCCTTCTTGTCGCTCTTCACGTCGCACGAGGTGATGACCCAACAGAAGGAGTTGTTCTTCTTGCCTAAATAGCCTGGCAAATCGCCATAGAGGGCCTGTCCAGGAATAGTAACATCCTGATCGTAGAAATTGATGCGCAGATAGACTTCATAATCATTATTATATAGGTACGCGCGAAAAGACGTACTGTCTTTCTGCGCAAAACCGTTGTTGGCAACGATGGCAAGCAGTATGACTACTAGAAATTTCCTCATGCTTTATTTTTTTTTGCTGACAAAGGTACTAAATCTAAATCAATAAATCATTGATTTTATGAAAAATATATTGAGAAATATGTTAGGTTTTTAATTTTTTTAGTTATCTTTGCAGGCGTTATACATGTATTACAAATGAAAAGAAAATATGCTAAAGCCTGATTACATTTTTGAATCGAGTTGGGAGGTGTGCAATAAGGTGGGAGGAATCTACACCGTTCTCTCTACTCGTGCCAAGACACTACAGGACGAAATGAAGGACCATGTCATCTTTATTGGTCCTGACTGTTGGAAGGAAAATGATAGTCCGTATTTTCGTGAGGAGAAGTCACTTTTTGCCGAATGGCAATGGGCGGCTAAAGAACAAGGTCTGCGAGTGAAGGTAGGTCGATGGACGGTTCCTGGTGAACCTATCGCTATCCTGGTGGACTTTACTCCCTATTTCGAAAAGAAGGACGAGATTTACACCTGGTTGTGGGAAAAGTACAGCGTTGACTCGCTGCATGCCTATGGTGACTACGACGAGGCCTCGATGTTCTCGTATGCTGCCGCCTTGGTGACAGAGAGCCTGTACAACTTTAATGTTGAAGGCGGAACCTTCGACCGCAATACAAAGGTGATTTATCACGCCAACGAGTGGATGTGTGGTCTGGGTGCATTGTACATCAACAACAAACTGCCCCAGATTGGTACTATTTTTACGACACATGCTACGAGCATTGGTCGCTCTATTGCCGGCAACCAAAAGCCGCTCTATGATTACCTCTTTGCCTATAATGGCGACCAGATGGCAGGCGAGTTGAACATGCAGTCGAAGCACTCCATTGAGAAGCAGACGGCATGGAACGTAGACTGTTTCACGACAGTGAGCGATATCACCGCCAAAGAGTGTGTGGAACTGCTGGACAAACCTGTTGATGTGGTTTTGCCCAACGGTTTCGATGACAACTTTGTGCCGAAGGGTGCTCAGTTCACCAAGAAGCGTAAGGCTGCCCGTCAGCGTCTGCTACAGGTGGCAAATGCGCTGTTGGGGGAGCAGCTTGACGACGACACACTGATTATCTCTACCAGTGGACGCTACGAGTTCCGCAACAAGGGTATTGACGTCTTTGTCGAAGCCATGAATCGTCTGTTGCGCGATCGTGACCTGAAGAAGAAGGTACTTGCATTCATTGAGGTGCCCGGTTGGGTAGGAGAGCCCCGTACTGACTTGCAGGAGCGTCTCCAGTCTCCACTCACCAATTACGACACGCCATTAGAGGTTCCTCAGCTCACGCATTGGTTGCACAACATGAGCCACGACAATGTGTTGAGCATGATGAAATACTACGATATGCACAACCGTAAGGACGAGAATGTGAAGGTTATTTTCTTGCCTTGCTATCTTGATGGCAAGGACGGCATTCTCAACATGCACTACTACGACGTGGTGCTGGGTAACGATCTGTGCATCTATCCCTCTTACTACGAGCCGTGGGGTTACACACCACTGGAGGCCGTAGCCTTTAAGGTGCCTTGTATCACTACCGACCTTGCAGGTTTTGGACTGTGGGCCAACAAGGAGTTTGGCCACTATGGCGAGATTACGGATGGTGTGAAGGTTATTCATCGTACGGACTATAACTATTCTGAGGTCGCTGACGCTATCAAGGATGCTGTTGCCGACTTCTCTGCAATGGATAAGAAACAAGTCGACGCATGTCGCAAGAAGGCTGAGGCCTTGTCGAAGAAAGCCTTATGGAGTGAGTTCATCCAGTATTACCATCAGGCCTACGACATTGCGCTTAGTAAAGCTGAAGAGAGAAAAAACAAATAAATATACTTTAATATTGTAATTATGAAAATTAAAGCTGATTATGCAAATGCTCCACAGTGGAAGGACCTGACCGTTAAGTCAAGTCTTCCTGAGCAGTTGAAGTGTTTGGAAGAGATTGCCCACAACATGTGGTGGGTATGGAACTTTGAGGCACGTGACCTGTTCCGTGACTTTGACCCTGAGATTTACCACGACGTGAAGCACAACCCCGTGATGCTGCTGGAGCGTCTGACCTTTGATCGCAAAGAGGAAATCCTGAAGGACAAGGTCCTCATGAAGCGCATCAAGGATGTTTATGCCCAGTTCCGTGCTTATATGGACGTCAAGCCCGACAGCAAGCGTCCGTCAGTAGCTTACTTCTGCATGGAGTATGGTATCCACTCAGCCCTGAAGATTTACTCTGGTGGTCTGGGTATGCTTGCCGGTGACTATGTGAAAGAAGCTTCCGACTCTAACGTTGACATGTGTGCCGTTGGTTTCCTCTATCGTTTCGGTTACTTCACACAGAGCCTGTCGATGGATGGTCAGCAGATTGCCAACTACGAGACTCAGAACTTTGGCTCACTGCCCATCGTACGTCAGTTGGACAAGGACGGCAACCCTCTGGTTATCGACGTTCCTTACACCAACTATCAGGTTCACGCTTATGTATGGCGTGTGAATGTAGGTCGTGTGAAGCTCTACCTGCTGGATACTGACAACGAGATGAACTCTGACTTCGACAAGCCTATCACTCACGCCCTTTATGGTGGTGACTGGGAGAACCGTCTGAAGCAGGAGATTCTGCTGGGTATCGGTGGTATGCTGCTGCTGAAGAAACTCGGCATCAAGAAAGATATCTACCACTGCAACGAGGGTCATGCAGCACTCTGCAACCTGCAGCGTCTGTGCGACTATATCGAGGAGGATGGTCTGAACTTCAACCAGGCTCTGGAGCTTGTTCGTGCTTCAGGTCTCTATACTGTTCACACACCTGTTCCTGCTGGTCACGACTACTTCGAGGAGGGCCTCTTCGGCAAGTACATGGGTGGCTACCCCCAGAAGCTCGGCATCACATGGGACGAGTTCATCGGCATGGGCCGTACCAATCCTGATGACCACGGCGAGAAGTTCTGTATGTCAACCTTCGCTTGCAACACCTGTCAGGAGGTCAACGGTGTATCTTGGCTCCACGGTGAGGTGTCTAAGAAGATGTTCGCCCCCATTTGGCAGGGCTACTATCCTCAGGAGAGCCACGTGGGCTACGTCACCAATGGTGTTCACTTCCCCACATGGGCTGCTGCCGAGTGGCTTAAGGTTTATAAGAAATACTTCGATCCGAAGTTCCTGAGCGACCAGTCTAACGAAGAAATCTGGCACGGCATCTACAACTGTCCAGACGAGGAAATCTGGGAGACACGTAAGGCTCTGAAGGCTAAGCTCTTCGATTATATCGCCGTTCAGTTCAGAGAGACTTGGCTGAAGAACCAGGGCGATCCTGAGCGTGTTGTAAAGATCATTGAACGTTTCAACCCCAACGCGTTGGTTATCGGTTTCTGCCGTCGTTTTGCTACTTATAAGCGTGCACACCTGCTGTTCACTGACCTGGAGCGTCTTGAAAAGATTGTCAACAATCCTGAGCGTCCTGTTGTCTTCCTGTTCGCAGGTAAGGCTCACCCCGCTGATGGTGCTGGTCAGGGTCTCATCAAGAAGATTTTCGATATCTCGCAGATGCCTCAGTTCATCGGCAAGATTATCTTCCTTGAAGACTACGACTTCCTGTTGGCTCGTCGCCTTGTCAGTGGTGTTGATATCTGGATGAACACACCTACACGTCCTCTCGAGGCATCAGGTACTTCTGGTGAGAAGGCCGAGATGAACGGTGTTGTCAACCTCTCCGTCAAGGACGGCTGGTGGCTGGAAGGCTATCGTGAGGGTGCTGGTTGGGCACTCACCGAGAAGCGCACCTATCAGAACCAGGGTTATCAGGACAAGCTCGATGCTGCCACCATCTATCATCTGCTCGAGGATGAGATTCTTCCTCTTTACTACGACAGAGATAAGAAGACGGGCATTTCTAAGGGTTGGATCAAGGTTGTCAAGAACTCAATCGCCCAGATTGCTCCTCACTACACCATGAAGCGTCAGCTGGATGACTACTATTCTAAGTTCTACGAGAAGCAGGCTAAGCGTTTCAAGGAACTCTCTAAGGACAACAACCGTTTGGCCAAGGAGCTGGCACAGTGGAAGGAAGCTGTCGCTGAGCGCTGGGATGCCATCAATGTTGTCAGCTGCGAGTGGGACTTCCCCGCAAACGGTTGTGAGGCTGGTCAGCCATACAACATTAAGTATGTCATCAACGAACAGGGTCTTGACGATGCCGTTGGTCTGGAGAAGGTCAATGTTTGCCTCGACAAGGAAGGCAACGAGAAGGTATTCTCTGTAGAGCCACTGAAAATGGTTGGTCACGAGGGCAACAACTACGTCTTCGAGGCTGTGCTGAAGCCCAACCAGTTTGGTCAGTACAAGTCGGCCATCCGTATGTATCCTAAGAACAAGAACCTGCCTCATCGCATGGACTTCTGCTACGTGAAGTGGTTGGAGCTGCCTAACATGTAATTCGCAGTAATTGTCTTAAAGATATGATAACAAAGCTCCGGCTTGCAAACACTGCAGGTCGGAGCTTTATAATAACACAAAAACAGATTCTATGCACTATTCAGGAATTCTTATTGCGGCAATGACCTTTCTTACCATTGGTCTCTGGCATCCTATCGTTATCAAGACAGAATATTATTGGGGCACACGTCCTTGGGTTATCTATCTGCTCGTAGGTATTTGTTGTTGCGTAGTGGCCCTTTTCGTTGAAAACATATATCTGTCTTCTTTTCTCGGCGTGTTTGGAGCATCGGCTCTTTGGGGCATAGGAGAGCTGTTCGAACAAAAGAAGCGTGTAGAGCGAGGATGGTTCCCCAAAAATCCCAAGAAAGATTTATCTAACAAATAAATTGAAGAAAAACAAGCTTTCTTTCTTCATTTTACTCGCTTATTCTTTGACCTAAAGGTGCAAAGTGTGGCGTTGCAATCGTACCTTTCTCCTTTGGAGAAGGTACTTTCGCTCGAAAATGAGAAAAAAACAAGCTTTTTTTCTTCATTTTGCTCGCTTATTCGTACCTTTGCAGAAATAATCTAAAACAAGACGATATGAAAGATTATCAATACCATATCTTTGCACCATACAGGGTGTGTCCCTTAGGAGCGCATGTGGACCATCAGCATGGGTTGGTGACGGGGTTTGCAATTGATAAAGGCGTGGACTTGTGGTTTGACGTGAACACAGACAGTCACGTGCATCTGGAGTCAAGGACGTTTGACGGGCCAGTGGATTTTGATATCAATGCACCGACACAGGTGCGTGAACACCATTGGGGTGACTATGCACGTGGTGCGAAATATGCATTGAAGAAGCGCTTTGAACTGAAGAGAGGCATCACGGGTGTCATTCAGGGCAGTCTGCCAGTCGGTGGACTGAGTTCGAGTGCTGCTGTGTTGATAGCCTACGTGATGGCGTTTGCAAAGGCAAATGATATCACGTTGCAACCCTTTGAGGTAGTGAAGATTGCCTCGGAAGCGGAACGAGAGTACATCGGACTGAACAACGGACTACTAGACCAGGCGTGTATCGCACTGGGTAAGAAAGATGGTCTGCTGTTCTTGGACTGCGATTCGAACGATTGGCGTATCATCAAGAGAAATCCTGAGATGCCTGAGTTTGAGATTGGCATCTTCTTTTCTGGACTGACTCGTTCGCTGGTAAACTCGGATTACAACCTGCGTGTGTACGAATGTAAGACTGCTGCATGGAATATGCTGGCCTATACGGACCAACCACTGAAGACATTTGACAAGACATTCTTGAGGGATATCCCTAAGGCAACATTTGACAAGACACGTATCGCTATGCCTCAGCGCTTTGCTCGCAGGGCAGAGCATTTCTATTCAGAGTATCGTCGCGTGCGCCAAGGTGTGACGGCATGGGAAACAGGCAATCTGAAACTCTTTGGAAAACTGAGTTTTGACTCGTGCGAGAGTAGCATCCACAACTATGAATGTGGCAGTCCTGAGCTGATTGCTATCTACGAGATTATGCGCTCATTGCCTGGAATATATGGTGGACGCTTCTCTGGTGCTGGATTCAAAGGTGCATGCATTGCACTGGTAGATCCTGCACAGAAAAAAACAATTGAAAAGGAGCTTACCACGAGATATCTGGAACAGTTCCCAGAATACGAAAAAACATTCCAAGTATTCTGGGTGAAACCAGATAATGGCGCTAGGTTTGTTTAACGAACACGAATTTTACGAATTATACGAATGAAGAATATAGTAATTGCAGCTGGATATGCAACGCGTTTGGGTGAACTCACCAAGAATTTCCCCAAGCCTCTGTTGAAGATAGGGGATAGATCGATATTGGGACGTATGCTCGATGATATTGACAAGATTCCAGAGATAGATGAGCATATCATCATTACCAACCACAAATTTGCCCATATCTTCGAAGAATGGAAGATGGAAGATGGAAGATGGAATAAGCCCATCACCATCGTCGATGATGGCACAGAGACGAATGACACACGCCTTGGTGCCGTCTGTGATTTGCTGTTTGCAATGGATAAACTCAGCATTGATGATGACCTATTGGTGGTGGCGGCTGACAATTTGCTATTCTTCAGTTTCCAGGAGTTTGTTGACTTTGCCAAGCAGAAAGGTACGTCGTGCATCATGTGTCATGAGCAGCCAAGTATAGAGAAACTGCAAAGGACAGGTGTGGTGGAGTTGGATGCTAACCATCAAGTGCTTGGCATGGAGGAGAAGCCACAAGCACCTAAGAGCCATTGGGCCGTGCCGCCATTCTATATCTATCTGAAGAAGGACCTGGACTTGGTAAGGCACTCAGTGGAGAACGGATGCGGAAAGGATGCTCCTGGCAACCTGGCACATTATATGGTGGAGCACACCACGATGCATGCCTGGCCAATGAGTGCCGGACGTTTTGACATCGGAAGCCTCGATACTTACCACGAAGCGGTAAGACTATATGGAAATGAACACAAATCGAACGAATAAATATGGAAAGGATTGATTTAAACAATAAAACACTATTGGTAACAGGTGCTGCAGGTTTCATTGGCAGCAACCTGGTGAAACGATTGTTCAAGGACTTTACCGGTACAACTATCATAGGCATTGACAATATGAATGCCTATTACGATGTGTCGTTGAAAGACTATCGAGTGGACGAGCTGAACAAAAGCGTACCTGCTGGTACCACATGGAAGTTCGTTAAAGGCGATATTGCTGATAAGGCGGCTATTGATGCATTGTTTGAGGAATATAAGTTTGACGTAGTGGTGAACCTGGCTGCACAGGCTGGTGTACGCTATTCGATAACAAATCCGGATGCGTATATCCAGAGTAATATGATTGGCTTCTACAACATCCTAGAGGCATGTCGTCACAATCCTGTGCAGCACTTGGTCTATGCTTCAAGTTCCAGTGTCTATGGTGGTAATAAGAAGGTGCCATTCTCGACAGATGATCGTGTGGACAACCCTGTGAGCCTGTATGCTGCGACGAAGAAAAGCAACGAGCTCTTTGCACACTGCTACAGCAAACTATATAACATTCCGACGACAGGACTGCGATTCTTTACTGTCTATGGACCTGCTGGTCGTCCTGATATGGCGTACTTCGGTTTTACTAACAAGTTGCTGAAGGGCGAAACCATTCAGATATTCAACTATGGCAACTGTCGTAGAGACTTCACTTATGTGGATGATATCGTGGAAGGCGTGGTACGCGTGATGCAGGGAGCACCTGAGCGAAAGAATGGTGAGGACGGTCTGCCTATTCCGCCATATGCTGTCTATAATATTGGTGGTGGTCAGCCAGAGAACCTATTGGATTTCGTGAACATCCTCCAGGAGGAATTGGTACGCGCTGGTGTGTTGCCAAAAGACTTCGATTTCGAGGCGCACAAGCAGTTGGTACCCATGCAACCCGGTGATGTGCCTACGACCTATGCTGATGCAGCAGCTCTGGAGCGAGACTTCGGATTCACCCCGAAGATAACACTGAGAGAAGGCTTGCGCCACTTTGCGGAGTGGTATGCCAAGTACTATCAACAATAATGTAACATAACCATTTACTATTAACACTAACTACAATCAACAATGAAAGTAATTGAACGTAAATATCTGTTGCCGTTTGTACTCGTTACGAGTCTGTTTGCACTGTGGGGATTGGCCAACAACATGACTGATACGCTGTTGGCAGCTTTCCGAAAGATTATGCAGATGAGTGATACACAGACCAGTTTCATCCAGATGGCATTTTATGGTGCCTATTTCTGTCTGGCTCTACCTGCAGCGCTGTTCATCAGAAAGCATAGTTACAAGAGTGGTGTCATTCTGGGACTGTGCATGTATTCCGCTGGAGCAATTCTGTTTCTGCCAGCAGCATGGGTAGAGAGTTATGCCTTCTACCTGATAGCCATCTACATTATGGCAGCAGGTTGTTCGGTACTGGAAACCACAGCCAATCCTTACATCATGGCGATGGGTAGTCCGGAAACTGCTACACGGCGACTGAATATTGCGCAGAGCTTTAACCCCATTGGTTCTATCATGGGTATCCTGATTAGTAAGTATTTCATCCTGCAGGATATCTCGCTCTATAGCGTTAGTGGAACCTATGCCTTTGTGGGCGCTGTGCTGATTGTCATCATGCTGGTCATGCTGTTTGCCCAGATGCCAGAGGGTAGCGATGCTGCAGGAGAACACCAATTGGCAGCAACCTTCCGTCGACTAGCCCGAAACAAGAAATATGTAGGTGGTGTCGTGGCACAGTTCTTCTATGTGGGTGCACAGATTTGCGTCTGGAGCTTTACCATCCGACTGGTCATGAAAGAATTGGGACATGTGGAGTCAGAGGCAGCCACCATCTATCTGGTATCTATCATCGGCTTCTGTGCTTCGCGATTTGTCTATACCTGGCTCATGAAGTTCATACAGCCTGCCATACTGCTCTTCCTGGGTGGTGTGCTGAGTGCACTGTGTGCGTTATTGGTAGTGCTCAGCAGTGGCTGGACATGTGTGGCATCATTGGTATTGGTCAGCATCTTTATGAGTTTGATGTTCCCAACCATTTATGGTATTGCGTTGGGTAGTCTGACAAGCACCGAGGGTTCTGAAATTTCGACAGGCGACGTAAAGATTGGAGCAAGTGGATTGATTATGGCCATTCTTGGTGGGGCACTGATTACACCGTTACAAGGTGTCGTTAGCGATATGGCAGGTATCAATATGAGTTATCTGGTGCCGTTTGTCTGCTTCCTCATTGTCATGTTCTATGGATTAAAATGCAGGGAATAATGGCTAAGAAGGTTTTTGTCAGTGGTTGTTATGATCTGCTGCATAGCGGACATGTGGAGTTCTTCCGCCAGGCGGCTGAATATGGGGATCTGTATGTCGGCATTGGGTCAGACAAAACCATCGAAGGATATAAGCACCATAAGACTATCTATAGCGAACAGGAACGCCTGTTCATGGTGAAAAGCATACGCTACGTAAAGGATGCATATATCAACCAAGGGAGTGGCATCCTTGATTTCCTGCCTACACTCGACATTGTGAAACCAGACATCCTGGTGGTCAACAGCGATGGGGGCAACGATGACAAACGACGCGTCTGCGAAGAGCGAGGCATGGAGTATGTCGTATTGGAGCGTTTGCCACAAAAGGGATTAAAGGCACGCTCTTCCACAGACCTAAAGAAGACAGAGTCTCAGATTCCTACACGCCTTGATTTGGCTGGCACATGGATAGACCAACCCTACGTGTCATGTCTAGCGCCAGGATGGGCTATCACCATCTCTTTGGAACCAACATTCGAAGTCCGTGAACGTTGTGGACTATCAACCAGTACGCGCAACATGATTAAGAAGATTTGGCCATACCAGTTGCCAAATATGGAGCCAGAAACGCTGGCAAAACTGGTATTCTGTTTCGAGAACGATCCAGAGCGTTCGGATGGTATCGTCAGTGGGGCACAGGACGCAATTGGTATCTGTATTCCAGGACTATGCAGACATTATTATAATAACAGATTCTGGCCTGAGAAGATTGAGACCTGCTATGACGAGGAGATACTTTGTTGGCTGGAGCAACATCTAGTGATGATTCCAATGGAACCACGCAAGGATGGGTGTAACGTCCTGAACGGCAAGGACATCACAGAAGAAAAGGTTCGCACATTGGCACAGGCAGCTGACGACTGTTGGCAGGCTATCATTCAGCAAGACCTCCAAGCTTTTGCTAAAGCTTATGCTGACAGTTTCCAAGCACAAGTCAGTATGTTTCCTGCAATGGTGCAAGGATGTGTGTCAGCATATATCGAGCGATACCGTGACTTCGTGCTGGCTTACAAAATGCCAGGAGCGGGTGGGGGAGGTTATCTGGCTTGTGTCGTCGAAGATGCACCCCGATTCACTAAGGAACATCCCGAAAGCATTCTGTTGACGATCCGTCGACCAGGCATGTAGAAAATAATGGGGATGCGTATTACGATGCATCCCCATATTGTTATTATTTGCCTGTTTTTGCTCGTTTCTTCTCAGCATTCAGGTATTCCTTTTTCTCAGCTGCTGTGGCAAGACCTTTCTTGACACGGAACTCAAGGCGTGCCAGTCGCATCTGTTCCAGAAAACGCTCACTAGTATGCAAACGGGCATAGGCGGCAGAAGCTGCCAAACGTCCTGCATCTACGTCGCTCTGCCAGTGAGCACCTACAATGACACGACTTTCGCCATACATATATCCGCGAGCCAGCAATGTGTCAGCGCGATCAGGATTTATCTCCATCAGCAACAATGCTGAACTCCAACCTAGTGTTCAACTTATCGTCCTGACGCTTCGAATTCATAGGCTTTTAGCTTTTTAAAAATATCACGCCTAACACTCTATAATAGAAAGCATTAGGCGTGACAGTAATACTTGTTATTTAGCAAAGTTTGCGAGAGCCGTCACCAATAACGACATCATAAACCTTGGGCTCGTGTCCGTACTTCTCGTTGAAGCGTTTCTTAGCATCGGATATGAACTGTAGATAGAGGTCGTTGCGCACCAAGTTAATGGTACAACCACCAAAGCCTCCACCCATGATGCGACTGCCAGTGACACCATTCTCCTTGGCGATGTCGTTGAGGAAGTCAAGCTCTTCGCAAGATACCTCATAGTCCTTCGACAAGCCTTCGTGGGTCTGGTACATTAGTTCACCAACACGTTCGTAGTCACCTTCGTTGAGCGCATCGCAGACAGCAAGCACGCGGTCTTTCTCGCCAAGCACGAATTTAGCACGACGGTAGTCCTCTTCGCTAATATCTGCTTTAACTTCTTCGAGTTGCTCCCATGTGCAATCACGCAATGTCTCAAACGTTGCCTCAGGATGTTTGGCAGCAATATGTTTGACTACGTTTTCGCACGAACGACGACGATCGTTATAAGGTGAGCCTGCCAACTGGTGCTTGACAACAGAGTCGAGTAACACAAGACGATAACCATCGGGCTTGAAAGGGAAATACTCAAACTCACGACTACGACAGTCGAGACGCATGAGACAGCCCGACTTGCCAAAGACAGAAGCGAACTGGTCCATGATGCCACAATTAACACCACAGTAATTATGCTCTGTAGCCTGGCCTGCGAGTACCATATCCCACTGACTAACTTTGCCATCGGCAAAGAGATCATTCAGTCCAAAAGCAAAACAGCTCTCCATAGCAGCACTTGACGACATACCAGCACCTAGGGGCACATCACCAGCAAAGGCGATGTTAAAACCCTTAACATTGGCTCCTCGCTTACGCATCTCTAAAGCGATGCCGTAGATGTAACGAGCCCACGATGCACGTGGACCATTGGGGTCGGATAGTTTGAAGTCTACACGGTCCTTGAGGTCAATGGAATAGGCCATTACCGTATCTTCCGTACCGTTGGGACGTATCTCGGCCATTACACCTTTATCTACAGCTCCAGGGAACACATAACCTCCATTATAGTCTGTATGTTCGCCTATGAGGTTAATGCGTCCCGGAGAAGCGTAGACGTTACCAGTATTGCCGTCAAAGTGTTTGATAAAACGGCTTCTTACAAATTCAATGTCCATCATAATGAATGGGCTCTGGAGTTATTATTTCTTGACGCCAAAGCGATAAATGGTCTTCTGCTTATACTGCTGACCAGGATTGAGAACAACAGAAGGGAAGTAAGGACGGTTAGGTGAGTCGGGGAAATGCTGAGTTTCCAGACAAACAGCCGAACGACGTGGGAACGTGCATCCGTTAGCGCCCTTATAACCTGTTGCAAAGTTTGCTGTGTAGAGTTGCAGACCTGGTTCAGTGGTATAGCACTCCAACGTACGTCCACTCTTCGGATCAGTGATACGAGCAGCAAATGACAACTCACCTTCTTCCTGCTTGTTGAGTACATAGTTGTGATCGTAGCCATGACCAAACTTAATCTGCTCATTGTCAGCCTCAATTTCCTTACCAAAGGTCTTAGGAGTACGGAAGTCAAAGGGAGTACCGGCAACCTTCAGGATTTCACCCGTAGGAATTGCAGTCTCGTCTGTGGGCAGATAGAAATCAGCATTGATTTCACAAAGCTGGTCTTCAATTGTAGGAGTAGGATCTGCAGTTCCAGCCAAAGAGAAGAAAGCATGGTGAGTCAAATTGACAATAGTCTTCTTGTTGGTGGTGGCCAGATACTCGATGATAAGTTCGTTATCATCAGTAAAAGTGTACTCTACAGTAACGTCCAGTTCACCTGTGTATCCTTCTTCACCATAAGAAGAAATACGATGTAGAGCCAATGAGCGAGGACCCATCTGACGAGCTTCCCATACCTTGGCATTGAAACCCTTCTTGCCACCATGCAAGTGGTTAGGACCATCGTTCAGAGCCAGCTGATATTCCTTGCCGTTCAGTGTAAACTGACCCTTGCAGATACGGTTACCCCAGCGACCTATCAATGTAGAAAGGTAAGGCTCGTTGCCACTGGTGAGCTGTTGAATACTATCGTGACCTTGGATAACGTTGGCAACGTTACCATCCTTGTCGGGCACCATGATAGCCATGATGGCTCCACCATAGTTAGAGATTGCTACCTCATAGCCCTTACGGTTACGGAGAATGTACAAATCGGTTTTTTTACCGTTGATAGTGGTCTGGAAGTTTTCTCTCTTCAGACCACACAAATTCGCATTTTCAGTTGTGTTTGCCATATCTAAATATTTTTAGGTTATGAAACTATTTGCAAAACTACCGAAAAAAAACGAGAAAGACGAATGATGTGCGAAAAAAAACGTTAAAACGTTACTAATTGAATAATTTAAGGAAATCGCCCACAACATAAGAACTGCCACCAACGAAGACAAAATCGTCGCGTAATGCATTCTTCATACATTGCGTATATGCTTCAGCCACAGAGGGGTAACTGTTTCCAAGAAGTCCGTGCTTAGCTGCCTGAAGCTGTAAATCATGCTCATTGATGGCTCGTTTGCTGTCAGCTTTAGTAAAATAGAAAATTGCTTTCTTGGGCAACAATTCAAGTACACTATCGAGGTCTTTGTCGTTGACCATACCGAAGATGATGTGCATCTGATGACATTGCTGCTGTTGCAATTGTTGGGAAAGATACTGCCAACCACCAACATTATGTCCTGTGTCACATACCACTTTGGGATTTTGTTGGATAACTTGCCAGCGGCCCATCAGACCTGTTGAGATCGTAACATGTTCAATGGCACGCTGTACTTCAGAACGACACTTGTCTTGATTCTCCCGTTTCTCACAGATGCAGAGGTAGCCCATCTTAGCCAATTGATAGGTAGCCTGCAGAATGGTATTCATATTCTTCTGCTGATAGGAACCACCCAAGTCACCATGTAAAGTTCCGTTGTGAAGAGTGTGATAAAGCATACCACCATGAGGGAGTGATTCAGCAGTAAGAACTTCCTGATAATCTTCTGCAAAAATGATAGGTGCATCTATTTCTTTTGCTTTTGCTTCAAACACGGGGCGTGTTTCCTGATTATTCTCACCAATAATGACAGGCACACCTTTTTTGATGATACCAGCCTTCTCACCAGCAATCTGTGCCAACGTGTTACCCAGAAACTGGGTATGGTCAAAACTGATATTGGTGATAATGGAGAGAATAGGGGTAATGATATTGGTACAATCCAAGCGTCCTCCCAGTCCAACCTCAATGACAGCTATGTCTATTTGCTGATCTTTGAAGTATTTGAAAGCCATTGCGGTGGTAACTTCAAAGAACGAGGGATGAAGAGGTTCGAAAAAAGAACGCTCACGCTCCACAAATTCCATAACATATCGCTCACTGATAGGTTTTCCATTGACACGTATGCGCTCGCGAAAATCTACAAGGTGGGGTGAGGTGTAGAGACCTACCTTGTATCCACACTCCTGCAGAATAGCTGCAATGGAGTGTGAACAAGAGCCTTTACCATTTGTGCCAGCAATATGAATGGTGGCATACGACTGGTGCGGATGGCCAAGATGCTCATCGAACGCCAGACTGTTTCCAAGTCCCTCTTTATAACCCGTACTGCCCTGTCGCTCGAACATGGGCATCTGGTTATAGAGATAGTGGCAGGTTTCTTGGTAGGTCATTGTAATTACGAATTACGAAAAGTAATTCTTGAACTTCTGGAAGATGGAACGCTTAGTTGCAGCATCCCCCTTGAAATTATCACTTTCGCGGAACTGTTCAATGGCAGTTTTCTCCTCCTTACTCAAGGTTTTTGGTACATAGACGCTGACATTAACAACGAGATCACCGTTACCACGTCCATAGCCTTGAACAGCAGGCAGGCCCTTTCCACGCAGACGCATGGTTTTGCCGGGTTGTGTACCTGCCTCCATCTTTACCTTCAGTTTATTTCCTTCAATGGTGGGAATCTCTACCTCACCACCCAACGCAGCTGTTGGGAAATCAAGTAACAGGTTATATATTAAGTCGTTGTTATCGCGAATAAAGGTATCGTTTTCCTCCTCTTCAATAAATACCTGAATATCGCCATTGATACCCTTATGACGTCCAGCATTACCCTTACCAGGAACATTGACTATCATACCTTCAGCGACGCCAGCAGGAATCTTGATTTCTACTACTTCTTCGCCCTTGACAACACCAGAACCGCCACATTCATGACATTTGTTCTTGATAACGGTACCTTCACCACCACATGTAGGACAAACGCCCTGTGTCTGCATCATACCAAAGATGCTTTGTGTGGTATGTGTGATAACACCTGAACCATGACACGTAGGACACTGGTCGTTGGTACTGCCAGCCTCAGCGCCGGAGCCGTTACAGTGAGAACAAGTGATATCTTTGCGAACCTTGAATTTCTTGGTGACACCATGAGCAATCTCCTCTAAAGATAACTTAACCTTGAGTCGAAGGTCGGAACCACGATGTTTCTGTGGACCACGGCTACCACCACCAAAACCTCCGAAACCTCCTGCACGACCACCGAAGATATCACCAAACATCGAGAAGATATCGTCCATATTCATAGATGCTCCACCAAACGGATCAAAACCGCCCGCACCACCAGGACCATTGAAACCAAAGGTGTCATATTGCTGACGCTTCTGGGGGTCATGCAATACATCGTAAGCCTCAGCAGCTTCCTTGAATTTCTCCTCAGCCTCCTTATTACCTGGATTACGGTCTGGGTGGTATTTGATGGCTATCGTGCGATATGCCTTCTTAATCTGGTCTTCTGTGGCATTCTTATCAACGCCAAGCACTTCGTAATAGTCTCGTTTTTGTGCCATTATTCTATAACTTCTTACTTTTTAATCTAACATCAGACATCTTACTGTCCTACTGCCACTTTAGCGTGACGGATTACTTTGTCGTTCAACTGGTAGCCAGTCTGCAGGCAGTCGATAACTTTTCCTTTTTTGTCGTCACCCATGCCGGGAACCATTGCTACGGCCTCGTGCAAATCTGTGTCGAAGTCGGCATTCTCAGTATCAATCTTTTTAACGCCCAGACCTTCGAGGGCTTTCATGAACTTATTATATATCAGTTCCATGCCTTCACGCAGTACAGCAGGGTCATCAGTCTTTGTACCATTCTCAATAGCGCGCTCCATATCGTCGATAATAGGCAATACAGCACTAACAGCCTTCTCGCCACCATTCAGGATAAGCTCTGCTTTCTCCTTCAGGGTGCGCTTGCGGTAATTGTCAAACTCTGCAGTCTTATAGAGCATCTGTGTCTTCAACTGTTCAATCTCTGCTTTAGCAGCCTCCAATGGGTCTTGCCCCTCTGTAGGTTCAACAGGTGTGTCTTCTTGGGTGTCAGCGACAGAATCACTGACTACATTTTCGTTGAAAACAGTTTCTTGCTGTTCCTCTTCGTTCTTTATTTCTTCTTCTGTCATAGTGTTTTGAATTTTTGTCATAACAGCTCGTCTGCAAATTCTGTGCCAAACAATTGTCTATTAACTGTACAGTTCAACTTTCTTCTCCTTGATGCTTTCGTCGTAAATATAGTCATCATAGGTGGTCAACTTATCGATGGTTCCCTTCGGTGTCAATTCGATAATACGGTCGGCTACAGTGTTGATGAACTCATGGTCGTGTGAGGCAAACAAGATGTTACCCTTGAACGAGATAAGATTATTGTTGAAAGCCTGAATAGACTCCAAATCCAAGTGGTTGGTGGGGGTGTCTAGAATCAGACAATTAGCATTCTTCAGCTGCATACGGGCTATCATGCAACGCATCTTCTCACCACCAGAGAGCACACAGACCTTCTTCTGGATGTCCTCATCCTTGAATAGCATACGACCCAAGAATGATTTCATCATAACCTCATTACCCGTGCCGTACTGTGACAGCCAATCTACGAGGTTCATCTCTGACTTGAAAAACTCGGTGTTGTCGAGTGGGAGATAGGCAGTAGTGATTGTAACGCCCCACTTATATGTGCCGGCGTCAGCCTCGCGATTGCCATTGATAATCTCGAATAGTGCAGTCATCGCCTTCGGGTTGTGTGACAAGAAGACAGTCTTCTGGCCCTTCTCAATGGTGAATGACACATTATCGAACAGTACCGTTCCGTCAGCATCCAGAGCCTTTAGTCCTTCTACCTCCAATATCTGTGTGCCAGGTTCGCGCTCCATTGAGAAAATGATGCCAGGGTACTTACGTGTTGACGGGGTGATTTCTTCGACATTCAACTTCTCCAACATCTTCTTACGCGATGTCGTCTGCTTCGACTTGGCCACATTGGCAGAGAAGCGGCGGATAAATTCCTCCAACTGCTTGCGCTTCTCGTCAGCTTTCATCTTCTGGTTCTGAGCCTGACGTAGTGCCAACTGACTGGACTCGTACCAGAACGAGTAGTTTCCCGAGAACAGCGTTACCTTACCGAAGTCGATATCTACAGTCTGGGTTGATACTGCATCCAGGAAGTGACGGTCGTGAGACACAACCAACACACATTGCTCTAAGTTAGACAGGTATTCCTCCAACCACTGAACAGTATCGAGGTCGAGGTCGTTGGTTGGCTCGTCGAGCAACAAGTTATCAGGATGTCCAAACAACGCTTTGGCCAGCATCACGCGCACCTTCTCATTATTAGAAATGTCCGACATCTGGGCGTAATGTTGTTCCTCCTTGATACCCAAATTCTGCAACAGCTGTGCAGCCTCGCTCTCAGCTCCCCAACCATTCATCTCAGCAAAGGCCATCTCTAGGTCGGCAGCACGAACACCGTCTTCTTCTGTCATTTCCTCTTTCGCATACAGTGCCTCACGCTCTTTCATGTTCTGCCACAATGGCTGATGTCCCATCAGTACCGTGTTCATTACAGAAAACTCATCATACTTGAAGTGGTCCTGCTCCAAAACGGACATACGTTCTCCTGGAAGCATCTCGACGGAACCTTTATTAGGTTCCAGTTCACCACTGATGGCACGCAACAAAGTAGACTTACCGGCACCATTAGCGCCAATAATACCATAAATATTACCACTCGTAAACTTTAGATTGACGTCCTTATACAACGTCTTTTTTCCAAACTGGATAGCCAGATTTGTGACTGTTATCATCTCTTCTTTATACCTATTATATTATTTGCGGCTGCAAAGGTACGAATAAGTGAGCGAAAAACCAAATTTATTTGAGTTTTTCCGAAGGGAAGTACTTTCGAGCAATAACTCAAAGGTACAATGAAAAAAGGAAATACACAAATTATACAGGGCTTTTATAACATCTGCAACAGTTCTTGGATGTAGTCGCGTTGCCAATCGCTTTCATGGTAATGCACACCATCGTAGCTCAACACATCAAGGTCTAAAGTGCAGACTCCTGGTTGACGTCCACTGTCACGCTCCATCTTTTTAAGAAGCGCATTAAGGGCATCAAGTTCCAAGGTGGTGCTACCAGCGACAAGACTATTCAAGAAATGGTCGCTATGAGACAATCCTATAGGTTCAGTCCAGATGGCAGGTGTTGTTTTGCCATCTGGGGCTAACAGTTCAAGCAACTTTTGGGTAGCTACATTGATGTTATTCTCCTGCTGAGTATTCGATCCTAAAGCAATGAGTACCTCGTGCTTCATTTTGCTTCGGTTATGATACCATGTCTATAGGCATAGAGTAGTTGGCGGAGGTCAGCAATCTGGCTGCGCAACTCAACACCTTTATCTGTATCAGCAACCAGCATTCGATGGGCTGAGAGTTCTACGAGTTGAGTAGTTGACTTGATGTCTGTACCTTTCTCTATAGCTTCTGATGCACTAGTAAATGGTTCATGCTGAACAAGTTGGAATCCTCTGCTGTGGTAAACCAGCGTATATCCGGCAATTCCTGTCTCAGAGTGATAAGCTTGTGAAAAGCCACCGTCAATAACCATCAATTTACCATTAGCCTTGATAGGATTTTCACCTTTCGAAGCATGTACAGGAACATGACCATTGATGATATGACGGTTTTCGCCTTGTACACCAAAAGCATCGAGGATACGATCTACCACTTCCTCGGAATCACGCATACGGAAGTAATTACCTTTCTCTTCTTTAAACATTGTCTTGTCTGTTAGGAAATAACGCTCAAAAGTGGCCATTTTTGACTTGTCGAAGAGAGGAGAGTCCTTGCCACACCAAAGGTATAGGAAATAGTCACGTGCATATAGACGTAGTTCTTTGTCAGTATCACTTTCGAAGGCTGCACGTACAAGCATACCAATATGGCGCATCAGTTCTTTACCACTATAATATCGCCCATTATATAGTTCTACCTCCTTCAGTGTGCCATCATCGTTCAAAGGAACAGATGCATGGTATAGTAAGTTCTGGTTGCAAATGGTATACATACAGCCGTGGCTGAGCAACATCTTAATATGCTTCTGCAATTTCTCGCTGGCTTTGAACGAGTGGTGCAGGCGCTCCATCAACTGATTTTCCTCATCTGTCAACTCACATGGATTCTTTGGATCAATGGTAGGGAAGTTATTCGAACGCATCTCATACTCCTTGTCGTCAATGACCAATATACCACGTTCATAATCGATATGGTCAAGTAAACAACGGTCCATCATTCCCCATTCTGGACGACGTTTGAAAATCTGAGCCTCTTTTTTAAACTGGATAATGGAGATGGCTTTATGCATCTGTGCTGTCAGACGAATGTATTTCTCTTCCATCGTGTTGCCCGTCATCAGTTTTGGAATAAACTCCTCACAGGGGTCGTCACCATAGACTTCCATAGCGAAGGTGGCCAGAGGTACAAGATTAATGCCGTAGGCCTCCTCAACAGTAGCTAGGTTTGCATAGCGCAACGATAATCTCAATACGTTACAAATACAGGCATTATTACCTGCTCCTGCACCCATCCACAGTATGTCATGATTACCCCACTGGATATCCCACGAGTGATATTGCTTCATAGTGTCAAGAATAATGTGGGCACCAGGACCACGATCGTAGATGTCGCCCAGAATGTGCAGCTGGTCTATAGCCAAACGCTGGATGACATTACACAAAGCAATAATGAAATCGTCTGCACGACCTGTTGATATGATGGTATCCACGATGACACTAACATACGCAGCTTTGTCAGTATCATCAGTACGTTCATGCAACAGCTCCTCGATGATGTAGGCAAACTCCTCAGGCAAAGATTTACGTACCTTTGAGCGCGTGTATTTCGACGAGACATCACGACAGACTGCTACTAGACGATGGATGGTGATGTGATACCAGTCGTCTAAGTCGTCAGACTCAGCAGCTTTGATGAGTTCTAGTTTTTCTTCCGGATAATATATTAAGGTACACAATTCGCGACGTTCCTTGTCGCGGATGTCACCAGCAAACAGTTCACTGACCTTACGACGGATATTTCCCGAGGCATTCTTGATGACATGCTTAAAAGCAGCACTCTCTCCATGCAAGTCTGCCAAAAAGTGCTCCGTACCCTTTGGTAGGTTAAGAATAGCCTCCAGATTGATAATCTCTGTCGAAGCGGCTGCTATTGTTGGGAATGAGGTTGCCAACAGTCGCAGATAATGCATATCGTGCTCTGAGAATTGTTCTTTCATAGTCTTATATTTTTTAGGTATTATAATTTCAAGTGATTATCAATGTATTTCCTCATGTGGCGTGTCAAACGGTCATCGAGTGGGGGCATTGGCATGTGTCCTTCGTCCAATCCCGTCAAATCATAGGTTAGTTGCATGATTCGCCGTGCAAATTTGTATAGGCGGCGCTCTTTCAGTGCATCGCAGAGTTGGTCTTCTGCCGTGTCATGGTTTCGCAATTCCCTGTCTAATTCTACTAAATGAGACAAAGTCAGTCGATGATGCATAGTCAAACGACGCAAATGACGGAACGTGGCCATCAACCGGTCATTCTCCGTGGCATACTGCATACCGATAGCTTCTTCTATGGTTTTCGAGGGCTCATAGCCATCGGGCATAAAACAAGGCATCTGCTGAATGTCAAAATCCGGGGCATCGATATGTAGAGTTTGAAGACCACGTCTAACTGTTTCTGCCACTTGTTCGTGGTGAACAAAACAGTAGAGCATACGCCATTGGCTATTGTCAGTGATGGTAACATATGACTCGCCGAGCCAACGCACATCACCTGTAACACCCACCTTCAGCAACTGGCGTAGAGTAGTTTTGGTGCCATCAGTCATCAACTCCCATGTGTTGCTGTCCATAATTTTGCGATACACCTTCCATTGTTGTTGCGCCATCAACTTTGCAGTTGTTGTATTGGTTATCAGACTATTGCGAATGATAACTGTACGACTGTTCCACGATAACTTGCGTAGACATTCTTCCTCCATTTTTCCTTGTACAATGACAGCATAGGCCTGTTGAACGAGCTTACGCTGGAAAAGCAATTGCTTGGGTAGTTTTTCTTTCCAATAACGTTGTTTCATTATCCACGGCTCTAACTGTCCGTGAGGTGTCACTATCAGCCGTGTTCCCAATTGTAAGGCTATACGTGCTATACGATTAGCGGCATATTGCCAGCAACCATGTATGTGCAACAGGTCGTAATGTTTGTCGCGCAATGACTGAAGTACCTCCTGAAGTGTGCTTACTGATTCGTTCTCAGCATCGTTCCCCATTTCCTCACATAGCGTCTTAACATAAGCTATGACACCTTCAGGGGCATTGCTAGCATAGTAGTGTAATATCCTCATGCGAACATGTTTTTGAAGAACACGGCGATACCCAGACGCATTTTCTTGCTCATACCTAGTCGCTGGTCGAAGAGCATGATAGCATTGAATATCGTATCTTTGTTCACGGCAATGGCATCATACATACCTCGTCGCATTCTGAACCAACGTCCTTTGTGTCCGCCTCCATCGCGACGCTCTGCTTTCAGCATAAAATCTGTGGCTTCGTCTAAATTATCGAATTGCTGGTGCGTTACCTCAGGAGCGCCATGTTTCAGTCTGCAGTATACAGCTGTTACCTCGCCATCGGCCAATCCTGTCAGCCACTCATTAGAGAGGGGAGGACGGTGGATGTCGGCAAAGACAATACGGTCAGCCAAAGCCGCCTTAACACCTATGTTCAGCGCTAGTCTGAGACGACTGTTGTTTGGTACACTTTTTGGCAAAAAAGTAGTATACAAATGGGTATTAGTTTCCTTGAGACGCTTCAGCACATTGGGGGTATCATCAGTCGACGAGTCGTCAACGACAATAACCTCAGCATGTGCAGCACCTGCCACAGTCAAAAACTGCGGCAGGTTATGCTCCAGCGTTTCGGCTAGGTCATGCACAACAATGACCACCGAAATATTATAGTCTCCCGTTCTTCCCACTTATTTCTTGCAATCTACAGCTGCCTGCTCTACGGGCAGACATGCTTTGTAGTTCTCAATATATTTCTCAAAACCTGCAACATCCTCGGCAGTAGGAGCTATTGAAACACCAGTATTACCAGCGAATACAACCTCCTCCAAGTAATCTGCCAGATTCTTGCCATTTTTATTGATTAGGTAGCCTGCCAACAGCGCAATACCCCAGGCGCCACCTTCACCAGCAGTTTCCATCACACTGATAGGACTGTTGAGAGCTGCAGCCAACATACGCTGACCAACACCTGCAGTCTTGAAGTAACCGCCATGACCAGTAATGCGATCCACCTTAATCTTCTCTTCTTTCAGCAGAATATCGTTACCAATCTTCAGTACACCAATGGCACCATACAAGTGGGCACGCATAAAGTTAGCGAGATTGAACTTATCGTTAGCCGAGCGTACGAACATGGGGCGACCCTCTTGTAATCCTGTAACGGGTTCACCGCTGACGTAGTTGTAAGCCATCAGACCGCCACAATCCGTATCACCTTTTAGAGCCTCGTTGAACAGCTTACCATAGAGCTCATTCATATCAACTTTGATACCCAAAAGCTGCTGATATTCTTTGAACAGACTCACCCAGGCATTGATGTCTGACGTACAGTTGTTGCAATGAACCATTGCAACGAGCGATCCGTCAGGTGTTGTTACCATATCAATCATCTCATAGGGTTTGCTGAGTGGTTTCTCCAGCACAATCATCGAGAACGAGGAAGTACCTGCTGAAACGTTACCTGTACGTTGCTTGACTGCGTTGGTTGCGACCATACCCGTACCGGCATCACCTTCAGGAGGACAAACTGGAACGCCTGCTCTCAGGTGTCCACTAATGTCGAGTTTCTTTGCCCCCTCAACAGTCAGCACACCAGCATTCTCGCCAGCAACCAAAGACTTCGGCAGGATGTCTTCCAAGCTATAGGGCAACCCCTTAGCAGCCAGGATTTTATTGAACTTAGCTACCATCTCGGCATCGTAGGTCTTCGTAGCAGGATCAACAGGAATCATACCAGAAGCATCACCTACGCCTAACACAAATTCACCTGTAACCTGCCAGTGTACGTAACCTGCCAGCGTAGTTAGGAACTTGATATCCTTTACGTGTTCGTTGCCCTCCAGAATGCACTCATAAAGATGTGAAATGCTCCAACGCAGAGGAATGTTATAGTTGAAAAGTTCAGAGAGTTCTGCAGCAGCCTTACCAGTGTTGGTGTTACGCCAAGTGCGGAATGGCACTAGAATCTCCTGTTTCTCATTGAAGGCCATATAGCCGTGCATCATAGCAGAGAAACCAATAGCTGCCAGCGACTCTATCTCGCAGTCGTACTGAGCTTTTACATCCTTGCGAAGATCAGCATAACAGTCTTGCAGACCCTTCCAGATAATGTCAATACTGTAAGTCCATAGTCCGTCTACGAGTTGGTTTTCCCACTCGAACGAACCTTGGGCAATGGGCTTATTCTCCTGGTCGATCAGTACGGCCTTAATACGTGTGGAACCAAATTCAATTCCCAGAATGGCCTTGCCGGCCTCGATGGTTTGTTTTGCTGTCATTCTAATATAGGTTTTTAAATGTTTCTGCAAAGGTAGTGTTTTTTGTGCGCATTGCCAAACTTTTCCGTAGATATTTTATTGGAAAATGGTTAGTGCTTTTGAGGGTGGACTATCGTTGTAAAGTATTCTTTCTCACTTTCTAGTTCTCCAGTGTCCTCATTAGGGGTAAAAAAGTCATCGACATACCAGTCGTCACGTTCAAAAAGCAAAGCGAGACAGATAGCATACGTCTTACCAAAATTTGTAGCAACGACTTCAGCATAGGCAGTCGTCTCAGTAACATCACTGATTCGCACATCAATATAGGTAAAGTCATTGTCGTCCTGAGAATTTGTCCAGTGGTCCTTATCGAGCACGATATCATCATCACCAGCCATACGTATGGCCTTGTTCATCAGGGCCAGATAGCTTATTGTACAATACTTCTTGTCAAAGTCGTCATGAGGTTCCATCACCCGGACACCAGACTCATCAAATTGTGAATCCCTATAACATTGATAAATACTCTCAATACGCTGACGAATATACGTTTCTGAATGTTTATCGACAACTGACTTGGCGATAGAGTCTGTTAAGAGTGTGTCCGTAGTCAACGAATCTGTTGCGCTCGTGTCTTGTTTAGTCTTGCTGCCGCATGCTGTCATCAGGACGAATGCAACAGCCATTACAAATGCTTTCTTCATAAAACTTATTAAATAATAGTGCAAAGGTACTCATTTTTGCGCAATATTTTGTATTTTTGCCATCAAAAATATGAAATAACAACTAACTAACTTACAAAAACTTAAATTATGAGACTGAAAAAAACTCTCTTCGTTGTCCTTGCGTCCCTAATAACCACAGGTATTTCTGCGCAAGTAAAGTATCCATTCCAGAACCCATCCTTATCTAATAAGGAACGTGTCGAAAACCTGCTATCATTACTTACTCCCGACGAAAAGGTGGGACTGATGATGAACAAGTCGCAATCTGTAGATCGACTTGGCATTCCTAGTTACAATTGGTGGAGCGAAGCGTGTCATGGTGTCCGCCAAGGGGGCTATACGGTCTATCCGCAACCTATTGGTATGGCTGCAGCTTTCAATGCGCAACTGGTGTATGACGTCTTCTCGCAGGTTAGTGATGAAGCCCGTGCCAACTGGAATCGTACTGACCACAATGACCCCAAACTGTTCAACGTACCTCAGGGTGTTACCTATTATCCCGGTAATCCTGAGTTGACATTCTGGTGCCCGAACGTAAACATTTTCCGCGATCCTCGATGGGGACGTGGACAGGAAACCTGTGGTGAAGACCCCTATCTGAATGCCGTTTTGGGAGTACAAACCGTCTTGGGAATGCAGGGTAATGACGACAAGTATTTCAAGACCCATGCATGTGCCAAGCATTATGCTGTACACAGTGGTCCTGAGCCCTTGCGCCACTCGATGAATGTAGAGCCTACGAACCGCGACCTGTGGGAAACCTATCTGCCAGCTTTCAAGGCACTGGTAAAAAAAGGAAACGTTCGAGAGGTGATGTGTGCCTATCAACGTTTCGAGGGCAGACCATGTTGCACCAGCGACCGTTTGCTTATCGATATCCTGCGCAATAAGTGGGGCTACGATGCACTGGTAGTCACCGACTGCGACGCCATTAACAACTTCTATAATAAAGGACAGCACGAGACACACAAAGACCCGTTGTCTGCTTCAGTCGATGCAGTGCTGAATGGTACTGACTTGGAATGTGGCAAGGTCTTTATGACACTAGCTGAGGGTCTGAAGAAAGGACTCATCAAAGAGGCCGACCTGGATCAGCATCTTCGCAAAACACTGATGGGGCGTTTCGAGCTGGGTATGTTCGATCCTGCCGATATGCTCCCATGGTCGACAATTCCCGCTTCCAACATTAGTTCCGAGGAGCACGACGCTCTTGCAACCCAGGCTGCCCGTGAGTCTATGGTCCTGCTGGAAAATAAAGTCATCAATCAAGGGGCAATATCGAAAGCTGTTTTGCCACTTTCAAAAGATATCAAAACCCTCGCAGTCATTGGCCCGAATGCTGACGATGTAGAACTACTCAATGGTAACTATGGTGGTACACCCACCAAGGAGCACCAACACTCATTGCTGGAAGGTATCAAGGCTGCTTTTCCTAATACCAAGATTGTCTATGATAAGGCTTGTGAACTGAACGATGAATACCAGACCATTCATCACCTGCAGGATTTCAATGGTGGCAAGGGCATCAAGGTGGAGTTTTTCAATAATAAGGAATTGGCTGGCGAACCTGCAAAAACCGACTATTACAACGAGCTGAACTTCTCGACATTCGGAGCCTGGGGTTTTGCACAGGGTGTCAATCGCGATACGCTTAGTGTTCGCCTCAGCGGACGGTATGTATCCACCTTCACTGGTGAAATGAAATATACGCTGACCACTGATAATGGCTACGTGCTGAAGGTAAACGGTGAGGTTGTTGAGGAAGCTCAGCCCACTCGTGGACGACGTGGTTTTGGTTTCGGACGTCGTGTGGAATACAAGTCGTTCCCCGTAGTTGCAGGAAAGACCTACGATGTTGTTGTCGAATACAAACACGGTAACGGCCAATTTGCTATGTTGCGTGGTGATATCTGTGAGCGTAAGTTGGCAGACTTTACCGACCTTGCTAACAAGGTGAAACAGGCTGATGCCATCATTATTATTGGTGGCATCTCTGCCCGTATGGAAGGCGAGGGTGGTGACAAGCAGGACATCGAACTGCCAAAGGTTCAGCAGATGCTGGTTCGAGCCATGCATGCTACAGGTCGTCCTGTCATCTTCGTCAACTGCTCTGGTTCTGCTATTGCATTCGGTAGTGTAGAAGGTCAGTATGATGCCTTGCTCCAGGCTTGGTATCCTGGTCAGGGCGGTGCCAAAGCACTCGCTGAAGTATTAACAGGCGACTATAATCCTGGTGGTAAACTGCCTGTGACGTTCTATCGTTCTAATGACGACCTGCCAGATTTCCTGGACTACTCAATGAAGAATCGCACCTACCGTTATTTCACAGGTGTACCTCAGTATGCCTTTGGTTATGGTCTGAGCTATACTACCTTCAAGATGGGTAAAGCCAAGAAGGTAGTAGCAAAGTCTAATAAGCCCAACTGCTCCATCATCGTTCCAATTACCAATACAGGTAAGTGTGAGGGTACTGAGACAATACAGGTTTATGTGAAACGTCTGAATGATGCTGGCGCTCCCATCAAGGCCCTGAAAGGTTTCCAAAAGCTAAACTTAAAACCCGGCGAGACCAAGAAGGCTGTGATAAATCTCGACAGCGAAGCCTTCGAGTACTATGACGAGACCATCGACGAGTTGGCTGTCAAGTCTGGTAAATACCAGATTCTCTGTGGCACCTCGTCACTGGACAAAGATCTTCAAAAACTTGATTTCGTAGTGAAATAGAAAAAAACTATAGTTTAACGCTAGAGATATCAACGAGTCCGTTGACGATAGCGTAAATGGTAAGGCCCGCAGGTGAATGAATTTGTAGCTTGCGGGCTATATTTCTGCGATGAGTAATGACCGTATTGACGGAAATGAAGAGGCGGTCGGCTATCTCCTTATTCTGCAGGCCCTGTACTACACCAATGATGACATCGCGCTCACGATCACTCAATGCTTCTGTATTTTCCTTACCGCCTTTGAATACCATCGACGAGATGTTCTTCGAAACATCCTCTTTCTTCGTAAGACGTTCCAGTCGCTTGATGGCTGGCGTGAATATATGGTCTTCCACTTCAGCATGCTGACGTAACCATTCCTCATTGTTATAGATATCGTAAAGGGTAGCTGTCAGTTGATTGTTATGAAGGGCGTCAGCAGGCAGATATTTGATAATCATTAGCTTCAACTCATGTAATTTCTGATCTGTCTGCTCATGGTGTTTGGAGAAAGTCTCAACGTTATAGTCATTCATAGGACAACCATCCAGCAACGACTCCACATAAGGAAAGAGTGTTTTCTCCTCATATTTCATATGACGACGAATCTCTTGGGCATAGGCTTCATACAACTTCATAATAAGCATACCTAAAGCATCATCCTCATTGATACTCTCCTGCAACTCTCGACGGATAAATGGCAACTGGAAATCAAGGTAGTAGGTATGACTAGCCTTCAGGTAGTGCAACAGAGTGGCAACACTGATTTGATCATCGTTCTCAAAGTCTCCATGACCATTGATAGTATAATTCACAACAGCCAAAAAGGTGTAGGTATCTACACCATTCATTTGGCATGTCTCACTGACAGTCTTGTCACCAAAACCAAGACTGATTCCAAACGAACTGAGTGCCTGTAACACACTACAGTTGTCCTTAATCAGCGTCACCATCTTGTCGTTGGGTTCGTACATCTTTAAATTTTTCATGCCGCAAAGATACACATTTTCAATGAAACATGCAGCCCCCCAAACACAAAATCATCATTTTTAGGTATAGCGATGATGCACTTACAGCATACCCTTTTTCTGCAGTTCCTCAGCCATCTGCTCCTGCAATTCCTTGGCTTTCTGTGCAGCAACCTCGGCAAAGTCGTTGCTGTTGGAGGCAAAGATGATACCTCGTGAAGAGTTAACCAGCAAACCGCAGTCCTTCGTCATGCCATATTTGCAGACCTCCTGCAACGAACCGCCCTGAGCACCTACGCCAGGTACCAGCAGGAAGTGGTCGGGGACTATCTTGCGAATATCCTCAAACATCTGTCCCTGGGTTGCTCCCACGACGTACATCATGTTGTCCTTCGTACCCCACTGCTGAGAAACCTTCAGCACCTTCTCGAAGAGGCGCTCGCCTTGAGCATCCTGCATCAGTTGGAAGTCGTGTGAACCCTTGTTGCTGGTCAAAGCCAAGAGGACGACCCATTTGCCATCATACTCCAGGAAAGGACCAACGGAGTCTTCACCCATATAGGGCGCAACAGTAACGGCATCTGCCTGACTTTCACCCTCGAAGAACGAGCGAGCATACATCTTCGACGTATTGCCAATATCACCACGCTTGGCATCAGCGATAATGAAGTGGGTGGGGTAGTTCTCACGGATGTAACTAACCGTCTCTTCGTAGGCCACCAGCCCCATAGCACCCAGCGACTCATAGAAAGCGAGGTTGGGCTTGTAAGCCACACAATAGGGTGCCGTAGCATCGATGATATACTGGTTGAAGAGTTGTAGTGCCAGCGATTCGTCATACTCCTCACCGTCTTCCAGTTCGGCCTTGCACTCGTCAATCACACACTGGGGAATCTTCTTGATGTCTGGGTCAAGACCCACGCAGAGAAACGACTGTTTCTCGCGGATTTGCTGTATTAGTTGTTGTCTGGTCATAATCTTTATGCAAGCGGCAGAACCGCTTGCTACACTTAAAGTTCTGTTTCTTTCATTCGTTCTGCGTTCTCAGCAACGGTAAGAGCATCAATCATCGGCTGGATGTCACCACCCAGGAAGCCTTGCAGGTCGTGGGTAGTGTAGCCGATGCGGTGATCGGTAACGCGCCCCTGTGGGAAGTTATACGTACGAATCTTGGCCGAACGGTCACCCGTTGATACGAGGCTCTTACGACGAGAGGCGATATCGTCCATATACTTTTGGTGCTCCTTATCATAAATAAAGGTATATAGGCGCGAGAGGGCACGCTCCTTATTCTTGGGCTGGTCACGTGTTTCCGTACATTCGATGAGAATTTCCTCTGTTTCGCCTGTATTGGGGTTCTTCCACATATAACGCAGACGAACACCAGACTCCACCTTGTTGACGTTCTGACCACCGGCGCCACTACTTCGGAAGGTATCCCACTTGATTTCACCCTCATTGACGTGTACCTCGAACTTGTCGGCCTCAGGCAGTACGGCAACGGTAGCCGCAGAGGTGTGCATACGTCCCTGTGTCTCAGTGGCAGGCACACGCTGAACACGATGAACACCCGACTCATACTTCAGCGTGCCATAGACATCGGCACCACTGACGGCAAAGTCTATCTCCTTAAAACCACCCACGGCACCCTCAGAGACACTGGTAATCGAGACTTGCCAACCCTTCGACTCGCAATAGCTCTTATACATTTTAAACAGGTCGCCGGCAAAGAGAGCAGCCTCGTCGCCACCCGTTCCCGCACGGATTTCCATCTGTACATTCTTAGCATCCTCGGGGTCTTTGGGAATAAGAGCAATTTTGATTTCCTCCTCCAGCTTTGGTTGCAGGGCCTCATTTTCCGACAGCTCCTCACGAGCCATCTCTTTCATCTCTGGGTCGGTCTCGTTGGCTAGGATGTCCTTGGCTTCCTTGATGCTGTTCAGACAGGCGATGTAGCGCTTGCGGGCATCCATGATGTCGCCCAGATCTTTATATTCCTTTGTCAATTTCACAAAGCGGTTCTGGTCGGCTATCACGTCAGGGTCGGTAATGAGTGTCGACACCTCTTCAAAGCGTGCCTCCAGACCGTCTAGTTTCTGTAAGATACTGTTATTTTCCATATTCGGGTGCAAAATTACAAAATAATTATGAATTATGCATTATGAATTCTACATTATTTTGTACCTTTGTGCCGTGAAAACGAAAGATATACATATTAGCGAATACAATTACGAGCTACCCGACGAGCGCATAGCCAAGTTCCCAAAGGCTGAGCGCGACCACTCCAAGCTGCTCGTCTATAACAAAGGTGAGGTAGGAGAGGACATCTTCTACAACCTGCCGAACTACCTGCCCCAGGGGGCATTGATGGTGTATAACAATACAAAGGTCATCCAGGCACGTCTGCACTTCCGGAAAGAAACGGGCGCACTGATAGAAATATTCCTCTTGGAACCTGCAGAACCTGCCGACTACGAGCAGATGTTCCAACAGACACGTCGTTGCTCATGGCTCTGTCTGGTGGGTAACCAGAAGAAATGGAAAGAAGGAACACTCTACAGGGAATTACGAATTAAGGATGAAACATTAAGAGTTAGTGCCACGCGCCGTGGGGAACACGGAACGAGTCAATGGATAGACTTTGAGTGGGACAACGAACACGTGAATTTCGCTGAGATTCTCGACGTGATGGGCGAACTGCCTATTCCGCCATATCTGAACCGCGAAACACAGGAGAGCGACAAGACCACCTATCAGACTGTCTATTCAAAGATTAAGGGGAGTGTGGCCGCTCCTACGGCTGGTCTGCACTTCACGGAGCGTGTATTAAGTGACATCGACGCTCGTAGCATTGAGCGCGAGGAGGTGACGTTGCACGTAGGTGCTGGTACCTTCAAACCTGTTAAGTGCGACACCATTGGCGAGCATCCCATGCATACGGAATATATCGCCGTACGTCGTCATACTCTAGAACGCCTGTTGGCTCACAACTGCGAGGTTGTTGCTGTTGGTACCACTAGCGTGCGCACCTTGGAGAGTCTTTACTATATGGGCTTGAAGGTAATGCAGAATTCTGATATCAATGAGGAACAATTGCACGTAAACCAATGGGAACCGTATGAGAACGGAAGATGTCAGAAGGATGATGTTAGAGATGTTATTCAAGCCTTGCTGGACTGGATGATTCGCAAGGAGTTGAACGTTCTGCACTCTTCGACACAAATCATCATCGCACCTGGTTACGAGTACAAGATAGTGAAGATGCTCATCACCAATTTCCATCAACCACAATCAACGCTATTACTTCTGGTCAGCGCTTTTGTAAAGGGCGACTGGCACAAAATATACGATTACGCTCTGGATCACGACTTCCGTTTCCTGAGCTATGGTGACTCATCACTTTTAATCCCTTAAAAATTGTCAAACAGTAAAAAGTCAAATGAAATACGGATTCATCAAGGTGGCTGCTGCAGTACCTGCCGTACGCGTAGCCGATGTGGAGTACAACGTACAGGAAATCGAGAAACTCATCGCACTGGCTGATAGCGAGGGCGTAGAGCTACTTTGCTTTCCAGAACTGTCCTTGACAGGTTACACATGTCAGGACTTGTTCAAAGAGAAATTGTTGCTCGACAAGTCTGAGGCGGGGCTGCTCCGACTGCTAGACTTCACACGCCAACTCGATATCGTCTGCGTGGTGGGCTTGCCCGTTCAGGCTGGCGGACTATTGCTCAACTGTGCTGCTGTTATCCAGAGTGGTGCATTGCTGGGCGTCGTGTCGAAGACCTATCTGCCTAACTACAACGAGTTCTACGAGAAACGCTGGTTTGCCTCATCGCAAGACCTGAACGATACAAATATCTACCTGGCTGGTACACCCGTCACCTTGTCTGCCGAACCCCAACTCTTCCAGATGGGCGACGTCAAGTTTGGCGTGGAAATCTGCGAGGACGTCTGGGCACCCATTCCGCCAAGCAACAACCTGACGATGGCGGGTGCAGACATCATCCTGAATCTCTCAGCCAGCGACGAGCTTATCGGCAAGCATAACTACCTGCGCTCTCTGGTAGCTCAGCAAAGTGCGCGCACCATGAGTGGCTACGTCTATGCGTCTAGTGGCTTTGGCGAATCGACACAAGATGTAGTATATGGTGGCAACGCGATGATTTTTGAGAACGGACGACTTCTCGTCGAGGGTGAGCGCTTCTCGTTCCAGCCACAGCTGAAGACGGCCCAGATTGATGTGGAGCGCCTACGTACTGAGCGTCATACCAATTCGACGTTCATCAACGCCCAACGTCACGCCCATGCAACAATAGTTGCTGCCAAGACTACAATTGGTAAGGAGTTCGAACTAACACGCAATATCGATCCGCATCCGTTTATTCCTGTAGATGAAGAGATGGCTGAAACCTGTGAGGAGATTTTGAACATCCAGACGGCTGGTCTGGCCAAGCGTCTGTTGCATACCCATATGGAACATGTTGTGGTGGGTATCAGCGGTGGTCTGGACTCCACACTAGCCCTGCTGGTCTGCGTACGCACATTCGACAAGCTGGGACTGGACCGCAAAGGTATCATCGGCGTCACGATGCCAGGCTTCGGCACCTCCGATCGCACCCACGATAATGCAGCCTCACTGATGCAGTCGCTGGGTATCTCGCAGATGGAGATATCTATCGCCAAGGCAGTCAACCAGCATTTCGAGGATATAGGTCACGATGCCTCAATCCACGATGCTACTTATGAGAATTCGCAGGCTCGCGAGCGTACGCAGATTCTCATGGACTTGGCCAACAAGTGCAACGCTCTCGTGGTGGGTACGGGCGACCTGTCAGAACTGGCACTCGGATGGGCAACATATAATGGTGATCATATGTCGATGTATGGCGTGAATGCAGGCATTCCCAAGACACTCATCCAGTATTTGGTACGCTACTTTGCATCGCTCGACGCCTTTGCTGCTGTCAGCGAGACGCTGATAGACATTGTCGACACACCCATTTCGCCAGAATTGACACCTGCCGACGAGGAGGGTAACATCAAGCAGAAGACGGAAGACCTGGTGGGTCCTTATGAGTTGCACGACTTCTTCCTCTACTACATGCTGCGTTTCGGTTTCCGTCCTGCCAAGATATTTCTCATGGCACAACGTGCCTTTGGTGAGGCTTACGATAAGGAAACTATCAAGAAGTGGCTGACCACGTTCTGTCGTCGTTTCTTCTCGCAGCAGTTCAAGCGCTCGTGTCTGCCCGACGGTCCGAAGGTTGGTAGCATCTCGTTGTCACCTCGTGGCGATTGGCGCATGCCCAGCGATGCCTGCTCTACCTTGTGGCTGAAAGAGTGTGAGGAGCTCTAACGATTATTGCTTAATGGTTATTGCCCAATGGTTGACATCATATCAAGTGCCCAGAATCCGAAAATAAAGCTGTTGCTGGAATTGCAGCAGAAGTCGCAGGTCCGTCGCCAGCGTGAACTCTTCATTGTGGAGGGTAGACGAGAGATAGAGCGTTGCATCCAAAGCGGCTATCAGGTCGATACGCTCTTTTGGTGCCCAGAGATTTTCGGTTCAGAAGAGCCGCAGGCTGAGGGTGCTCGTGTGTTTCAGGTCTCTACTGATATATATAATAAGGTGGCGTATCGTGGTGGTACTGAGGGTGTCATCGCCGAGGTTGTTGCCCAACAGCGTACTCTTGACAGCCTGCAGTTGCAGAAATCGCCTCTAGTAGTCATCATGGAGGGTGTTGAGAAACCCGGCAACGTAGGAGCCATCCTTCGTTCTGCCGATGCTGCTAATGTCGATGCTGTCATCGTCTGCGACCCGCAATGCGACCTCTACAATCCCAATATCATCCGTGCCTCTGTAGGTGCCTTCTTCAGCGTGCCGACCGTAGCCTGTACATCAGCGCAATGCATCCAGTGGCTAAAGGCTCGTGGCATCCGCATCCTTACTGCCCAACTGCAGGACTCTTCTTATTATTACGAAACGGATATGGCTCGTCCCACAGCTATTGTCATGGGTACCGAGGCAACAGGACTGACTGACCAATGGCGTCAGGCTGCTGACGAGCACATCAAGATTCCCATGCTTGGCATTGGCGACTCTCTGAACGTTTCCGTCTCTGCCGCCATCCTCATGTTCGAGGCCGTCCGCCAACGCCAATTTCGCCCTAGGTACTATTAATTGTTATAAATTTTAAGGGGTGTAAAAATATTTCCTCTTTCTTAAAGCCTATTCCTTAGTCCTTGCTTTTGCAGTTGTACGATGGATAACTTCCTTATGTGCCAGAAAAGATTTTCTCCATAGTTATGCCGCAAATTTTCAGACGCTTTTATCCTTTTTGCATCTGATGAAAAGGTACAAATTTTTCGCAAAATATGCAAAAATTTTGGTAATTATTTTCTATAAAATTTCCTACCGAGGTTATTCACTTATAACTTATTCACTTTGGATATCTGTATTCTGCGATTTTCTCGAAATAGATGCTTATATTTTATGTAATATTATAATATTATATAAAATATAAATATAATTATTGTATAATTAGCACTATTATCTTCCCTGTAATCTGTTTTCCCTATCTCCATTCACCCCTTTATTGATTATTTATAACCTAAATGTCCAAAGTGAATAAGTTATAAGTTAATAAGTTCGATTCAAATTTCACTTTTTACCCTCTTCACTAGTCATTTATTAAAAAGGTTAAGTTTCGCGAATAAATTTAATGTGATTTTTGCATAAAACGAAAATTTTCTCGCTTTTTATTTGTACCTTTGCAGGCGAAATCGGAATTAAACTAGCAAAATGGTACAAAAGATATTGTTTTCAATACTTCTCTTGACGATGATGACAACGGGAATGTGGGGGCAGAAGAAAGAGCTCTCGCAGGCACGGACTTACATCAAGAGTGGTAAGGACTATGACAAGGCAGAGAAGCTGATGAAGGACTTGGTGAAGAATCCTGAGAATCGCACGAATGCCAAGATTTATGCCACGTGGTATGATGCTGTTGCAGGACAGTATGCACAGGCTAACGAGAAGCTTTATCTGAAGCAGGCCTACGACACAGCTGCCTTCTTTAATATCACCCAGCGTATGTATCGCGTTGCCGAGACCCTCGACTCGCTGGATATGAAGCCAGACGAGAAAGGACGCGTGAAACTGGAGTATCGCAAGGAGCACGCTGAGCAGTTGAACCTGTTGCGCCCGAACCTGTACTACGGAGGAACCTATCAGGTGCGTCGTGAGGACTATCGTAAGGCCTTCGACTATTTCGACTTGTATATTGGTGCTGCTCACCAGCCTCTGTTTACAGGGTATAACTACCTAGAGAGCGACAAGCAGGTTTCTCAGGCTGCCTACTGGGCTACACTCTGTGGCTTCAGATTGAAAGACCCGAAGATGACGCTGAAATACAGTCAGCTGGCACTCACAGATTATGATAAATCGAAGTTTGTGATGCACTACATGTGTGAGGCCTACCAGCAGCTGAAAAACAAAGACGAGTATCTGAAGACACTGAATCTTGGCTTCAAGCTGTTTCCGACCTATCCGTACTTCTTCCCGCGTCTGGCAGACCACTACAATTCGGTGGGACATCATGAAAAGGTGTTACAACTGGCGGAGCAGGGACTGAAGAGGAGTCCGAACAATTCGCTCTTCCTGTTGGCAAAGTCGATAGCCCTGCTGAACATGAACAAGCACAGCGAGTGCATTGACGTGAGTCGTCAGATGATAGCCCTGAACAAGGAGCAGCCAGAACCTTATTATAATATAGCAACGTGTTATCTGAACGAGGCATTGTCGCTGGAGCAGTTGAACGACCCGCGCAAGTATCGCGCACAACTGACAAAACTCTATACGGATGCTTGTCCGATGATGGAGAAATACCGTGAACTGATGCCTGACGACATAGGACGTTGGGGGCCTGCGCTGTATCGTATCTATCTGAATCTGAACAAGGGGAAACAGTTTGATGAGATAGATAGACTGATGAGAGGTCAGAAGTAAGAAGTGAGAGGTGAGAAAAAAATGCGGGAAATAATAAAAAATGTAAAAAATACAGACCAAAGATACTGATTTCGGAAAAAAATCAGTATCTTTGCGTATTAGAAATGTTACTAATCTTAAAACTTAAGTAATTTTTTATGGAAAACAACGCTCAATTGATTGCTCAGTGCGAGGCACGTGCAAAGGAATGGCTCTCTCCGGCCTTTGATGAGGAGACACGTAAGGAAGTGCAGGCTATGTTGGACAATGCCGACAAGACAGACCTGATTGATGCTTTCTATCGTGACCTGGAATTCGGTACGGGTGGACTGCGTGGCATCATGGGTGCCGGTACCAACCGCATGAACAAGTATATCGTAGGTATGGCTACACAGGGTTTTGCCAACTATATCCTGAAGGCATTCCCTGGCAAGCAGTGCTCAGTAGTAGTAGGTCATGACTGTCGTAACAACGGACGCATGTTTGCAGAGAGTGTTGCAGACATCTTCTCTGCCAACGGCATCAAGGTTTACCTGTTTGAGAGTCTGCGCCCCACACCAGAGATTTCTTACGCCATCCGTCACCTGGGCTGCCAGGCTGGTGTGAACGTCACCGCTTCGCATAACCCCCGCGAGTATAATGGCTACAAGGCTTACTGGGACGATGGTGCTCAGGTGCTTGCTCCACACGATGTAGGTATCATTGCTGAGGTTGAAAAGGTAAAGATTAGCGACGTGAAGTGGCAGGCCAACAAGGACCTCATCATTCCTATTGGTGGTGAGATGGACTGGGACTACATCCAGGCTGTCAAGGAGGCTATGGTTGACCAGGATGTCATCCTGCGCCAGAAGGACCTGAACATTGTCTACTCACCCATGCACGGCACTGGTCGCGTCATCGTCCCGATGGCACTGCGCTCTTGGGGCTTCCAGAACATCCACGTGGTTCCCGAGCAGATGGTTATCGACGGTAACTTCCCAACGGTTGTCAGCCCGAACCCAGAGAATGCCGAGGCTATGACACTGGGTATGAAGCTGGGTACGAAGCTGAATGCCGACCTGGTGATTGCTTCTGACCCTGATGCAGACCGCTTGGCTATTGTCTGCCGTAACTCGAAAGGCGAGTGGGAGATTCTGAATGGTAACCAGACCTGTATGATGTTCTCTTGGTACATCATTGCCAACAAGAAGAAACTCGGTCAGCTGAAGGGCAACGAGTTCATCGTGAAGACCATCGTTACCACTGAGGTGATTGCTGAGATTGCCAAGAAGAATCAGGTGGAATACATGGACTGCTACACTGGCTTCAAGTGGATTGCCAACGAGATTCGCGTCAACGAGGGCAAGAAGAAGAAGTACATCGGTGGTGGTGAGGAAAGCTTCGGCTTCCTGCCATACGATAAGGTACGCGATAAGGACTCCCCCGCAGCTATCTGTCTGATTTGTGAGATTGCTGCATGGGCTCGCGACAACGGCATGACGCTGTATGACCTGCTGATGAACATCTATAAGGAGTACGGATTCTCGAAGGAGGTAACCATCAACGTGGTACGTCCTGGTAAGAGTGGTGCTGACGAGATTAAGCAGATGATGACCGACTTCCGCGCTAATCCTCCAAAGGATCTGGGTGGTTCGAAGATTACCCTGCAGAAGGACTTCCAGCTGCTGGAGGCCAAGACTGCCGACGGTGCTGTGAAGCCACTCGACATGCCTGCTAAGTCTAATGTGCTGCAGTGGTTCTGCGAGGATGGCACGAAGGTCAGTGTCCGTCCTTCTGGAACAGAGCCTAAGATTAAGTTCTACACCGAGGTGAAAGACCCATCCTTCAAGGGCGCTGCTGACTATGAGCGTTGCCTGAAGGCTGCAGAACAGAAGATTGAGGCCATCAAGAAGAGTCTGAACTTATAACAAATGGTTATCGAACAGAAGCCCCTCCCTTTGCTGGAGGGGCTTTCGTTCAGTGCCCAGTTGAAAGAAATGAGATACAGCACGAATACACAAGGTGAATACGACCACTTCCAAGTGACAGAGGAACAGCCTCTGTTGGAATTCCTATTGGCAAATGTCAAGCAGTCGAAGAACAAGATAAAACTGACGCTGCAGGGACAGGGTGTCAAGGTAAACGGTAAGACGGTGACACAGTTTGACTATCTGCTTGAACCTGGTATGAAGGTAGCCTTCTCCAAGACGAAGCGCAACCAGCAGACGTTCAAGAGTCGCTATGTGAAGATTGTCTATGAAGACCGTTGGCTCATCGTCATTGAGAAGCAGCCTGGTATCCTATCGATGGCAGGTGGACACTCGTCGCTGAACGTGAAATCGGTGCTGGATGACTATTTCAAAAAGTCGCGCCAGAAGTGCACAGCCCATGTGGTGCACCGTCTGGATAGGGACACCAGCGGCCTAATGGTCTATGCGAAGGATATGGAGACGGAGCAGGTGTTGGAGCATAACTGGCACCAGATAGTCTATGACCGTCGCTATGTTGCCGTATTGTCTGGCGAGATGGAGCAGGACGACGGTACCATTGAGAACTGGCTGAAGGACAACAAGGCCTATGTTACCTATTCGTCGCCAGTAGATAATGGTGGTAAGCTGGCCATTACGCATTTTCACGTACTGGACCGCACCACGGATCACTCGCTGGTGGAGTTTAAGCTGGAGACAGGACGCAAGAACCAGATTCGTGTACATGCTGCCGATATGGGGCATCCCGTCTGTGGCGACGTGAAGTATGGCAATGGTGACGACCCTTTGCATCGTCTGTGTCTGCATGCTTGGCTGTTGTGCTTCGAGCATCCTTGGACGCATCAGCCTATGGAGTTTGAGACGACTATTCCAGCAACATTTAAACACTTGTTCAAATGATAGCAGGCAACTTTACATACTATTTGGCGCTACTGGCACTGATTATTATTGGCGTGCTGGTTGTAAAGAGAGTAGCGTCGTGCCTCGTGAAAACCATCGTTACGCTTGTGCTGATAGCTATAGGCGTAGCGATTTACTGGTTTTATTTCAGATAAGCAACAGTCCTATTGCTACGCAAAGTCCGTAAATCAATATGTTGCGAGCCGTCTCACCCAGACATTTGTTAAGCTCGCGACCATGATTGATGCGTCGCATCTTCTGCCAAGTGAGCACATGTAGCAACAGGTAGAAGATGGGCAACACGAAGGCCAGAATGTGTCCGTTCATCCAGAAGATGATTCCAGCCAGGACAGCCACTATGCCCAGCGACAAGTAGAGCCATTCTGTTGCTTCAGCACCAATTTCTACCACCAGCGTCTTCTTTTCGTCCTCGCGATCGTTGTCTCTATCGCGGTAGTTATTGATGATGAGTAAGGCGTCGATGACCAGTCCACAGGCCATAGAGGCAATGAACACTTGCCACGTACACGTGTGCAACTGTATATAATAGGTGATGCAAACGGGTACGATGCCAAAGAAGACTACCACCAGCAGGTCGCCCATACCGATGTATGACAGATGGGTGGTGTAGAGGAAACAGAACAGCACACAAAGGATACCAATCATGATCATCTCCATGCCGCCATGCCAGATGAGTGGCAAGCCCACAAGACAGGCAATACACGTCGTCAGCGCAATGGCACGCTTCATGGAGTCCGCCTTTACCCATCCTTGCGTACAGGCACGCAGCGGTCCCAATCGTCTCTCTGCATCGTCGTTGCCACGAGCATAGTCGAAGAAGTCGTTGATGAAGTTGGCATCTATCTGCATGATCAGGGCAAAAGCCAAGCAGAGTAGGGCAGCAGTCCAACTGAAGACATCGGAAACAAACTCGCGAGTGTCAACCCACGCCAATGCCAGTCCGATGATAACGGGTACAGCGGCTCCCGTCAGCGTCTTCGGACGGGCTGCCAATAGCCATGCCTTTGGTGAGTCTTGTCTTATTTCGTCCATTTTTCTTCAGCAAATAATCTGTCAAATATGGGGCGCATCTTCTCTGGCTCCGCAATCAGCTGGCGCAGTTCGTTGAGTTTGCGCTCATTCTCAGATCCCTGTATCCACAGACGGATATAGCCGTTGACGGAGTATTTCTCGTCCATGTGCTTCATGAAACGTTGCCAATGTCCCTCCGTATCCAGCTCTGGGTAGTTGGCCAAACCATACTGGATGGTACGACGTATGACGGTCTCTGGCTCAATGTCGCGATCTGCTTCAGCCACAATCTTTCCGTAGATGCTGCGTGGGGAACGAGATGCTGATGCACGATGGTCCTCAACGGCCTCCTTCATCATCTGCAATTGTTCTGTTGAGAACCAGCGCTTCAGACGTGCATCACTCATGAGAATCTTTCCACCAGCCAGATGATGAACAGCACGAGGTCCCGAGAGTCCTAAGTCATGGTAGGCAGCAATGGTATACGCCATATCGAGGTCAGCACCCGTCTTGCGCGCCATATCCAGCGAACGACGGATGACGCGCGTAACGTGCTCCATGTTGTGTGCCTTGTCGAAGTCTGCATAACGAGGCAGAATCTGTGACTCAATGAATTCTACGAGGTCAAGTGAGGGGTTGTTCGTCATAGTCTTTGCTCCTTCGTGATTACGTTATAACGTTATTACGAGATTAGTTATAGAAGTTCCACGATACGCCCACTCGCATGATGCGCGTGTTGGTGGGGTAGTGGGGAGTCAGGAAATAGTCCTTTGAACCAGAACTTGCGTTAATGTGGTTCATGGCAATGAAGAAACGGGCACGCTTCAGGTGCATGTTCGCATAGACATCGATGAAGGGATAACCACCTATCTTCACCTGGCTGGCACCATTCTCCTGAATAGCAAACTGACTGAGTTGCGGCAAATAGTCAGGAGCCTCGTACTTGGTGAAGTAAGTCATGCTGCCACCCAGTTCCACCGTCAGCACTTTAGCAATCTTGAACTTCAGGAAGAGGTTTGTGAAGATATTCAGCGTGGGCAGTGGCAACACACTCTTTTGACTGGCATTCTGGTAGGTGATGATGTTCTCCCAGTTGAGCGGTCCCAATATGAAGTCCTGTTTCAGCTGCAGGGTCAGTACGTTGATGTTAGATGTTTCCTGATTAACGCCAGCAGTCAACGCCAGGCGTGTGGTGTCGTTATTGATGTAATTCATGCCCAGATACGTGTAGTTCTGAATTTCGTCAATAGCCACACGCACCGTTGTGTGCGTCTTATCGTAGGAGAAGACACCCTCCAGATGGGTACGTGTCTCGGGGCTCAGCGACGTGTTCCACCATAAGTGTTTGGAATGGTAGTTTCGCAGGAAGTATCCAGGTGTCTTTCGTGTGAAGTTAGCCTTTGCTGCCAAACGAACGGTATCGCCAAATAAGGGGAAGTTCAGGTCGGTACTGAAGTCTAAGTCCAACTTTCCAGGGTCAGCACCAGCCAGTCCGATCTCTGCGCCAACATTGAAGTGGAAGGTGCGTCCCTGCGTCTTTGACAGTTTACCACCAAACGTCAGGTCGTACTCAGAGTCGCGCTCCAGATGATAACCTGTAGCACCCGCCTCCAGATAGGGCATCTGGTAGTAGCGTTTCTCGTAGGCAATGAAACCCTTCAGACCCGCTTTCACATATTTATTGAAACCTTCGAGCAACGCCAGAGCGAAGGTATTCTTGATGCTAGTGAACTTATACTTGTCGTAGATACCCTCACCAGCATAAGCACCCTCGTAGTCCGTATCATAATACGTGTCGGCATAGTAATTCTTGGGGGTAGCATATGCCTGGTAGATGCGGTTGTGATTGTTGATATCCAGCGTGTGGATGATGCTAGTCACAGGTACATACTCACGCTTCATATACTGCTCCAGACTGTCCTGCTCGTGATGAATGGCCAGCACACTGTCAAGCGACTCTGCAGAGTCTATCTTGATGCGAGTGGTGTCCGCCTCTTGTTTTTGAGGTTCTTTCCCAGGTTCGTTACCCATAATCTTTGCGTCAGCAGGACGTCCTGCAGGAACATCACCCAGAGGAACGTCGCTTGGTCTGCCCAGCGAAGCATCTTTCTCATCGCCTAAGATCAAATCATTGCTTTTGGCATTAGCCTTTGCCGATGCAGCAGCAAACTGACGGGCCTTGATTTCTTCGTCGGTCATCTTCACCTTGCGGTAGAAACCGATGTTGTAGCGGTGCGATAAAAACAAATGCTGTGATGTGTTACGGTTCCAGTTCCTCTCCAGCACCGTAGGAATCTCACTCTCCGAGTACTGCTCAGTATAGAGCTCCGGATGGGTGATGTAGTTGTCGTTGGTGATACCACCATTCTCGTTGGCTTTGTGCTGATAACTGGTGGCTAACAGGTGCATCTGGTAACGGTCGCCACGATACGACCCGAACAGCGAGGCACGGAAATGTGACACGTTCTGGTTCTTATAGTATCCTCGTGCATAATAGTAGTCCAGGTCGAAGCCGAACCCCAGTCGTTTGTTGGCATTGACGGCAAACTTTGCATCGATATGGTCTTCTCCGTTCTGCTTGTCACCACAGTTGTCGTAGCTGATGTTGGTGTAGGGCGACAACGTGTTCAGAAAGAGAAATTCGTTGGGCTCCTTGCGCATATAGTCGTAGCCATCAACGAAATAGAACTCGCTAAGAGGCTTGCGATCAATGAAGATACGACTCAGACGGGTGGTATAGTTGCTACCTATGGAGTTATATTCACCATAGAGTCCCGTATTGTAGATGCTGTTCTGGTAGAGGTGTGGCATCGTGTCGAGTTCGCAAGGGGTGATATCACCAAAATGGCGGTCTACCGTCCACGCCCAAACGCCCCTGGGAATTTCCTTGTTACTGCCCAGTGAGTCGCGTTTGTTGGGATTGAAGCTGCCATTGACACCATAGGTATTGGTGACATTGCCATTACCATCCATCTCCTGAATCGTTTGAGCCTGCATGGTGGTCATGCAGGCTGTCAGCAGAAAATATAGTATGCTTCTTCTTATGCTCATGTCGTCTTGATCATTCTCAACCCCGACTCGATGAACTTCAGTATCATCGCAGCCAGGATAATATAGGTTCCTGTCTCACGGTTGACGCTATAGAAGACGTACATACCGATGAGTGCACCCAGTATGAAGATGAGGTTCATCCAGTTGCGAATAGCCTTCAGACTCATTTCAGCAGACTCTCGAATTTGTTGAACAGGAAATCTTTGCGGTCGATAGTCTTACGACGGAACTTACCAGAGACAGGCAATACACGGGTCCCTTTCTTGTTGAGTGCCTCCTTGTCGCTAATCCAGTTCTCAGCAGTATAATTCTGAGCCTTGCGGTTCTCGTCATAGACATAGCGGATATTGCTCATTTGGATATCAGCCTTGCCATCATAGCAATTGGCTTTGATAACGTAGAGCATACGTGTCTGGTCCAGCATGATGGCTGTCGACTTGAACACCAGCCACTCGTTGAACGTTGCGCCCAGTTCGTGCTTCTCCTTGTCGTCAATAACGATGCGTGCAGCCACCTGATTCTTCTCGCCCGTCATTTTCTCCAGATAAGCCTTGACGATAGCATACACCTGGTTTGCCGACTTTCCGGGAGCATTGATAGATGTGCTGAAAACCACCTTTCCATCCACTTCAGGAACGGCACCTTTCAGGTATTTTGCATCTTTGTTTACTACTTCTTTCTTAACCTCTGTTTCTTCTACCTCGGGCTTTTCCCAAGTGTTGTCTTGTGCCCATGCAACCATTGGCAACACGGTCAGAAGGGCTATCACAATCTTTTTCATTTCTGCTATTGTTTGATTATTTTCGTGCAAAGGTACTAATATTTTCTTTCCTTTAGAAATAATTTCACTTAATTTCCCTTAATTTCTTTTCCGATTACTTCAACTCCAGCTCCTTTTGCAGTCTGATAATCTCGTCGCGATACTGCGCAGCCTGCAAGAAATCCAGTTTCTTGGCAGCCTCCTTCATCAGACGAGTAGTCTCTGCAATGCTCTTTTCCAATTGTGGACGCGTCATCTGTTCGATAATCGGGTCAGCAGCAAAAGCAGCAGACAGCTTTTGGCTATTAGCTGTTGGCTGTCCATTGGCTTCCTTCTCCAAATCAACCAGCGAAACAGTCAGCGCCTTCTTAATCTGTGTGGGCGTGATACCGTGCTCCTCGTTGTATTTCAGCTGCTTTGTACGACGACGCAGCGTTTCGTCGATGGTCTGCTGCATGGAGCGGGTAATAGTGTCTGCATACATGATAACCTTGCCGTTCACGTTACGGGCGGCACGTCCTGCCGTCTGCGTCAGACTGCGATGTGAACGCAGGAATCCCTCTTTGTCAGCATCCAGAATAGCTACCAACGATACCTCTGGTAAGTCCAGTCCCTCACGCAACAGATTCACACCTACCAACACGTCGAAGGTGCCATTGCGCAGGTTCTCCAGTATTTTTACGCGTTCCAGTGTGGTAACCTCACTATGGATATAGGTCGTCTTTACATCGTGATTCAGCAGATACTCGCTGAGCTCCTCGGCCATACGCTTCGTTAACGTTGTTACCAACACACGCTCCTTGTGCTCTATACGTTGTTGTATCTCATCCATCAGGTCGTCTATCTGGTTCTCCGTAGGTCGCACCTCTATCTCTGGGTCGAGCAATCCCGTAGGACGGATAACCTGTTCCACGACAACGCCCTCTGCCTCCTCCAGCTCGTAGTCGGCAGGGGTGGCAGAAACGTAGATGACCTGAGGCGTCAACTCCTTGAATTCTTCGAACGTCAGCGGACGATTGTCAAAAGCAGCAGGCAGACGGAAACCATACTCTACAAGATTGGTCTTGCGGGCACGGTCACCACCATACATCGCACCAATCTGCGGCACTGAAACGTGGCTCTCGTCGATAACCAGCAGGAAATCGTCAGGGAAGAAGTCCAACAGACAGTAGGGGCGCTCGCCTGCCTGTCGTCCGTCAAAGTAGCGCGAGTAGTTTTCAATGCCCGAGCAGTGGCCCAGTTCCTTAATCATCTCCATATCGTACTCCACGCGTTCCTTGATACGTTGGGCCTTGATGGCATCGCCCTGTTCTTCGAAGAACGCCACCTGCTTCACCAAATCGTCTTGAATCATTCGGATGGCCATATTGGTCTGTTCCTGCGTGGTGGTAAAGAGGTTGGCAGGATAGAGCTTATACTCATCAAACGAGGCCAGTCGCGTCATATCCATACTGTCCAACTCTTCTATCGTGTCTATCTCGTCGTCCCAGAAAGTAATACGCAAGACAGCCTCCGAATAGGCCATTGCCACATCCACCGTATCACCCTTCACGCGGAAGCATCCACGCTTCAGTTCCAGGTCGTTACGAACATATAGAGCGCCTACTAATTTTCTTAACAGCGCATTACGGTCCAGAATCTGTCCACGATGTAGCTCGATGATATTCTCGTTCAAGGCTACGGGACTTCCCATACCATAAATGCATGAAACTGATGATACAACGATGACGTCTTTTCGTCCTGACATCAAAGCACTTACCGCACTGAGTCTCAATCGGTCTATCTCTTCATTGATAGCTAAGTCTTTCTCAATGTAGACATCGGTAGTGGGCAGATAAGCCTCTGGCTGATAGTAATCATAATAACTAACATAATATTCTACCGCATTCTCAGGAAAGAATCCTCTCATTTCCTCATACAACTGGGCCGCCAGCGTCTTGTTGTGCGATAGGATGAGTACAGGCTTGCCAACATTGGCAATGACGTTGGCAATGGTAAACGTCTTACCCGAACCCGTCACGCCCAGCAACACCTGTGCCTTGTCGCCACGTTTTATGCCGTCCGTCAACTGGCGGATGGCTTCGGGTTGGTCACCCGTTGGTTTGTATTGTGAAGTCAGAATATAGTCCATAAGTTGTGCAAAATTACAAAATTATTCCTAATTCCATGCCCTGAATCCTAATTTTTATCAAAAAACTTTGTTTTTCTCAACGGAAATGTGTAATTTTGCACGTCAATTTCGAATATCGCATGAAGAAGAACGTTTTTCTCACACTTTTGGCAGCAGCCTTGTTGACAGGTTGTACCAATGAGTTTGCACAGATATACAAGTCCACAGACACCTCCTATAAGTATGAGTGTGCCAAGCAGTATTTCGCTATGGGCAAGTTCAATCAGGCCTCCATGTTACTGCAGGACGTCGTCATCGCACAGAAAGGCCGTGGTGCTGCTCAGGAGAGTCTCTATATGTTGGCGTTGGCAGATTACAACAATCGTGACTACGAGTCGGCCAGTCAGACCTTCAAGAAGTATTTCCAGAGCTATCCCAAGGGCGATTATGCCGAACAGGCTGCATTCTATATTGGACAGTCACTCTACGAGAGTGTCCCAGAGCCTCGTCTCGACCAGACACCTACCGTAGGTGCCATCACCGCGTATCAGAACTTCATTGACTACTTCCCCGACTCAAAACTCCGCGAGGTGGCACAGAAGCGCCTTTTCGACTTGCAGGACAACTTGGTACAGAAAGAGTTGCTCTCTGCTAAGCTCTACTACAACCTTGGTGGCTACTTTGGCAACATCAATGCTAATACCGAGTCCAACTACGAGGCGTGCATCATCACTGCCCAGAACGCACTGAAGACCTATCCTTACACCACCAAGCGTGAGGATTTCTCCGTACTCATCATGAAGAGTAAATACTATCTTGCCAAGAACAGTTCTGAGGAGAAGAAGGTAGAACGTTATCGCGATGCCGAGGACGAGTGCTATGGTTTCCTCAATGAGTTCCCTGAGTCCAAGGAGGCCAAGACTGCGCAGGATTTTATCGAAAAATGCAAGACAATAACAAAAGATTAATTATATAATATGGATTACAAGAAGTCAAAAGCACCGGTTAACACCGTTACACGTAACATCATGGATCTCTGCGAAGAGACCGGCAACATCTACGAGAGCGTAGCAATCATCTCAAAGCGTGCCAACCAGATCAGTCTTCAGATCAAGGAAGACCTGTCAAAGAAACTGGCCGAGTTTGCATCTTACAATGATTCTCTGGAGGAAGTCTTCGAGAACCGCGAGCAGATTGAGATTTCACGCTATTACGAGAAGTTGCCCAAGCCATCACTGCTGGCTACTCAGGAGTTTGTAGAAGACAAGATCTACTGGCGCGACCCAATTCGCGAGCAGCAGGTTGCCAACGACTAACCCCCAGTCAGCAACCATGATTCAGCGCAAGCAAACGGTATTCCTGCTCATTGCAGTCATACTGGGCATGGTACATTTCCTGGGCTGGGTACTCTTTGGCATGCAGATACTGGCATCAGCCATTGCGCTCATCGCCATCTTCATGTTCAAACAGCGCCCCCTGCAGGCCACCATGTGCCTCTTTGCCATGTTGGTCAACATCTTATGGTATGTCGCCTTTGCCGTACTCATCCAGCAGGGAGTACTCTCCGATGCACTGCCCATGACGGCATCACTGCCCATCATTGCAGCCATCTTCTGCCTGCTGGCCCGTCGTGGTGTCCTAGCCGACGAGAAACTCGTCCGTGCCGCAGACCGCCTACGATAGCCAACATCTCTCTTGCAACCCCACGTTGCAACCCCACAAAGAGGGGACTGACAATACACTTCGTTTGTCAGTCCTCTCTCTCGTTTCTGGTCATATTCTTGGCAAGATATTTGGTGATTAGCGAAAATAATACTATCTTTGCATTCAAATTCGCTAACCCATAAAACTAAGATGAGAAAATTATTCCTTACTATGACAGCGCTACTACTGGGTATAGCATCAGCAATGGCTGATAATGCACCAGAATGGCGCAATCCGCAAGTGAACCAACAAAACCGCCTGGCACGCCGTGCGAACTTCTTCGCCTTCGAGAACGAAGAGACGGCAAGGGTGGGAGAGAAGGCACAGTCCAACCGCTACCTGTCGATGGAGGGCATGTGGCGCTTTCATTTCGTAAAGAACCATCAGGATGCTCCTGCAGGTTTCTGGGCGTTGAATTACAATGACTCGAAGTGGGAGGATTTCCCTGTTCCAGGACTCTTTGAACTGAATGGTCATGGTGATCGTATCTACAAGAATGTAGGCTATGCCTGGTGTACCACATTCGACAGCAATCCGCCATATATCGGTGAGACGGAGAACTATACGGGTTCGTATCGTCGTGAGTTTGTATTGCCCGACAACTGGCAAGGGCAGCAGGTGCTGTTCCATGTCGGTTCAGCCACCAGCAACCTGAAGGTATGGGTGAACGGCAAATATGTTGGCTATTCAGAGGACTCAAAAGTTGCTGCTGAGTTTGATATCACAAAATTCGTGAAGAAGGGCAAGAACCTCATTGCTATGCAGGTGATGCGTTGGTGTGACGGCTCTTATCTGGAGGACCAGGACTTCTGGCGCTTTACGGGTATTGCTCGCGAGGTGTATCTCTATGCACGTCCGAAGCAGCACATTGAGGACATTGTGGTAACACAGGACTTGCAGGGCGACAAGGCCTTACTGAACGTGGATGTGAAAGCTACAGGTAGTCCAAAGATTACAATGGCTCTATATGACCCTGATGGAGAACTGGTGGCTGAAGGCATCAGCAAAACCGCTGAGTTTAACAATGTGAAACCTTGGTCGGCAGAGACTCCCAACCTCTATACATTATATATTACCGCGAGCAAGGGTGACAAGGTACTTGAGGTAGTACGCCAGAAGGTGGGCTTCCGCCATATAGAAATCAAAGGCGGTCAGTTATTGGTTAACGGACAGCCTATATTGATAAAAGGTGTAGACCGTCATGAGTTGGACCCCGATAATGGCTATGTGGTGTCTGTAGAACGCATGAAGCAGGACATCCAGATTATGAAGCAACTGAATGTCAATGCTGTACGTACCAGCCACTATCCTGATGATCCTCGCTGGTATGACCTGTGCGACGAGGCTGGATTGTACGTGGTTGCCGAAGCCAACTTAGAGAGTCACGGCATGGGATATGGCGAGAGTACATTAGCTAAACGTGAGGACTTCCAACAGATGCATCTGGAACGTAATCAGGGTAATGTGCTGACTTTGCGCAACCACCCCAGCATCATCATTTGGAGTCTGGGCAACGAGGCGGGCTATGGTCCTAACTTTGAGAAGTGTTATGACTGGATCAAGAGCGTTGACAATCGTCCTGTGCAGTATGAGCAGGCAGGACACTGGGGCAAAACCGATATCTTCTGTCCGATGTATTTCGGCTATGGCGATTGCGAGAAGTATGCCCAGTCAGATAATCCCCGTCCGCTCATCCAGTGTGAGTATGCTCACGCGATGGGTAACTCGATGGGAGGTTTCAAGGAGTACTGGGACCTTGTACGCAAATATCCAAAATACCAGGGTGGCTTCATCTGGGACTTTGTAGATCAAGGCCTGCGCGACAAGAGTCCTATCACAGGGAAAGAGATATTCACCTATGGTGGTGACTATGGTCGCTATCCTGCTTCAGACTATAATTTCAACTGCAATGGTATTATTGCTCCAGATCGCAGACTGAACCCACATGCCTACGAGGTGGGATACTACTATCAAGACATTTGGGTGACGGACAAGGGACTGAAGGATGGAAAGTTTGAGGTATATAACGAGAATTTCTTCAAGTCGCTGGATGGCTACCAGTTGGAGTGGAAGGTCAAAAAGCATGGTGGCAAGATTGATTTGAAGGGTATTTCTCCACAACAACGCAAGACCTTTGTTGATGATCAATTGAAACAGACCTTAACGCGTGTGATGAAACATCATGCTAAGGAAGAAATCTGCGTCAATTTCACCTGCACACTTGACGGACAGATGGTGGCTCGTCAGCAGTTCGTCGTTCAGCCCTATCAGTTCCCAAAACTTACAGCTGAACAGGCTGCTGTTGACAAAGAGGAAACGAAAAGCTATGTAAAACTGATGGCAGGTGGTACTACCCTGACTATTGGCAAACAGTCTGGAATGATAGACTATTTGGATGTTGACGGACAGTCGATGCTGGTAGATCGTCAGAGTATTACACCAGAGTTTTGGCGTGCTCCTACAGATAATGACTATGGTGCCTGGATGCAGCGTCGCTTCGCTCAATGGAAAGCACCACAGATGAAGGTGGCAAGCCTTACTGTAAACGAAAATGCTGTTGTCGCCACTATCGATATGCCCGACGTAAAGGGTCAGCTGACGATGACCTATACGCTGCAGGCCGATGGTGCAGTATTGGTTCGCCAACAGATGAAGGTAGCTGACGACGCCAAAGAGTCGTGGCTGTTCCGCTACGGCATGCAATTGCAGATGCTGAAGCAGTATAATCAGATAGAATACTATGGTCGTGGCCCGCACGAGAACTATTGCGATCGTAACAGCTCAGAGTTCTTGGGCTATTATAATAATAAGGTAAATGACGAGTACTTCCCATATATCCGTCCGCAGGAGTCGGGTAACCATACCGATGTTCGTTGGTTCAAGGTGACTGACGGCAAGTGCGGCCTGAAGTTTGAGAGCGACGCACCGATAGAGTGTTCAGCTCTGCCATATCTCGTGGAAGACCTCGATGCAGGCATGCATAAAGACCATCGCTGGGGACAGCATAGTGGCGACCTCGTAGAACGTCCGCTGACACAGGTACACATCCAACAGAAGCAGATGGGACTGGGTTGTGTCAACTCGTGGGGTGCATGGCCTGAGAAGCCCTATATGTTGCCTGCCAAGCAAGGATACGACTTCACCTATAGGATAATTCCCGTGCGAGAAGTTAAATAAGGTTAAGAATGAGAACTAATTCCCGATTACGAATTACGAATTCCTATTTTCTTCGTACCTTTGCACCCGCTTTTACGAGATAAGAGCATGAAATTCAATTTTTTAACAACAAAATCAAACATTTAAACAATGGCAACAAAAATCAGATTGCAGCGCGGCGGACGTAAGAGCTATGCTTTCTACCGCATCGTTATCGCTGACGCTCGTGCACCACGTGATGGTCGTTTCACTGAGAAGATTGGTACTTACAACCCAAACACCAACCCTGCCACAGTAGACCTGAATTTCGAGCGTGCACTTTATTGGGTCGAGACTGGTGCACAGCCTACCGACACTGTTCGTAACATCCTCAGCCGTGAGGGCGTTTACTTGATGAAGCACCTGAAGGGTGGCGTTAAGAAAGGCGCTTTCGACGAGGCTACAGCACAGAAGAAGTTCGACGCTTGGAAGGCTGACAAGCAGAAGGGCCTGGAGAAGGTTGCTGCTGACGAGGCTAAGGCTAAGAAGGACGCTGCTGCTAAGGAGCTGGCTCAGGAGAAGAAACTGAACGAGGAGATTGCTAAGAAGGTAGCTGAGAAGAAGGCTGCTGAGGCTGCTGCTAAGGCAGAGGCTGAAGCTGCTGCCGCTGCTGCAGAGGCTCCCGCTGAGGAGGCTGCTGCTGAAGCACCTGCTGAAGCATAATGCACATTCTTGAAGTTCCATCGTTCTTCCAGCCCCATGGGGGTCTCTTTTGCCTCGAACAGGCAAAGGCGCTAAAGAACTTGGGACATGAAGTACGAATCATGACTAACGTGCAGCTTGGCATTACTGTCGAGCTGCACGATTATTTTATGCTGCCCTGTCGTCGTTATGAATACGAGATGGACGGCATCACTATCTATCAGTCTTATCAGCGCGGTCTGCCCAAGGTCATCCAGTTTAACGTAAAACGTTGGGTGGCTATCGTTCGTAGCATGTTTGCAGAATATGTCAAGAAATACGGACGACCAGATATCATTCATGCCCATTGTGCCAAATGGGCAGGTTATGCAGCTATGCTCATCAGTCGGGAATATGGTATTCCTTACGTTATCACAGAACACTTGTCAAAGACAATCTTCGATGATGAGTTCCGTTTGGTAGGCAATACTCCCTGGCAAGTTCCCTTGTTGACAGAGGCTTATCAGCATGCTGCTAAGTTGTTATCGGTATCCGACGAACTGCCAGAACGTCTTGCTGTTTATTTTGGGAAGAACTATCAATGGGAGACTGTATCGAATATTGTGGACACCGATTTCTATCAATATCGCCAGAGAGAACCCCTTCAGGGACGTACTTTCCGCTTCTGTTGTCTGGCTAATTACATACCACTGAAAGGTTACGACATACTTTTTAGCGCTTTCAGGACACTTCGCGAAAAAGGCCTGAACGTCGAATTACATATTGCTGGACGAGGAACAGACACTGCCGACTGTCGCAGTCAGTTGACAGACGGTATGTTGACGTATGGTCTGATTGACAAACAGACAGTAAGAGAACTGTTGTATACCTCCGATGCTTTGGTTCTGGCCAGTCGTAGCGAGGCACAGCCCCTGGTTCTGTTGGAGGCCATGAGTACTGGTATTCCCGTTGTCAGTACAGAGGTCATCCCCCAGAATCTTCGTCTGAACGACGGATGTTTCATCGTTCCTGTTGACGATGCTAACGCATTGGCAGACGCTATGGAGCATGTTGTCAATACATCGATTGACGGACAACTTCTTTCACAACAGGTTGCTCAGTTGGCATCTGCTCGTGTCGTGGGTGAAAAGTTAGATAAGGTCTTCAGAGAAGCAGTTGCTGATACAACGCCTCATAACGCTTAGCCACCTTCACATAATCGTGATGCTTGGTGACATACTCCACACTCTGTTGCTTTAACAGAAGCAACTTTTCTGGATGTACCACCAACTCTTCCAGTGCTTTGTAAACACTCTCGTAGTTAGGCTCTACGTTGATGATCGGACGTAAAGTATCCTCATGGAGAATCTCGTAGTTTTCCTCTTCGCCACCACCCACAACAACAATTCCTTTCGACATTGCCAAGAGTGCATTCATCGCAGGTGTATAGGCATACAACTGGTCCAACAGTACGTCACTGTTATCCATCAGGTGCTGGTACTGTTCAAAGGGTACACCTTCAGCCTTGATGAGTACTGCCTGTTGAGGGTATCTTCTGACAATCTCCTCAGCAGCAGCCAACATAATGTCTGTACCCTTATAAGCAGACCGTTGTTTGCTGATGCCAATAAAGATTTTGATGGGGTTAGTGGAGTTACTGGGTACTGTGGGGGTAATGGGTACGATGGGATAGGGGATGAAATGTGTCTTTTCTGGAAAATGAGGCCTGTAGCAGACATCATATTCATAGAGTCCTGTAACGATTGCGTCGCAGTCATTGGCAATAACCTTGTTCAGTCGCTCTTTCGTCGTTCCCAGCCAGTCTTTTTGTTCTTTGACAGCAGCAGCGTCAGTACGCACCTGATCTCCGAAATTGAAGTCGCTATAGCGTAGCGGCTTGTTCGTCGTACATTCATACACCCAGTACCAATCCATACCAAAAGCGCCCAGAACCACCCGTTTGTTGTGTTTACGCAAGTAGTTGTAGAAGAAGAATAATCGTTCCGCTTTCAACTGAAAGAACATCGGATTGATGAGTTGTACCACGTCATAGCCTCGCATCTTGGGTAAGAGCGACCATAATCTGAGCATCAGACGTATTCCTCCCAGTTTCCCTGGTTTGCGAGCCACATCGATGTCGCGTGGATAGTCTTTCCAGAAGTCTCCATTGGACATAACACACACCTCATGACCTAAAGTCCTGAGACCTCGTGCCAACGTGTTATGGGTGTTGCTATATTCGCCAATAAGTAGTATCTTCATTGATAAAGACCTTATTTCATTAGCAAAGGTACGAAATAATTTGCATATACAAAATAAATGTAGTACTTTTGCGTTCAATTTAAAGAAAAATTATGAAAGAGCAACGCGACGAGAGCTACGGTCACGTACTGAAATATACCAGCCTGTTTGGAGGCGTGCAAGGTTTTGTCATCTTGATAAGTCTTGTGCGCAACAAGGCTATGGCGCTATTGTTGGGTGCTGGCGGTATGGGACTGAATGCGTTGCTGCTATCCATGCAGAAGTTTGCCTCGCAATGTACCAATCTGGGCATCTCGTTTGGTGCTGTTCCTAAACTCTCTGAACTCCACGAGCAACAGGCTGAGGAACAGTTACACTACAACATTCAGATTATCCGACTGTGGAGCATCATCGCTGCAGTACTGGGTATGCTGTTCTGCGTTATTGCCAGTCCACTGATGAACCAGATGTCATTTACGTGGGGTGACCACACGTTACACTATGCAATGCTGGCAATATCCGTAGCAATGATAGCTATTACGGGTGGCGAGACGGCTATCATGAAGGCTACCAGACAGTTGGGTAAGTTGGCGCGCACGCAGATATATACCGTTATTGCCACCCTTCTGGTCTCTGTACCGCTCTACTATTTCTATGGTCATTCGGGTGTTGTTCCTGCCATTGTGCTGATAGCTTTCGCTACGATGCTTATCACCATTGGCTATTCCTATCGCGCGTTCCCTTTCCGCTTTTATTTCCGCCGTAGCATGTTGCGCGAAGGTGCAGGCATGATACGCCTGGGATTAGCCTTTGTGCTTGCCGCTGCTATCGGTAGTGCCTCAGAGGTTGCCATACGTGCTTATCTGAATGTGGTAGGCAGTCTCGACGAGGTGGGTCTGTACAATGCTGCCTTCATGATTACCATCACTTATGCCGGTATGGTGTTCTCGGCTATGGAGGCCGACTTCTTCCCACGACTGTCAGGCGTTGCCAGCAATATTGAGGCGACAAACAATACTGTCAACAAACAGATTGAGGTATCGCTGCTGTTGTTAGCGCCTATGTTGGTAGCGCTGATGATGTCACTCCCCATACTCATTCCCATGCTGTTCAGCAGCGAGTTCCTGCCTGTAGTAGGTATGGCGCAGGTGGCCGTTCTCGCCATGTATTTCAAGGTGCTCACCCTTCCTGTGGCCTATATCACGCTGGCACGTCGCCTGTCACTGCCTTATCTGGTACTGGAGACCTTATATTTTGTTGTGCTCATCGTGGCTGTTGTCGTTGGCTATCGGCTGTGGGGAATCTGGGGAACGGGTCTTGCCATCGTCATTGCTCATGTCGCTGAGAACTTCTTTGTGACGGGTTATGCCACATGGAAATTTGGTTATCGCACCACGTCGTTTGTAGTGCGCTATGCAGCTATCCAGATGACGATAGGTTTTGTGGCCTATGCTGTCACGCTGCTCACTAACGGTTGGCTTTACTGGATAACAGAAGCCGCACTGACTATTATCAGCACGGCTTATTCTCTGTATGTCATGCACCATAAGACTCGCTTATGGGAGGCTCTGAAGCGTAGATTCGTAAAATCCGTTTAATTCGTTGTTTAGAATTTAAAGTCCAATTCTAAGTCAAAAAGATTGTAGTCATGCTTCTCCAACTTGCGATCGTTGATGCGGGCATACTCAAGGTGCATCTCCAAGTTCTTTGTGAAGAAGTAGTTGACACCAATCTCATACGAGGTCTTGGCGCGATCCCATTTCTTGTTGTCACGATAGCACTGGTAGCGGGCCTTGGCATGCAACTTTGACTTGATAACGGGTACGATACCGAACAGATACCAACCATCGGCCTTCTCGCCAAGAGAGTAGTCGACAACGTTGCTTCCGGCTTTGCCCGAGCCGAAGCCCTGGCTGTGCAGATACTCAGCACGGAACATGTATTCGCCCTGAGAGTATTCGGCAGAGAGGGCATAGCGATTCTTGCTGATGCTACCTGTAATGTTGGCACCATTAGCGTCCTGGCCAATAACCATATCGCCACGAGAACCCATCCATCCGAAAGCACCAACACGCAGTCCCTGAATAGGCATTACCCAGAAACCACCGATGATATCCTTGCGGTTGTCCTTGTCTTTTTGGTTGACACCCTCACCATTATAAACACCTACCTGATAATGGAACAGGCGACGACCCTCAGCGTTGGGGAACAGGTCACCAGAAATCTGTACACCGATGTCACGACCACCAGAGCTCTTCTCACCTGAACGATCGCCGAAACCTGACAGGTTGTTGATGACGTCAGCATAACCGCGCCAACCCTGTGTAATGGGGTTTGTGGGGTTCTCATATGTGAAAGCACGCTTGAACTGTCCGGCACGAACTTTGAACTCTGGATATTTGCGCCACTCTGCATAGAGGTCTACCAACTGAACGGTGGGTTCACCAGGACCCTTCACGTTGGTTCCCTGAATCTGGGCACGCCAATCAAAATCACCAATCTTACCATCCAGGATGAAACGAGCCAGACGCAGATTGAAGGTGTTCGACTCCGCATCTTTCTGGTCTGATGCCTGATACTGCAGCATGCCGTAGCCACTGAACTTGATGTTCTTAATCCACTGAGGAACCTCAACAGTTGACTTCTGCTCAGTGTTGTCCCTCTCTAATTGTTCTGCATTGGCTGTCAATGCGAATGCCATAAAGGCAAACATGAAGTAATTTCTCATAATACGTTGGGTTTAAGTTATTTATCTCTTGATTAGTAATACTACATTTTCGACGTGTGGCGTATGAGGAAACATATCGACTGGCTGCACCTCAGCCACCTTGTACTGTTCGTCCATCAACTGCAAATCGCGAGCCTGTGTGGCAGGATTACAGCTGACATAGACGATGCGCTCTGGGGCAGCATTGAGGATGGTCTTCACCACATCAGGATGCATACCTGCACGTGGTGGGTCGGTGATGATGACATCCGGACGACCATGTTCTGCGATGAAGTCATCCGTCAGGATATCCTTCATATCGCCAGCATAGAACAGCGTATTCTCAATGCCGTTCACCTGCGAGTTAATCTTGGCATCTTCGATAGCCTCAGGGACGTACTCGATACCAATCACCTGACGCGCTTTCTTCGCTACGAAGTTGGCAATGGTACCAGTGCCTGTATAGAGGTCATAGACTAATGGGTGTTCGGTGATGGGTGATGGGTGTTGGCCGAACGCAAACTCTCTGGCTACTGAATACAGATGGTAAGCCTGTTCCGTATTCGTCTGGTAGAACGACTTCGGACCCACCTTGAACTTCAGGTCTTCCATCAGTTCAAAGATGTGGTCAGTACCCTTGAAGGTCAGTATCTCCTGGTCTCCAATGGTGTCATTACACTTCTGATTGTCCAGATACATCAGCGATGTAATCTGTGGGAACGTGTCAGCGACATGTTGCAACAGGTCTTTAGCCTCCTGCTCGCCACCCGTCTCGTCGTAGTGGAACTGGATGATAACCATCAGTTCGCCACTGGCGCTGTTGCGGATGATGATGTCGCGCAACAATCCTACCTGCGTACGCAGGTCAAAGAACGAGATGCCGTGCTCCATTGCATAGTCGCGAATGTCGTTACGAATCTGGTTGTGCAGATCGTCCATCAGCCAACACTTCTCAATGGGCAGTATCTTGTCGAAAGCCCCTGTGATATGGAATCCGATGGCAGGCACATCCTTAAGACTCTGACTCTCGTCATTAGGCAATGTCTGAATCTGCTCTTTAGTGAGATAACGCTTATTGGCGCATCCAAAGTCCAGTTTGTTACGATACTCCTGCGTCTTTACGCTGCCAAGGATAGGACGAAATTCTGGCAACTCCACCTTGCCAATGCGATGCAACTGGTCATACACCTGTTGCTGCTTGAACTTCAACTGCTCTGGGTAGGGCAGATTCTGCCACTTGCAGCCTCCACACACGCCAAAGTGCTGACAGAAGGGTATTGCGCGTACCTTACTATATGTAATAAAGCGCACCACCTCGCCCTCGGCAAAGGAGTGCTTCTTGCGACGAATCTGCACGTCGCATACGTCGCCAGGTACGCAGAAGGGTACAAAGACCACCAGGTCCTCCCAGTGGAACAGGCACTTACCCTCAGCGGCGACGGCCTCTATCGTTACGCCCTCAAGGAGCGGTAATGGTTTCTTGTTTCTTGCCATTCTTTTGTAATTTTGTTGCAAAGATACAAAGAAAAAGTCATTCTGCCAAATTTACTTGTCATTAACCAGCGAATTGAACAAATCCATCCATCGCTGCATGATGTTCTCGCACGAGAACCGCATAGCCGTCTCATGGGCCTTTTCACCCATCAACCTACGCCGTTCAGCATTGTCCATCAGCAGTGTCAGTGCGCTGACGTATGCCTTGTCATCCTTCATGTCTATCAACAGGCCATTGACACCGTTGCGAATGATGTTTCGTGGTCCATGCGGACAGTCGAAAGCCACCACTGGCAGCCCCATCGTCATTGCCTCGAGCAGTACCATAGGGAAACCTTCCGTGCGCGAGGTCATCAGATAGATACTGGCTTCACCGTAGGCCTTTGCCACCTCTTTTGTATTGCCATGAAGACATATCTTGTCACTCAGCTGCGCTTCTTCAATGCTTTGCTGGATGTGCTCACGTTCTGGTCCGTCGCCATAGATATCGAGCACCCAGTCGGGATGTTCTTTCACTACTTCCTTCCAAAGTCTCACCATTCGCGGATAGTCTTTGGCAGGCACCATGCGTCCCAATGCCACACAGTGTTTCGTGTCATAGTCCGGCAGCCTGTTGCCGTCTATCGTCGTAAAGTTAGGAATCACCTCAACCCGTTGTGCTTGCGTAAAGTATTGAGCATCCTCAGGAGTCAGCGTCACCACGACATCCGTACGGCGTTGCAGGCTGCGCAACAGCCAGGCGTGCTTCATGGTGGCTGCTGAGTGGTGCAGTTCGAAGATGGTTTTGCCCACATGCTTGCCGAAAGTAGCGAGCATGGCGCCTGTCACCCACGACAATACGGTGACGTCGGGTTTCAGTTGTCTTACCAAGCGATTATAGCGCCAAACGACAATCGGGTAGGTGAGTCCTCCCTTCATCATCTGTGCATCAATGTGTTTTATGCCAACCCTGCTGTCTATCTCGAATACTGGTCTTTGACGGTCTTTCCAAACCAACAACAGCGTAACCTTTATGTCGCTCATTGCTGCCAAACGGTTTATCTTCTCTGCAATGATACGTTCCATGCCACCTATGCGCGACATCTGTTCTATGACATAAAGAATATGCATGAATTTTGTTGTTTGGTTATTTCTTCGGCAAAGATAATAAAAAATTATGAATTACGATTGCAACGCCACACTTTTTATAAAAAAAAGAATTACGAATTACTATTTTTTTAGTACCTTTGCAAACGATAAGTCAAAAACCGAAAGCAAAAGTGTACAGCATCATCATTCCTCACAAAAATACTGCCAGCCTGCTTGAGCGCCTGCTGGACAGCATTCCATGGGGTCTGTCGCCACAGGTCATCGTGGTCGACAACAACAGCAACGGCGAGGAATTGCAACAGGTGGAGATGCTCCGACAGCGCTTCGACTTCCTGCTCTGTCACAGCACGGGTTGTGGTGCTGGCGATGCTCGTAACATCGGACTGCAGCATGCCACAGGCCGATGGGTGCTCTTTGCCGACTCCGACGACTTTTTTACGCCATCAGCCGCTGACCTTATCAGTACCCATGCCGACGATGCTGCCGACATTGTGTTCTTCGATGTCACCAGTGCCTATTCCGACACTTTGCAGCCTGCTTATCGTGACCGCTCCGTGAAACTGCTCTTCCAGAGCTATCATCGTGAGCACGACAATCCTGACGTCCTGCGCTGTCTCTACACCAATCCCTGGGGAAAGATGATTCGTCGTCAACTCGTCATCGATAACCACATACAGTTCGAGGACATTCCCTCTGGCAACGACTGCCACTTCTCTGTCGTTGCAGGACTTGCTGCCCGTCAGGTGGCCATTGACGAGCGCCCCCTCTACTGCATCACCGTCCGACAGGGCAGCATCACGTCAACCCTTGACATTGAGCACCATGAGAGCAACGGACAGTCGCGCCTGCGTGTCAATCGACTGTTGCGCCAACACGGATATGGTCGCTACCAACTCTCCGTCTTATATTATATAGGTATGGCGCGAGGCTTTGGCTGGCGCTACTTCCTGCATGCTTTACGTGAGAGTTGCAGACACGGCAATCGACCTTGGGTAGGAGTCTCCCGACTGCTTAAACCAAGCACTCTGGGCGGTATTCACTATAAACAAAAATAAAAAAAGGAAAATTATTTGGATAAATAAAAATTTTGTCGTATCTTTGCAAACCAACTGATAAATACAACGAAAATACAACAATTTATTACTTAATAATACACAAACTATGAGTCAAAAAAGAGTTTACCTCTTCGGTAATGGTAAGGCCGAAGGTAATGCAAAAATGCGTGAGGAACTCGGTGGTAAGGGTGCTAACCTTGCCGAGATGAACCTGCTTGGTGTTCCCGTTCCTCCAGGTTTCACAATCACAACCGATTGCTGTAACGAGTACTATCAGGTTGGTCAGCAGAAG